>NZ_CP098611.1:4430971-4747469 GCF_023983615.1 Phormidium yuhuli AB48 | reverse complement strand
AAGAGTGGGATTGAGCGGGGTCATTATCAGCTAATCTGGCTGCTGCAACTGGGTAAGACGACGGCTGAGGTCTCAGAGGTGACCGGCTATAGCCGAACTTGGATTTATGAAGTAGTCAGGAGCTATAACCATCAGGGGCCAGAGTCCCTGGGAGACCAGCGGCGACACAATCAGGGCCATGGTCACCTGATTCTCGACGATGAGACTCAATCCTTATTGTGCCAAGCCCTGCAGCAAGACCCTCCCGAGGGTGGATTCTGGAATGGACGCAAGGTGGCCGACTGGCTCAGCGACCGCTTAGACCGTCCGGTTCACCGCCAACGGGGCTGGGAGATTCTCAAGCAGATGGAGTTCTCCCTGAAAGTCCCTCGTCAAGAGCATCAACAGTCCGCCACTGAAGAGGAGCAGCGGCAGTGGGAAAAAAAAGCTGCACCAGCAACTCGCGGCAATCCGACGCGACCATCCCGATGCCGACGTTCAGCTATGGGCCATGGACGAACATCGCCTAGGGCTTCATCCCATCAGGCGTCGCCGCTGGGTCAATAAATGGCATGAGTCGCCCAAAGCTCAGGTTCGCATTCGCTATGAGTGGTTTTGGCTCTATGGGTTTGTCCATCCCCACAGCGGCGAGACCTATTGGTGGCTGCTGCCTCGGGTCAATATCGAGCTGTTTAATCGAGCCTTAGCTGATTTTGCCCAGCACTTTGACATTGGACCCGAACGACAAGTCGTGCTGGTTTTAGACCAAGCCGGGTGGCATGTCTCAAAAGAGGTGGTCTTACCCGAAGGCTTACACCTAGCCTTTCTGCCCTCTTACTCCCCCGAGATGCAACCGGCAGAACGACTCTGGCCAATTGTCAACGAAGCCGTAGCCAACCGAGTGTTTGAGACCTTAGAGGACCTACTCGACCAGGTAGAGCGACGCTGTGTCCAACTGCTAAACCAGCGCGATTTCATCTCGGGGTTGACCCAGTTTCACTGGTGGGAGGCATACCAATGCTAAGTATGGCTAATTAACCGGACTTGATATTAGAGGTTTGTTAATGCTTTTTTACATAATGGATTCGGAAGAACCTCAATTCCTTGGGAGTTGTTAACACAATCCGGTTTATTCAATACTTTACTCCTGGGCAAGGCAACTATACCCAAGAACGCCATCAGTTCCTCGACCAAACATCTTTAGATGAGATTCTGCTGACGATGAAAAAACAGCCAACAGACAACAGCACCCAATACGACGAGATAATTGATAATTGATAGTTGGGTGTTCTGGCAAAAGAAACCGGGTTCCTGAGAGTTTATGAATCCAGCCGGTTAACCTGGGATAATTGCCCTAGCTTGACATCAAATGATGCGGTTTCATCACAGCCAGCCTGTTGATTGATGCGAACGATCAAATAATCAGAAAAATCAGCATTTCCCGACTTCATTTTATGAATTGCCCAAGCGATATCATCGGAATTTTCAAATATAAAAATATTGGTATTTAAGAGATTTTCTAGGATAGTAATAAGTTGATCTCGCTTAATTTTATACTGACTGCGTAATACCCAAACCACCTCACAGAGGACAATATTATTAATCAAGCAGGGTTGATGATTTTCTAGGGCTTGATTGATATATCGATCCGCTTGCTGCCATTGTGACTCATCGTCTCGGACTAGAAAGCGGACGATGACATTGGTATCCAAGCCTTTCACATTGATTCTGCTGCACCTTCAACGATGGCTTGTTCCATTTCCGCTAGAGAAACGGGTTTTCTGTCAGGGTTGTAGAGACAACCCGATAAGGTACGGACATCAATTTGAGCCACTTTTGGGGCAGGTTCTAAATAGACTTTGCCATCAGGGGAAATGGCGATATTAATGCGATCGCCTGGTTTTAAGTTCAGCCAGTCGACAATTTCTGGCGGAATGGTGGCGGTTCCGGTAGCGGTGATTCGGGTCAGTGCCATAAGGGAGTGATTTAATTGGGTTGGATATTATCTATTTTAGAAGACTGTAGCCCAATTGTGCAGTGCAAATCTCTAAAACAGCGGGTGAGGTCAAAGAAACCGGGTTTCTAGCAGCATCTTGATTCTTTCACCAAGATTTAACTAAGAAACCCGGTTTCTGAGGGTTGGGCATGGGGAAATATATGAAATTAACCTACGAGATGCCTCCCTCTTCCGAACTTACCCTAAGCTAGCCGAGTGAGATGGAGATGAAGTCACTGGCACTGAGATTCGCGACCCCGGAGACTGTTGCCAGCAGTTCGCCGCTGAAGCTAATAGTCGTACTACTGTCGCTAACTTCCAGGGTTAGGGCGTCAAAGGTCAACGGTTGAGAGAGTCCGATTTTGTCCGTACCGACAGTGAAGTCGGTAATGAGGTCGGAACCCGGCACGTCACGGAGGATGAAGGTGTTTGCACCTGCACCGCCAGTGAGGGTATCGTTACCGAAGTCACCCGAGAGGGTGTCATCGCCATCGCCGCCGAAAAGGATATCGTCGTCCTGACCGCCGAAAAGGATGTCGTTGCCTGGGCCGCCGAAGAGGGTATCGTTGCCGGTGTTTCCGAAGATGATGTCGTTGCCGTCGCCGCCGTCGAGGATGTCGTTGCCGTCGCCGCCTGCGAGGATGTCGTCGCCATTGCCGCCGTTGATGAGATCGTTGCCGGCATTTCCCAAAATGATGTCGTTGCCGTTGGTCCCTGCGAGCGTGTCGTTACCTTCGGTTCCAAAGATGATCTCGTTGCTGCCACCGCTGGCGATCGTGTCGTCGCTTTCGGTTTCGTTGACGACATCGTTGTCGAGGTTGTTGTTGCCAGCGGTGAAGAAGTTTAGGGTGTAGTTGTAGCTTTCCCTAACTCCAGTAAAAGTGGTTGCTCGCGCAAAGTAAGTCCCAGGCTCTAGAGTCGCACTAATTGAGCCGGGACTATTTTTTGACGCACCGCTCGATGCTATTATTTCACCACGATCAACTACACCATTACCGTTCAGGTCTTGGACTAGACTGAACATACCGCGAGTCGTCACGTCTGTCATCGTGATGTTGACATCTTCTGTTCGGTCGAGCGTGAACTTGTAATAGTCAGCAGGATCTAGACTATTGGGGCCAACAGCATCGGAGAAAGATTCTCCGCCGCGCAAAATTCCGATATCGAGCGCCGTGTCCATTGAGTCACCTGGATCTACAGCTAGATTCCCCAGTAGCGTATTGTCTAGGGTAAACGTATAGCTAGTGTCGGCGCGAGAGTCACGCCTAAAAGCAGGACTAAAGGCTACTTGAAGAAAGAAAGTCCCTGCCCCTAAATCAAATGTTCCAGAAGTGGCTGCCAGACCTCCTCCAAGACTACCGATCAATTCACTTGGTGAATCAAAAACTCCATTATTGTTGGCATCAGAAATGATACTCACCGTTGGTCCAAAGCTGTTCGAAGCGACTTGAAACGTGACATTTAAACTACTGCTTCGCGGCAGATCGATCCTGTAAAAGTCCACTGCATTTATGCCGCCTTCGCCACCGGCAATGGAACCGTCAATCGAAACTCGTTCGCTCAGATCGCCGAGCGGAACTGCGGTGCTAATGGTATTACTCATGAGAAACTTTTCTTACTCAAAAAGCAAGCTGAATGGTTTTGTGACCGAACATAACCGAACGCAATACTGCAGATCGGAAAACCAAACATCTCCGTGTCAAAAAAAATAAAAATCCCTTACCCCGTGAGGGGTAAGGGATTTTTATTATTCTGAATAATTCCAAAAAGCCACGGGTGGCTACGGAGATTTTTTCCTAACACGGCGACCGAGTTCTACCAATGCCGATCTCGGGTCGCCATCACTTGAGTACGTAAAATCTACGTAAAAACACGGTAACACACTTTTTCCAGATTGAGCGAAAAAAGTTGAGTCGGAGAAGCTGAGTGTGTTGCGACAAGCCAGTTGAGGCGCCTGGTAAGAAAAAAGGGGAACCAGGGTTCTAAGCTTTAACCTGCCCAAAAAATGGCGAATCAAACGATACTTTATAACTTCATGAAACAGCTATTTTTAGAGTGTTAAGTTGACAAGAGTTAACCAAATGATTGACCGATCATCGACCCATGACGATGTAAAAAAACGAGAAAGACTCGAATCCGTCGCCGGAAGATGTGCTGTCGATTCAAGAGCCGATTGAGGAATTGCCGATTATCCATGGTATAACCAGGGGAGTTTTTAGGATTTGTGAGGCAAGACAGGAATCGTGGCGATCGACGTACTTCTCGGCATTGTAATTGGCATTATCCTCCTAGTAATGGTTCTCGGGGCGATCGCCCTGGACCTAAACTACCGACGGAAACCGGGCAACCACCTGGAATTTCGCCCGGGAACCTGGGCCATCACCCACCAGGAGGGCGATCGCCTGCACATCCAAGGAGACGTAGAACTCTTCAACGCCACCGAAGCCCTGGAAATCATGGTTCCCGACGTCAACGCCGACGCCACCCTCCTCTCCAAAGCCTCCGTCGCCGACATCTCCTGCCAGATTGACGTCATCGCCGCCCATGACGATGCCCCCCCACGCCCCGATGGCTACTGGTTCCCCTATATCATCAAAGCCCGCCACAGGACCCACATTAAACTCAACCTCCACCTCAGCGGCCCCAACCTCCATCGCCTACAAACCCTCTGGCTACGACTCAACTATCTCACCTACGGCCCCGGTGGACGCATCCCCAAAACCGGACATATCGTCTTCCCCCTGCAATACCCCGACGCCGACGCCGCCCCCAACTGGCTAACCAAAGACAACGCCGACGTCTTTCCCGTCAAAACCCATCTCCTCACCCATCTCGACGATCCCGTTGAGGTGATTCGTCGCTACGTCATGCCCCACGCCCAAAGCGGCGATATCATCACCATCGGCGAAACCCCCCTCGCCATCATCCAAGGACGACTGCGAGATCCCATCACCGTCAACCCCGGCTGGCTGGCCCGGCGACTCTGTTACTGGTTCCTCCCCACCTCCAGCCTCGCCACCGCCTGCGGCCTGCAAACCCTCATCGATCAAGTGGGGGCCCCTCGGGTCTTTTTCGCCTTCCTCGGGGGCGTTGGCCTGCGTCTGTTGGGGCAACGGGGCGGCTTCTATCGCCTCGCCGGAGAACAGGCCCGCCTCATTGATGATGTCACCGGAACCCTTCCCCCCTACGACCAATTTATTGTCCTCGGGCCCGACAACCCCCAAGCCGTCGTCGATCGCATTCAACGGGAAACCGGCCTATCCGCAGCCATTGTCGATGTCAACGACTTACAAGCCGTCAAAGTCCTCGCCGCCACCGCCGATTTACCCCATCGTTTCCTGGAAATTGCCCTACGCAGTAATCCCGCCGGAAATGCCGACGAACAAACCCCCGTGGTTCTGATTCGCCCCCGCACCTCCTGAATCCCTTGGGGGGAGAGGGAAATCTTGGTTAAAATAGCAAGAGTGGTTCCTCCCTCTGCCCATCGCCGTTGCCCCCTTCCCCTAGGTTCTCCTATGACATCGACGCCCACCCCTCCCACATCAGTCACCCCCACCATTGATATTCGCCCCATCCAATATCGAGACTTGGATGAGATAGAATCCCTCCTGCAAGCCAACGCCTTTACCGCCAAAAGCCCCAGTGACGAACTGGATTTAGCCCTGGATCTCGATCGCATCCGCCACCATTACGGCCTGCTGAAACTCCTGAGTCTCTTCCCCAACCCCTACCGCAATCTCTTGCGGGCCTATATCGCCCAATGCGATCGCCGCCTCCTCGGGGCCATCCAAGTCTCCCCCGTCAATCGCACCTCCACCACCTGGCGTGTCGATCGCGCCATCGCCGATCCCGCCGCCGGTAGCCAAGACACGGGAACGGTTCTCTTGCGTCATTGTCTCGAAGCCATCTGGGAAGCCCGCACCTGGATTGTGGAAGTCCAGGTGAGTGACAACCCCGCCATGGCCCTCTACCGCCAAAATGGCTTCCAACCCCTGGCCCAAATGACCTATTGGACGATTGAACCGGAACTTCTGGCCCAACTCGGGGAACGAGAACCGGATTTACCCAACCTCACCCCCGTCAGCAACTCCGACGCCCAACTCCTCTATCAACTCGACACCGTATCGATGCCGCCTCTGGTGCGTCAGGTGTTCGATCGCCATATTCTCGACTTCAAAACTAGCCTCTTTGAATCCATCCTGGCAGGAATTAAACAGTGGTTTGGCCGCACGGAAGTCGTCAGTGGCTATGTCTTTGAACCCCAACGCAAAGCCGCCATCGGCTATTTCCAAATTCGCCTCAGCCGCGACGGAAGCAGCCACCACGAAGCCCAACTCACGGTTCATCCCGCCTACACCTGGCTATACCCGGAACTGCTGGCCCAAATGGCCCGCATCACCCAACAACTGCCCCCCCAATCCCTACGCCTGGCCTCAACAGACTATCAACCGGAACGGGAGGAATATCTCACCAGCATCGGCGCCGAACCCATCGCCAACACCCTGTTAATGTCCCGTTCCGTCTGGCACAAACTGCGGGAAACCAAACAAGTCGCCCTCGATGGCTTACAACTGTCCGATGTCTTAGGGGGCCTACAACCCTCTCGCAAACCGGTTCCTGGGCGCATGGTTTGGTCCCATCAATCGCCGCAACCGGTGAAGGATGACCATCATTCCCAGAATGGCCATCACGAGAAACGCCCCCAGGAACAGCCCGGAAGCCAGTCTCAGAATGGCAATGGCGATCGCCCATGAGGGGACGAGTGGCGGCGTTAGGGTTAGATTTAGGTCGCCGTCGCATCGGTGTGGCTGGTTGCGACGGCTTAGGCTTACTGGCGACGGAACTCACCACCATTAAACGGGGCAGTTTCGCCCAAGATATCGAAGCCCTGCGTCAATTAGTGGAGGAACGCCAAGCGACTCTCTTAGTGGTGGGAATGCCCTACCGTCTCGATGAAGGAACCATGGGGAAACAAGCCCAACGCCTGGAGAAACTGGCCCACCGCATCGGTTCGGCGTTAGGGCTTCCCCTTGAGTTTGTCGATGAACGTCTCAGTTCCGTCGAAGCCGAGGAGTTCATCCGGGCTTCAGGAAAACATCCGGCTCAGGATAAAGGGGCTATCGATCGCAAAGCCGCCGCCATTATTTTACAGCGATGGCTGGACGGGCGACAAGGAAATCCCATCGCCCCAGAAAACCGGGGACTGTATCCCCACTCCGAAGACAACCTCCAGGAGCGATCGCCCTAAATGATAGACCACCGGAACCGACACCGCATTCCCAAACTGCTTCCGAGCGATCGCCTCTCGTCTCGCCATTTGGAACTCCTCGGGAAACCCCTGTAACCGTCCATAATCACGAGCCGAAATGGGTTTAAACCGTCCGGGTTTATAAATCTTATCAATAAACTCCTGTTTATAGGTCTTTGGGTCTTGACAATTTAACGAAACTGTGCCAATAAAATCTCGCATTCCCGTTGCCGTTAACGTCCCAATCCCATCAGCATGGGGTAAACTAATTTTAGCCACACCGTTGATTCCTGCTGAAATCTTCGAGTTAACAAACTCATACCGTCCAGGGTCGGCCTGACGTAATATCCTCTTATCCACCAATTGTTCTAATTCCTCACGGCTTAAATCAGATATCAATCCTTGTAGATGCTCAAAACTCAAGGGATTCCCATCTTTGGGCCCATAGATTTTCTTGCGTCGATTGCGTAGTAGAGTTAAACAAATCTCCTTTTCTCGCTCACTGGTTTCAAGCAAATCCCAAGAGTGAATCGTTGTATGGCCATCTCGGACATCTGAAAAGAGAAAAAAGTCATTCAGTTCATCAGGTTTTTGAAACCGTCCTCGGGAAGCCGGAATGCGATCGCCAAATAACTCCTCTGGCGGAAACTTCCGTTTTTGGATAACACGACGTTCCACCCCCTCAATACAGTCAGAGAGTCGTGGTTTCTCAGCCAAGGGTTCCGGGAATTTAAACTCAGAATAGCTCGGAATCCGGGTCTGAATCCCCACAATAAAAATGCGATCGCGGTCTTGAGGTAAGCCAAAATCATAGGAATTTAACAGCTTAAACGTCACGAAATACCCCAGTTGACTCAATTCCCTGACAATCCAATCTAAACTTTGGCGGTGACGCGGTTCCATGAGACCTTTAACATTCTCAAAAATAAAAGCCTTGGGTTGATTGAGTCTAATAATGCGAATTACATCAAACCAAAGCTGACCGCGAGGGTCTTCAAACCCCTTAATTTTGCCAGCAATTGACCAAGGTTGACAGGGAACCCCACCCACAATTAAATCCACAGACTCCGGCAAGGTTCCTATGGTTTGAACATCCCCTAAATTGCCTTCAGAACTGCCAATTGGAGAGATAAAGTTTTTCTGATAAACTGCGATCGCCTCAGCATCAACTTCCGAATATCCCAGACATTGACCTCCCAAGCGTTCCAAAGCAATTCTAAAGCCGCCAATCCCCGCAAACAAATCAATAAACGTAAATCTCCCCCCCGGCCGACTGTCCCCAGTCGGCCCTAAATTCAGAGGTTTTAATTCAAACCGATTAAGCTGTTGCACGGATTCCAGGGATTTGACATTTAATTAGTGTAACGCCAAATCTGGGCAACCCTCAATCACCTGAGACACCACCCGGATGATGTCCAGATGTCCCTGAGGCTGAATCTCCCGTAGCATCCGAGCCTCCCGTAACTCCAACTCCGTCATCCGTTGTAACTCCTCATCACTGTACGCCGCACGAGTTTGACGCACATCCTCCAAAGTTTGAATCACATGGGCCAGCGTTCCCCGAATCGCGACATTGTTCAGTTCAGCAACAACCCGATAGGTATTGCGTTCCTTTCCCTGAATCATCACCGCATCCGAACCCCCCAACTGGTGAATCACCGCATTCAGATAGCGATTACTCGATGCGGCGGCTTGGCGGAGACGGCGACGCTGAGGCGTTGTGGCGGTACAAGTCCGAGTCATAATCCCTTCCCCCGCAAATGTTGAACTTTACATCAACATTCTAACAAATCTCATCCCCAAGCCGCCACCCAGACCTAAAATAGACACATTAAAAAGGACAACAATGGAAAAAAACTCTGATTGTTGCCCTTTGCTGGTGCGTATTTCAGGGCAGAACTTTAAAGTAGATTGTCCTTTTTAAACTAACTATTTACCCTCATCGCCATAGCCAACGCGCACCTTAGCCGCCGCCTGGGTAGCCTTCTGACGGGCCTGCTCAATCGTGTCCCCTTTCGCCAAAGCCACCCCCATGCGACGATAGGGACGAGCGGTTTCCTTACCAAAGAGGCGAATCTCCACATCCGACTCAGCCAGAGCCTCATCGACTCCCTCATAAAACACCCTATCCGAATCGCGATCGCTCAAAATCACCGCACTGGCCCCAGGAGATAACACCTCAATCTTAGGAATTGGGAGACCTAAAATCGCTCGTAGATGTAACTCAAACTCATTGAGATTCTGAGAAACCATCGTCACCATTCCCGTATCATGGGGACGGGGGGACAACTCCGAGAAAATCACCTCATCCTGAGTCACAAAAAACTCAACCCCAAAAATTCCCGCACCCCCCAACGCCGAAGTCACGGTTTTCGCCATCTCCTGGGCCTGGGTAATTTTGGCTTGCGACAATCCCACCGGTTGCCAAGATTCCTGATAATCCCCTCGTTCTTGACGATGGCCAATGGGGGGACAAAACAGAGTGCTTCCATTCCACTGACGCAGGGTTAAGAGAGTAATTTCTACCTCAAAGTCAATAAACTCCTCCACAATCACCCGCGTACTCTCACCGCGAGATCCCGTCATGGCGTACTCCCAAGCCTGGGCCACCTCCTCCGGAGAGCGAACCACCGATTGGCCTTTCCCAGAGGAAGACATCACCGGTTTAACCACATTGGGGAATCCTAACTCTTGGGAAATCGTTTCTAAACTGGCTAAATCATTGGCGTAGCCGTAGCGAGGGGTGCGTAGGCCTAACTCCGTATGGGCCAGTTCCCGGATGCGATCGCGGTTCATCGTGTAGTTAGTGGCCGCCGCCGTGGGGATGATGCGAAACCCTTGGCGTTCTAAGTCGAGTAACTTGCTAGTGCGGATGGCTTCAATCTCGGGAATCACATAATCCGGCTGATGGTGTTTCACCAATCGCTCCAACGCATCCCCATCCTGCATCGACACCACTTCAGCAATATCCGCCACCTGCATCGCCGGTGCATTCTCGTAGCGATCGACCGCAATCACAGTATTTCCCAGCCGTTGCGCGGCGATGACAACTTCTTTCCCCAGTTCACCGGAACCGAGCAGCATCAATGTTTGAGGAAGTTTCACAGGTAAGGCGGATGATTGAAAAACAAGCCCCGATTATAGCAAAATATGGCTCCTGGGGGAAGGTGCAGCTGGGGGAATTTTGGGGAGTCTGGCTCTGGCTCAAGTTTTTTGCGAGTTCTTAGGAGTTGCAAAGATTCGGCTTGAACTTAAGCCGAAATAATGCGTTCAATAGCAATGGAAATATCGGGAAATGCTAGAGAAGAAATTGTCCCATTTTGGAAGATTTGTCTCGATTCATACTCTCGTCCTCTGGGGGTCCGGTGAACAACTAATTCTCTCGTTCGTAGATTCACCAGCCAGTATTCGGGGATGCCTGCTTCAGCATAGATATGGTATTTTATTGTGGAATCTTTCTCTAAACTGGTATTGGCATATTCAATCAGCCAGAAGATGTTTTCGGGATAGGGATGATGAGAGAGATATTCCCGTCCTAGAGGTTGTACGATCGCCAAATCCGGTTCCGGTTCCGATTGGTTGGCGAGGGTAATGGGTTTGGCGGGACTCACCAGAGCGCGATCGCCCAGTAATCGGGTGAGATATTGGCCCGCCGTGCGACTGAAAAACGCATGAGGTTCGGCTTCTGGGGCCATCGTTACAATGTCTCCAGCGAGTAATTCCACGGGGCGATCGTCGAGAATCCCCGTTTTAACAATCTGGTGGTAGTCTTCCACCGTCCACTGAATGGTTGACAGCATAATTGAGACTCCCTGGAGGAACCGGATACCTGTAGGGGCGAACCCTGGTCACTGAGCGATAGTCGAATGGTCACCGAGCGATAGCTGAAGTGGTGGTGCCGTGCCCTCCAATTTAGCACAGAAACTGCATCCCCTAGTTAGCCACCTCCCGCGAGAGCCAAGAAATGGCGTCCTTAATCCAGGCTTGGGCATTCTCACGATCGCCCAACGGCAGATCACTCGACACCGCATTCAACGCTGAAACCACTTCCTGGGGACTGTACCCCAACGCCAATAACGTCATCTCCACATCGTCGAGTAAGTCACCCGCCAACCCAGCCGTGGCAACCACGTCCAAATTGGCCTGTTCTCGCCATTGGTCTAGAGTTTCTCGTAATTCTAGGGAAATACGTTCGGCGGTCTTCTTCCCAACGCCCGGTGTTTGCGAGAGAATCTTATGATTCCCCGAGATGATCGCCTGCACCAAATCCTCTAACGCCAAAGTACTCAACAAAGCCATCGCCAACTGAGCCCCCACGCCACTGGCACGAATTAACTGACGAAACAGATCTCGCTCCGCCGCTGTGGCAAAACCAAACAGCAACAGACGGTCATCGCGAAGTTGCAAATCAACAAATACCTGGAACTCCGCCTGAGTTTTCGGGAGTTCCCGTGCGAATCGTGGCGTAATCTGCACCTCATAGCCAAGGCCGTTCACCTCCAGCGTTAAGACAGGACGTTGAGGAACCACCATCTGAACACCGACCAACAAACCCTTAAGATAACTAAACATCCTAAACTCTTAAACTCCCAGTCTCTTAACCGTTCACCGATTTTGTCACCCGCTCCGTGAAACCGCGCCTATGAACGCCCGACAGCCCTGGTTTTGGCGATCGCATCCCCTGGAATCCCAGACCGCCTCTGAGGTTTTTGCCGCCTTATTCCTCAATGATCCCATCGCCGTCCTCCTAGAAAGTCCCTCCAGCTCGGAAACACCCGATTTAACTGGCTATTCCATCTGTGCCGGTCGTCCTCGGGAACGGGCAGGCATCTCCCAGCACTGGACTCCCAGACTCGGTGAAATTCTACCGTTTTTGCGGCATACATTAGCCGCCAATTTAGACACCCCAAGCCCAACCTATCCCCCAGAGATTGCCCAACTTCCCTTCACCGGGGGCTGGCTGGGTTGGCTTGGCTACGATCTCGGTTGGGAAATTGAACAACTGCCCTACCACAATCGCGATCGCCTCCCCTTCCCCATCGCCTTCTGGTACGAACCTGAACACTTCGCCGTCCTTGACCATCACCACAACACCCTCTGGTTCGCCGCCAGCAGCCCCCAACAGCTCGATCGCCTCGAACAGACCTGGAGCCGATGGCAGCCCTCCCATGAGCCGCCTAGCCCCCTCGGCGCTCCTCCAAAGATTGAGTTTCTCTCTCAACAAACCGACTATGAAGCCATGGTGCGTCGGGCTAAAGCCTATATCCGCGCCGGGGATATCTTTCAAACCAACCTCTCCCTACGCTTTAGTACCCATCTTAACCGTCATCCTTGGCAAATCTACCGCCGCCTGCACCAGATTAACCCCTCCCCCTTCGCTAGCTATTGGCAAACCCCCTGGGGACAGGTGGTTAGTTGCTCCCCAGAACGACTGTTGCAGCTACGAGAGGGGATCGCTCAAACCCGTCCCATCGCCGGAACCCGACCCCGAGGCCAAACCCCCCAGCGCGATCGCCAACTCGAAGCCGAACTCCTCGATAACCGCAAAGAAAATGCGGAACATATCATGTTAGTAGACCTAGAACGTAACGACCTGGGGCGAGTTTGTCACTGGGGGTCAGTGCGAGTGAATGAACTACTGGTGGTCGAACGCTACAGCCATGTCATGCACCTGGTGAGCAATGTCATCGGCCAGCTTGCCGCGAACATAGACCCCATTGATGCCATCGCCGCTTTATTCCCAGGGGGAACCATTACCGGCTGTCCGAAAGTCCGTTGTATGGAGATTATCGAAGAACTTGAACCCGTCCGCCGCAGTCTCTTCTATGGCTCTTGTGGTTATCTCGATCAGCGGGGTTATCTTGACCTCAATATCTTGATTCGGACTCTCCTGTGTCATCAAGGACAGATTTGGGGCCAGGTCGGTGCAGGCATTGTCGCCGATAGTGATCCTGAGCAAGAATGGAGGGAATCCTTATCCAAGGCCCAAGCCCAACTCAAGGCATTACTCTAGGATGACGATGAGCGATCGCCCCCACTCAAGCCCCGATCATGATGCTGCCCCCCCCTTCGCGATCGCGCAGCATCTGAGTGCCAGTTTGCTCAACTTGAGCTATGCTCGTTCCCTCCCCCAGTTGCTTGAGTCTGCTGTCACCGAAGTTCAATCTCTCCTAGATTGCGATCGCGTCATCGTCTATCAACTCACTGAGCCAAACTGGGGAACCATTATCGCCGAAGCCCTGCGGCCTCCCGCTTCCGTTAGCCTCCATCATCAGATTCAAGACATCTGCTTTCAACCCTCAGACATCCCTCAATCAACCCACATGATCAACGATGTCAGCCAAGAATCCTTTAGTCCCTGCTATCTCAATCTCCTAGACCACTTTCAAATTAAAAGTTATCTCCTCAACCCCCTCCAACCCCACGGACAACCCCTTTGGGGCTGGCTCATGGCCCACCACTGCGATCGCCCCCGGGCCTGGACTCCAGAGCAACAAGACGTTAGCCAAAAACTGGCCGAGTATCTGAGCCTTCGCCTAAACCAGCTTTTCGAGCATCAACACCTCAGCAACGAAAATCAAGAGTTGCGAACCCAACTTGAACACCAAGCCCAACTTCTGGCACAGCAGGGTCACGCTCTCCAATCTCTCCAACAAACTGAACGCTGGCAACAGCATATCCTCGGTCACATCAATGAAGCTGCTGTGATCGTCGATGGGAGAGGGCACGTCCTGTACTGGAGTCCCCAAGCTGAAACCCTCTACAACATTGACGCCGAACAGATCATCGGCCAACCCCTAGCCACCTATTGTCAGGTCTTAGAGCCATCTCCCCTCCATGACGCTCACCCCACCTCGTTCCCTCAAGATAACTGGCGTAGAACGGTGATAACCCGCCGTCAGGATGGTCAAAAACTCTGGGTTGAGGTCTGGGCCCAACGGCTGGCATCCTCCCCTTCCCCAGAGCGATCGCCCACCCCTGCGGCGTGGCTCGCCACCCTACGCCCCATCCAGGATCCGCACCTCCTCCAAGTCGCCCCAGAGCCACAACTAGAGGAATTTAGCCTCATCGTCAAATCGGCCCCCGTGGGGCTACTGTTAGCCGATCCGCTCGGGGCCTGTCGCTATGTCAACCCCCATTGGTGTCAAATCACAGGACTGTCCCTGGAAGAGTCTCTCGATTATGGTTGGCTCACCCCCATTCATCCGGGCGATCGCGATCGTGTCTTTCAAGCCTGGGACCCGGCCCTGAATCAGCATCAGCCACTGACCTTACAGTATCGACTTCTACGCCAAGACCAGAGCCTCTGTTGGATCTCCGGTCACTTAGTCCCCTTCTATGATTCTCAAGACTCCCTAATCGGCTATGTGGGAACTTTCCGTGATATCTAGTAGCGAAAAACTCGCCCAAGAGGCTCTACGGGATAGCGAAATTAAATTCCGTTGAGTCAGCAAGGTCGGCCACAACCCTATATTATTGCCCTAACGGCCCATGCCCTTGAGGGCGATCGTCACACCCGAGTCTCCTCAAACTCCTTTAGTTCCCCTCCCTGCAGAAATCCCCGTCTACGCCTCGCCCTAGATGTAGGAGAGCTTGATATGATCAATGACGTGACTCATGCTCTTGGCTCTGTAAGTGCGAGCTTGGGGGCTGCCGCTCTCACTCATCGCTGCCGGACTCTGGAAGAACAGATCCGACAGGGTGGTTTTGTCGAGACCTCCAGCTCAGAACGACAGGCTCTAATTCAGGATTTTGAGAGAGATGTTGATCACCTCCAGATGGCTTTCACAAGACTCCTACGACGACTTGACTATGACTAATGCTGAATCTCCTGTCCCGAAAGGGACGGTTTTGATTGCTGATGATGAACGCACCTTAAGGATGTTGATGAAACGGGCCGTTGAGCGGGACGGTTATGAGAGTGTTGATGTCAGTAATGGTCAAGACTGTCTAGAGCATTGTCAATTCCAACTCCCGGATTTAATTTTGCTCGATGCCATGATGCCCCAGATGGGAGGGTTTGAATGTTGCCAACGGTTGAAACAACAGTTTCATGATAACTGTCCGCCGATTCTAATTATCACGACGCTGCAAGACTCGGATTCTATTGAACGGGCGTTTGAGATGGGGGCGGAAGATTTTATTACCAAGCCGATTCATTGGGGTGTTTTGCGTCAGCGTATCCGACGCTTGATTGAAGCCCATCGTGCGACCCAAGCTCTCCAACGCTCTCTCGCTCGTGAACATCAACTCAGTCAGAAGTTGAGTTTACAAGTCTTAGAAGAACGCCGTTTAGCGAGTCAGTTGGAGTTGGCTAACCATCAGTTAGAAGCTGCAAATTCTCGACTTGAGGCGTTGGCAAATTTGGATGGGTTAACTCAAATTGCCAATCGTCGTGCCTTTGATGAACAGTTACGGGAACAATGGCAACGGAGCGCTCAAGACCAAACCTATTTGTCCTTATTGATTGCCGATATTGATTGTTTTAAACCCTTTAATGATACCTATGGCCATCAGGCAGGTGATGATTGTTTACGTCGGGTCGCGAAGGTCATCTCGGAAACCATTTGCCGTCCTGAGGATCTGGTGGCTCGCTATGGAGGTGAGGAGTTTGTGGCGGTGTTACCTCAAACGAGCTATCAGGGCGCCCTGGCGGTGGCCCAACGGACGTTAGAGGCAGTCCGGCGACTCTGGATTCCCCATGAAACCTCTCAATGTAGCGATCGCGTGACCCTCAGTCTCGGGGTAGCCAGTATGATTCCGGATCCTCGGTTAACAGGAGAGGCGCTCTTGAAATGTGCCGATCGCGCACTCTATTTAGCTAAAACGGAAGGGCGAGATCGGGTTCATGTTGCGAGTGAAAAAACTCTAAAGGAGGAGTTACAATCGCAAGCTCCTGAAGGCCCCCCCTATTGTTACTAGGAGTCCTGTTTGGGGTGGATGTTTCCCTGATGAGCCGTCTTCTGAGTTAAAGTTGTCGCCGTTGGAAGATGGCGATCGCCAAGGCCAGTAGGACAACGGCATAAATAACCCCATAGATGCCATTAACGGTTAAGAGTCCCACATCGGGCATTGCCACCATCCCGTACAGGGCGTCATTTTTAAGATTTAAACGGGAGAAGTCTGGCAAAATGAGGTAGAGAAGAGTGGCTAAAATTTGAAAACTCTCGCTATCTAGGGTGTCCCCCAATTGTAATAAGTCCTGACTAAAATTACCCATTAGGTAAATCCCCAGGGTAAAAAATGCGGCTAATAAAGAGCTTGTAAACGCACTAAAAAGTAAGGCGACGGCTGTCAGGATTGCTAATTTTAGAGCCAGAAATACTAAAGACAGAAGAAGGCTTGCCAGCGGTAGCGCGATGCCTCCCAACGCAGCAATTCCTACCATTAAAAGCCCCATCATAACGAGAGAAACGAGAAGCACACCCCAAAGTCCAAGAAACTTGCCAATCAGCAATTCCCCTCGACTAATTGGTTTGGAAATTAAGACCAATAGAGTCCGCTGTTGAATTTCCTTCTCCAAGGAGCGAGTACTAACAAATGCAGCCACTAAAAGAGTCAGCACTTCCATACTTCCTAAGCCCAAGTCCAGAAAAATTTTCGGATGGGCTCCGGCTGAGAGAGGGGGCAAAATCCGTAAACTTAAGATTAGGAGAAGGGCATACAGACCCACCAAGTATAAAATTCGCTCCCGCAGCACTTCCCGGAAAGCATTTTTAGCGGTGACCAGAATCCGCATCGCAGCGGCATTTTTTGGCTTAGGTTGTGTTAAGGAATCCATCATCATTTACGCCAGAACAGTTAAGGCAAATAGCAACACTTAAGACTCCTCAGAGAAATTAAAATGACCCATGGGCTTAAACAGTTGCTGACTATCAGTATTACAGATCACTCTCCCGATATCGGAGGGATTGGGGGAGAGTCGTTCCTGCGATGGGGAAACGGGGTAGAGATGACAGTGCAGACTTAGTTGCTCCCGTTGCTCATCAAACCAGGGATGATACCAATACAGGGTAATGGTTAGATAATAGCCTTCATCACCGTCACTGGTGAGTTCGGCTCGGGGATATTGCTCTAAGGTACCGATGCGAGCGCTCGGTTCGATATTCAGAGAACGCCAAAAGTTCTCGGGGTTCTGACGGACTTCGAGTAGGATTCGTTCAATCTCAGACCAAGGACGACGGTTGAAATAGCGGTCGAGCCGGTCTGGAATCGGACGCAGTAGCTCATACCCCCGTAGTTGGAAGGGCGTCCCTGTCCGTAGGACAAACTGACTTTGGGATAGGTCTGCTGTGGCTAGATTGGGGTAGGCTTCAATCCAGTATTGTAACATAAAGGTCAGTTGTAGCCAACAGCTACAGACCACAGCGATGAGGAATTGGATTAGGATTAAGGGCCGTCGCTGGGGTGAGGGGAGGCAGGGACGATTGTTTCGGTTCCGACAGGCGGGTAAGGCGGCGATGAAGGTGGTTAGGATGGGATAGAGTAAAAAGACCCCTTGAGAGAGTTCTCCCTGGGAGTTTTGTAAAAACAGGGAACAAAACACTGCGGCAATGATACTTGGGGTCAGAGAAATTCGCCCCAGTTTCCAGGGTCGGATACTTTGCCACCAAATCAGCCCTACGAGAAAAAAGGCCCATCCTAGTCCGGTTAAGGGAGAACTATAAAACTCAATCTCGGGTTCCGATAAAACCACTAAGAATGAGAGAAACCAGGTGATGAAGCTACTGAGAATGAGGGTTTGCCAGGAGCGAATTCGGGGCGGAGTCAGTTGCGATCGCAGCCAGTTCCAGTTTTCCATGCTTTACCGTGAATGGCGACTTCGTCATCATTAACCCTTTAATTGCTATGACAGAGTTGGTTGAGATCTTGGGCGAGTTGGTCAATGTGACGGGCTGCCTCATGGGCGGCGGCTCCGGCTTCTTTGACTTGGATTTGAGCCTGTTGAACCTGTTCTAACCCCGTTTCGTTCTTAGGGGCATTGTCCGCCGCGACTAAGGCCTCTACAATGCCATAATAGCCTTGGCTCAGGTTACGATAGCCTTGGACGAATTGCTGCTGGATGTGACGCAAGGGGCGACGATCAATCTCCAGTTGGCGCAATGAATCCGCAATGGTATTGAGTTGGCCTGCTAAACGTTTCAGAGCGGTAGCATCACTCCCCTGAAAGGCCAAGGTCTGGGCATAGCCCTGATTGACCCGATCAATGAGCTGTTGACATTGCTGACGGCTTTGCTGGTGATCCTCAACGGTGGCGATCGCCCAAGTGCCCCCTAGACCTAGGATTAGGGCCAAGCTAAGGGCTAAGACTCCAGAACGTTTCACGTAAAAGCTCCTGGGATGGTTGGACGCCCCGTCTCTTCAGAGCGGGGAGGAAAACCGACTCAAGCGGCTTTAGCCGCCCGCAACCTTCAGAGTGCATAGGCATAACCGTCCCTCTTATGAATTGATTTACAGTATTTGTGGCTGATCCCAGCCACCTTACCCATCTTGGTTGCTATGTCGAAGCTGCCAGAGGCACGGCAAAGAACTCGTCCTAAGTAGGAGCCAATCTTCTTGCCTGCCGTGACATTTGCAACAATGATGTCACCCGTCTGGAAACCCTTATGTATCCGTACTCTTGACCGATGGCGAAAGGGAAACCCATATTTATTAGTGCCGCACATCTTACGTGTCCCATGCCCAGTTGCTTTAATCAACAAAGGCTGAGTCGTGAGAATTTCTAGCCGATTGACCCTTCCCACACAGGCAGCATCCAGCCAATGAGTTTTAGGCAGATCTAGCAGGTATTCCCTGACCTCATAGCCTGCCAAAGTCCCCTGCTGGTATTCAGTGCCGCTAATCTCAGGGTTCTGAATTACCTGAGTATCAAACCGGACTAACTCTTGTGAGATACCCGCAATGGGAGCATAACGGCATAGCCGATTAACCCATGTCAGGGTAGTTTTGACCCGATGCATTAGAGAAGGCGCTAACCATCCTTCAGCACGGGTACGGTTGAGAAACCGAGGCGCACGATAGCGGGTTTTGCGATTGCGCCTCCCCCTGCGCAGTTGGCTACGACTTAGCAAAGCATTTTTGATGGCTTGCCCTCGGTGGGTAAGCTCTGCCGCCCAAACGACCTTTGAACCATTTAGAATGGCTAGCCCAGTGGTCTTCGAGCCGGGATCAATCTTTAACTGTAGAGGTTTGATTTCAGATTCTGCCTCCTGTTTCAATATGATGGTGAAAGGATATCGGCGGAACACCGCCGCTTTTCCCTGACTTAGCAAACACCGAGCCTCTCCCGGATGGACCGGATTGAGCATTTGCTTATTCGGGTCTAGAACAAACACAAAGTTGGACATGGAAATCTCCGTAGAACGGGTAATGGTTTCCTCGCCAATGTTTTCAAGGCTTGTTGAGCTAACGGCACTGTCTACATCCCAGCTTCAACTGTTTAACCGTTAACGACAGAGCTACAAACTGGAAAGCATTTGTAGGTGTCATGACCTCAAAAACGTAGCCAGTTAAGGCTTAGGCTGGTCAGCTAACCAAAGCTAGAGGCATGAAGCCCCGTCACTGAGCGTGCGGGGTGCTGACGACAACTCCATAATTCTCATGAGCTTGTGGGAGGTAGGGATGAATTTCTGTAACATTTTATACGGAAAACCCTAAAATGAGGGTCAGTGTCTCTATAATTGTGGTTAGGAACCAGTACACCAAACTCTTGCAACGCACTGTTTATCATGAACAAAATCACTCGTCAAGCTATCAATGAAGCCAACCGCAACCACCTAGCAACTCTCAAAGAGTCCCTAGAGCGTCGTATCAGTGTCGCTCGTGCCAATGGGAATGAGCAGCTGTTACGGCAACTTGAAGCCGAGGCCAGTTATCTACGCTAGGCTCTGCCTACGGTTCATTGTGTTCATCTAATTCTTCACATAGCTCTTGTAAGGTTTGATGCTGTCGTCGCCGTGATTGGCGACGATATTTTTTTGAGGCCAGTTTGGGTTCATAGCGACGTTCTCCACCGGCTTGAGCCTTGCGTTTAAAGCTAGATTCTTCCTCACCACTATGCTGTTGAGCGGTATCTTGGGCGATCGCCTCCTCTAAGAAGGTCAGATAATGCTCATAGCGTTCCCAATCCCCCCGGATCTGACAACCGGGTTCGTCACGATGGCGACAGTCACTGAAATGACAGCCATTCCCGTCCCGTCGTTGGCGAATTTCCGGAAAACAGTCTCCTAGGTTTTGGGCCGTGGTGGTCAGTTGTGGTTGATTGAATCCGGGAGTATCGGCTAACAGTCCCCCTTGTTCTAACTCAAACAACTCCACATGGCGGGTTGTATGTCGTCCTCGTCCCAGTTTGCCGGAAACCTGGGCCACCCGTAAGTTGGCTTGGGGAATCAGACGGTTGATGGTACTGGATTTTCCCACCCCAGAAGGTCCCGCTAAGATGGTGATCCCCCGTTCTAGCCGCTGCTCCAAGGCCTCCAGTCCCGATCCCGTTTTGACGCTCATCAGTAGCGGCTCATAGCCCCATTGGCGCAGTCGCGATCGCCAAGCCTCTTGCTCCTGCTCATTGACTAAATCACATTTATTGAGACAGAGTTCAACGCTCAACTGGGTGGACTCAGCTTTGACGAGAAAGCGACTCAGTTGCCAGGGATCGAGGCTGGGTTCGTCGAGGGTGAATAGTAACAAGATGCGATCGGCATTGGCAACTGGAGGGCGATCAAGTTCTGTACGCCGGGGCAACACCTCACCAATGGCACCACGATTTCCCTCCCAGTCGGGTTCCTCCACCACCACGCGATCGCCCACCATCACCTGCTGACCCACTTTTTTTAGGCGAGTGCGACGGGTACAGAGGAGGCTGGGGGTGGGAGGTGGGGGATTGCTATCCAATTGGACGTGATAGAAGTTCGCTTGAACTGCTAACACCGTTCCTTGGGGATACCAGACTTCGGACTCCATCAAAGGGCGATCGCTCATGACTGCGGACAGCGTACCTGCAAGGCAAAATAGCCCTGACAGTCTCGGATTTCCTCAATCCCATATCCGGCCATGGTCAGGCTGTCCGGGACTTGTTCAATGGGTTCTCCCTCATCGAGCCAAACCTCTAACACTTGTCCCGCTTGCATCCGTTGTAGTTGCAACTTCGTCCGTACAAAATTCAGGGGACAGGGAGTTCCCCGTAAATCCAACTGAACATCCACCCCAGCTGCATTCCCTGTTCCGTTCTCAGAGGAATGAATCGGTTGACTCACTTAAATAACCCTCCCAAAAAGCCTTCCACGCCACCTTTTCCGGCTCGTTCACCGCGAATGTTTGCCAATTTTTCCAAGAGTTCCCGTTCCTCAGCATTGACTTTGGTGGGAATATCTACATGAATCGTTAATAAATGGTCACCACGGCTGACGGGATTGCCCAGGCGCGGGACTCCTCGCTCTTCTAGGGTAATGACTCGGCCCGGTTGCGTTCCAGCGGGGATGGTCACTTCCACTTCCCCATCAACGGTGTTGACTGGAATTTTACAGCCTAGAATGGCTTGTAAATAACTAATATTGATGTCTGAGAGGATATTGATGCCATCCCGTTTAAACTCGCTGTCATCATTGACAAACAGGTAGACATATAAATCTCCCGGGGGGCCATTCCGTTTCCCGGCATCTCCTTCTGACTGCACTCGCAGCCGGGTGCCGTTATCGACCCCAGCGGGAATGGTAATCTTGAGCTTTTTGGCAACTTGTAGTTGTCCCTTCCCGGAACAGGTTGAACATTGGTCTTCAATCACCTGTCCTGTGCCGTTACAGGTGGGACAGACGGAAACCTGTGTAAAGCTGCCAAAGGGGGTGCGGGTGGCACGACGGACTTGTCCTGAGCCGTTACAGGTGCCACAGGTTTTAGGACGGGTTCCCGGTTTAGCCCCGGTTCCGCCACAGGTGCCACAGGTTTCTAGGTGACTAATGCGGATTTCCTTTTCCCCGCCAAAGACCGCTTCACGGAAATCGAGTTTCAGATCTAGGCGTAGGTCATCGCCCCGAGCCGGACCGCTGCGGCGGCGGGTTTGGCCGGTATTGTTGAAGCCCCCAAAAAAGGTTTCAAAAATATCGGCAAAGCCGCCGGGGATATCGGAGAAGTCCGAGAAGCCAGCGCCGGGGACTCCAGAGCCGACTCCTGCCTCACCGAAGCGATCGTAACGACCCCGTTTTTCGGGATCTGATAGGACTTCATAGGCGCGGTTAATTTCCTTAAACCGCTCCTCTGCCCCCTCTTCTTTGTTGACGTCGGGGTGATATTTCCGGGCCAGCCGTCGGAAGGCTCGTTTAATTTCGTCTTTATCTGCGGTGCGAGAAACACCGAGAAGGTCATAGTAGTCGGCAGCCATAACGCGCTTGTTGCTAAGAGTTGGACAGGAGAGAACAGTAACGGTTTCATCTTAAGGGCCAGGGGTTGGCCTGATGGACAGCACCGGAGAGGGAACCGTTAGAAAAAGGGATTATCTGGGTCCCCCTCATCGACCGGTTCTGCCGGCGCGGGAGAAATATCAAAGGGATTATCTCCCTGGGTTGGATTGGCCGAGTTGGGTGTTGGAGTTGTCTGAGAGGGGGGAGCTGGGGGGGAAGATTTCCCCCTGGGAGAAGTCGCCGGGGGTTTCCGCTGACGAGTTTGAGAGGCGGGAGGAGCCTGGTTCGGAGCCGGGGATGGCGCGGGGGACTCGGCCGGGGGAGAGGCCTGGGATAACAAGGCTTCTAAGTCTTCGAGTTCCCGGGCTAAGTCAATATCTAGGTCGCCGTCGTCCTCATGTCCTAAGTCTTCGAGATCGAGTGAGTCTTGAGGACCGGCGGAGGTTGGTCTGGGGGAACGGTTTGAGGGGTCTGGGGCGGGCTGGTGACTGTTAGTATCCGAGACCTCCTCTGGGGGAGGACTGATGGCGTCAGGCGACTCGTCCACCGGGCCGCTGTCACCTTGATAGACGGCAGAACCAATGGCAAATAGGGTTTGTTGGAACTGATGTAACCGCTGGCGAATGTCCTCGATGTTGGGTTTCGCCTCGTCGAGGACGTCTTGCAGTCGATGAGCCTTTTCTGTGACTTCTAGTTTTAGGCGATCGCTGATTAAGTCGGCGTTATGCTTGAGGGTATCTTCGTAGTTATAGAACAGGGCATCGGCCTGATTCCGCAATTCGGCTAGGTTTCGTTGCCATTCGTCTTGATCGGCGAACTGTTCGGCGTCGAGGCGCATCTGTTCGATTTCTTCGCTACTGAGACCCCCGGTATTGGTGATTTGGATGCTTTGGGCGCGGCCGGTTCCCTTGTCTCGGGCGGAGATGTTGAGAATGCCATTGGCATCAATTTCGAAGCTTACCTCGATTTGTGGGATACCCCGGGGGGCTGGGGGAATCCCCATGAGAATGAATTTGCCCAGGCTTTTATTGTCTCGTGCCATGGCCCGTTCCCCTTGTAGGGCATGGACTTCTACTGAGGTCTGGCCATCGGTGGCCGTTGAGAACATCTGGGATTTGCTGGTGGGGAGTGTGGTGTTTCGTTCGATAATTTTTGTAAACACTTCCCCTAGGGTTTCAATTCCCAAGGATAAGGGGGTGACGTCGAGGAGGAGGACATCTTGCACTTCTCCTCCTAATACCCCAGCTTGAATGGCTGCCCCGGTGGCGACGGCTTCGTCGGGGTTGACGGAGTAATCGGGTTGCTTCCCGGCGAAGAAGTCGCTGATAGCTCGCTGCACGGCTGGGGTTCGGGTTGAGCCACCAATGAGAATGAGACGGTCAATTTCCTCGGTGGTCATGTTTGCGTCTTCGAGGGCTTGACTAACTGGCTCAATTGTGCTGTCGATGAGGGGCTTAACCAGGTCCTCAAATTCACTGCGGCTTAGGCGCACATCAATGTGTTTGGGGCCGGTTTCATCGGCGGTGATGAACGGTAGGTTGATATGGCTATCGGTGAGGGATGACAGTTCAATTTTGGCTTTTTCAGCGGCTTCCCGTAGTCGCTGCATGGCCATTTTATCGGTGGAGAGGTCGATCCCCTCGGCATCGCGGAAGTTGTTGACTAGCCAGGAGACGATTTCACTGTCGAAGTCATCCCCCCCGAGGTGATTGTTGCCGGCTGTGGCCTTGACCTCGAAAATGCCGTCGCCGAGTTGTAGAATCGAGACGTCGAAGGTTCCCCCGCCGAGGTCAAACACTAAAATGGTGAGTTCTTCGTCATGGCGATCGAGGCCGTAGGCGAGGGCGGCGGCGGTGGGTTCGTTGATAATCCGCAGCACTTCTAGTCCGGCGATGGTTCCGGCATCTTTGGTGGCTTGGCGTTGACCGTCGGTGAAGTAGGCCGGGACGGTAATCACCGCTTGATAGACGGGTTCGCCGAGATAGGACTCGGCATCTTGTTTCAGTTTTTGTAGGATTGTGGCCGAGATTTCTTGGGGCGTATGATTGCGATCGCGAATCTTAACATCCACGGTGTTGTCGCGCCCGGTGATGCAGTTGTAGGGGACCCGAGAGCGTTCCATCTCGGTATCTTCCCAACGCCGGCCAATAAAGCGTTTAATGCTGTAAATGGTGTTTTCAGCATTGGTCACCGCCTGGCGTTTTGCCAGTTGGCCAATGAGGCGATCGCCTGATTTTGTAAACCCAACCATGCTCGGGGTTGTGCGCCCGCCTTCCGAATTAGGAATGACGACGGGTTTACCGCCTTCTAAGACAGCAACACAACTGTTGGTGGTCCCGAGGTCAATACCAATAACTTTTCCCATAACCCATATTCGGGATGTGACGTGAACACCCTAGCGCGTCCTAAATTAAGTCGGCGCCAGGGTTAGGCTTCTGTTGCGGTCCACTCCCTTAGGAGTCAGAAGCCTCGGTGTCCGATTCTCCTGAGCTTACCACGGGTTCCGGGGCCGTTGCCACCTTCACCATGGCATGACGGAGAACCCGCTCGCCGAGGGTATAGCCTCGCATCAATTCTTCGGTGACGGTTCCATCAGGATAAGCATCGGTGGCCTCGCGCATTACGGCATCATGGAGATTCGGATCAAACTCCTCTCCTTCGGGACGCATAGGGGCAACCCCGAGGCGTTTTAGGCAGTCAACCATCTGTTTGTAGACACTTTGATAGCTTTTATGGATGTTGATTTCCCCGTCGGTTTGCGGTTTAATCTGAGTCCGGGCCCGCTCAAAGTTATCCACGACCGGCAGAAGTTCTTTAAGGGTGGTACATTTGGCTTGTTCTTCTAGGTCTGCCTTTTCTTTCTGGGTTCGTTTGCGGTAGTTATCAAAGTCCGCCACTAAACGAGTGTATTGCTGATTCAGGTCTTCGAGTTGAGACTGAGCGGCTTCGGCGGTGGCCTTCAACATGGCGATCGCCGCTTCTGGGGATTCCGTCGCTTGGGCGGCGGCGGCAGCCGCTTCCGCTTCTACCACCATCGGATCCATTGCCTCATCTTCAGTCGATTCTCCTGTAGACTCTGCCTCAGACACCGTTGACTCCTCAGTGGGAGCGTCCTCAACGGTGACGGCTTCAGGAACAGTATCAGCAGTGCTATCTACAGGGATGTCTTCCGGGTCTACGGTGGTTTTCGTGGTCTCCTGTTCGAACTGCTTGTCTTCGTCCATGTCTGACTTTCCCCTTACAAGTTTCTTAGTACAGGCGCTCCGAGTCGAGGGCGCTCGCAAATCACACGATACACCACAATGCTTAGGTCTTAGGAGCCATTTTCTAAAAATGGGCCGCTTCCCTTGGAAGCACTCCGGTTAAGAGTAACGCCTCATGATCGATCCTAGGCCATTCTAACGTTCTCTGTTGTCAACGGCCAGAGGGAGCTGCCGCTGGGCGATCGCCCTAGAGCTTCCCTCCACCCCCAGGTCTCAAGGAGGCTACCCCACTCTCTCAGGTGAGCTACACTGGTCAGAGGAGTTGCCCTCGCGCCCTGTTGCTCCCGCCTCTGTCCCGACGACGATGCAACTTGTCGATTGTCCTCACCCGCTCGTGTAATACGCCATGACTAACTTTTCTGCTAGTGCCCCCAAAGCTCGGCGTGCCTTGGTGGTTCAGACGAACTTTTCTCCCTTTGGAAATAAACTCATTCAAGCGGGTCACGTCAGCCCGGATCAGATGAGCCAGGCCCAAGAAGATAGCCGCCTGTCGGGTCGTCCCTTGATTGAGGCAATTGAAAGCATTACTGGAAAACAACTGCCCCCCGAGTTAATCCGCCAGTATAAAAAGCAACAACTGTTTGAGTTAAAGATTCTTTACGGGGTTGAGGCGTTCGATCCAGAGGTGACGGAGTTACCGCCGGGGCAAGTGAATAAGCTCTTGGAATTTGTCTCGGTGGATAGTTGTCGTCGCTACCGCTTTGTTCCCTTGGAATTGAAGGAAAATGCGGTGGTGGTGGCCATGGTGGACCCGGACAACCTAGAGGCTCAGGACGACCTGAAGCGGATTCTGCGGGCTAAAAACTACGGTTTGCAACGGCAGGCGATTACCCCGGATGACTATCAATCTCTGATTTCGGTTTACCTGGATGAACAGGTGAAAAAGGAAGCCGAAAGCCAAAAACGGGAACAGGCTGAAAAGAATGCCATTACCGTTGAAGATGTGGCTCAGTTGGCCGGAGAGGATGATGACTTGGAAGAAGCCCCCCCAGAAGCGGCGGATTTGGAGGAGGAGGCAGATGCTGAGGACAAAAGCGTCATTGCTCTGGTTAATAAGATTCTCCGTAAAGCTCTGACGGATGATGTCTCTGATATCCATGTCGAGCCGCAAGAAGAGTTTCTCCGGATTCGGATGCGTAAGGATGGGGTGCTCCATGAGCCGTTTCCTCGCCTTCCCAAGTTGATTATTCCAGCAATTACCTCCCGTTTTAAGATTATTTCGGATATGGATATTGCTGAACGCCGTCAAGCCCAGGATGGACGGATTAGACGGATGTTCCAAGGCCGAGCGGTGGATTTCCGGGTGAATGCCCTCCCCACCCGCTATGGTGAGAAAATTGTCTTGCGGATTCTGGATAACTCTTCGACTCAGTTGGGGTTGGATAAACTCATCTCTGATCCCGAAACCCTGGAAAAAGTGCGGGAAGTCTCCAGTCGTCCCTTCGGGTTGATTTTGGTGACGGGGCCGACGGGGTCTGGGAAGTCAACGACCCTCTATTCGATTTTGGCAGAACGGAATGACCCGGGGGTCAATATTAGTACGGCGGAAGATCCCATTGAGTATGCTCTCGATGGGATTAGTCAATGTCAGGTGATTCGGGAAAAAGACTTGACCTTTGCCAACATCCTGCGGGCGTTTCTGCGGCAAGACCCGGATATTATTCTGGTGGGTGAGACGCGAGATAAGGAAACGGCAAAAACGGCAATTGAGGCCGCGTTGACGGGTCACTTGGTCTTGACGACGCTGCACACCAACGATGCGGCGGGGGCGATCGCTCGTCTGGATGAGATGGGGGTTGAACCCTTCATGATTTCTGGCTCCCTGTTGGGAGTATTGGCCCAACGGCTGATGCGGCGGGTTTGTTCGGAATGTCGCATTCCCTACACTCCAACTCGCGAGGAGTTGGCTCGCTATGGGATGAGTGCTTCGAGTGATGTGGATGCAACGTTCTATAAGGCCAACACGGTTCCGCCGGGCGATCGCCAAGAGTTACAAGAGCGCGGCGAGCTATGTCCTAAATGTGGTGGAGTTGGCTATAAAGGACGGGTGGGGGTCTATGAGTTCCTACAAACCACTGAGGAACTGGCTTTGCTGATTAATGAAAATGCACCCACGGAACGGATTAAGGAGAAAGCCGTTGAGCAGGGGATGACGACGTTGTTGGCTTATAGTCTCAATTTGGTGAAACAGGGGCATACTACCTTTGAGGAGGTGGATCGGGTCACGTTCACAGACTCTGGGTTAGAGGCTGAACTGAAAGCTAAACGCAAGAGTTCGCTCACCTGTAACAACTGTGGAGCAGGCTTGGATCCTGAGTGGATGGATTGTCCCTACTGTATGACCCCCCGTTTCCAGGATTAAACTGGCAACTGTACGCCGTTAAAGGAGCAAAGGAACTGTTATGGATTACATGATTGAAGATGTGATGGAGTCCTTGATTGAACAAGGTGGCTCTGATATGCACATCCAGGCTGGGGCCCCTATCTTTTTTCGCATTAGCGGGAAGCTGACGCCACAACCACAGTTTGGGGAGTTGTTGGCCCCGGATGAATGTCAACGGCTGATTTTCAGTATGCTCAATAACAACCAACGTAAGGATCTAGAGCAGAACTGGGAACTTGACTGCGCCTATGGGGTTAAGGGCCTCTCTCGCTTCCGGGTGAACGTGTATCGGGAACGGGGTTGCTTTGCGGCTTGTTTGCGGGCGCTGGCTTCGGAAATTCCTAATTTTGAGAAGTTAGGGGTTCCGGAAATTTTGCGGGAATTGTCCATGCGGCCTCGGGGTATGGTCTTGGTGACGGGACAAACGGGGTCCGGGAAAACGACAACGTTGGCGGCGATTATTGATTTGATTAACCGCACCCGCTCGGAGCATATTCTCACGGTTGAAGACCCAATTGAGTATGTGTTTCCCAATATTAAAAGCCTGTTCCACCAGCGGCAGAAGGGAGAGGATACGAAGAGTTTTGCCAATGCTCTCAAGGCGGCATTACGGGAAGACCCTGATATTATTCTGGTGGGGGAAATGCGGGACTTGGAAACAATTTCTCTGGCGATTTCTGCGGCGGAAACGGGTCACTTGGTCTTTGGAACCTTGCACACCAACTCGGCGGCTTCAACGGTTGACCGGATGTTGGATGTGTTCCCCCCCATTCAACAGCCGCAAATTCGCGCCCAGCTTGGGGGGGCGTTGGTGGGAGTTTGCTCTCAGAACCTCTTGAAGAAGGTCGGGGGTGGACGCTGTGCGGCTCATGAAATTATGGTCAATAGCCCGGCGATCGCCAACTTGATTCGGGAAGGTAAAACCAGCCAAATTTACTCCTCGATTCAGATGGGCAGCAAGATGGGAATGCAAACGATGGAGATGTCCCTAGCTCGTTTGGTGAATGAGGGGAAAGTTACCTATGAGGATGCTCTGGGTAAAACCTCGAAAACCGATGAACTCGATCGCCTGATTGACCCCCGGGTTAAAGCGGGTGGAGTGCCCACGCAAGGGAAGGTGAAAGCTAAAGCACGCTAGGGACTGACTCGGGTTGGAGCACATCGAACTGTCTAGGAATCCTCGGGGTCATCTCAAGATGTGCTCCTTCTCAACCGGGGAGTTGATTCAGATTCAGGGTTGTTATACGTCAATGCCAGTATTGGAATTAAAACCATGACCAATGTAGTCAAGGCTGAGTCAAAGGGGTTTGACCTCAGCAATTTAGAAGAAAGTATCTCGGCTGCGATTAGCAGTGTAACGGTTAAGGACAAGGCTGTATTTTCTCGACAGTTTGCCGCTATGTTTAACGCGGGGGTCGGGATGTTGCGCTGTTTATCCGTGTTGACGGAACAATGCGGGAACGTCAAGTTAAAACGCTCTTTAAAAGCCATCAGTATTGAGGTGGAAGAGGGGGGTTCCCTGGCTGAGGCGATGCGGAAACATCCTAACTGTTTCGATAAACTCTATGTCAGTATGGTGGCAGCGGGGGAAGTCGGGGGGGTTCTTGATGAAGTGCTGAACCGCTTGGCGATTCTCTTGGAGAAAAGTGCCAAGATTCAGAATGAGTTAAAGTCGGCAATGTCCTATCCTAAGACGGTGGGAGGAATTGCGATTATCATTTTCTTGGGAATGACGATTTTTCTGCTGCCCACTTTTACAGGAATTTTTGACCAGTTGGATGCAGAACTGCCGATGTTCACTCAGATCATGATGAGCATTAGCTTCTTTCTGCGGGGTCCTTTCTTGCCGATCGATGATCCGGAGGCGGAAAGCTGGGTTGAAACTCGCAACTATGGTGTGGTGGTTTTGGTCGGTATCTTAATCGGAATTGTCTTTGCGATTAAGCAGTATTACAAAACTCCTGTCGGTCGTTTTCAGATTGATGGGTTAATGCTCAAGGCTCCCATTTTTGGGGACATTATTGAGAAGTCTGCGGTGGCGAGTTTTTGTAATGTGTTCGGGACGTTGACTCGCTCTGGGGTCCCCATTCTGAATGCAATGGAAATTGTCCGGGATACGGCGGGGAATGAGGTGATTGCGGAGGCGATCGACTATGCGAAGACTCAGATTTCCGAAGGGGGGAGTATTAGTGAGGCGTTTCGAGAACGGGGTGTGATGCCGGCTTTGGCTGTGCAGATGATGTCCATTGGGGAGGAAACTGGGGAATTGGACAAGATGTTGATGAAAGTGGGTGAGTTCTATGAGGATGAGGTGGAACAGGCGATTAAGGGTCTGACCTCGATGATGGAACCGCTGATGATTGTGGTCATTGGGGGGATGGTTGGCTCCATTCTCTTGTCGATGTATTTGCCGATGTTTGCGGTGATGGACGCGATTGGTTAACGTCCTCACAAACTCAATGAGTTGACCCCCGGTTTTTTGAGGAAACCGGGGGTTTTTTCGGGGGGTAGATTTCTCTATCCTGCGATGGGGAGTTAGGGTGATTTAAACCGTTCGGTTAATTCCTCCCGCTCCAGTTGCAGCAGTAGGGGCATGATTTCGCTGGAGGGACGCTGAATCAGGATGTCCAGGAGTTGGCTGAGTTCCTCGTCTAGAAGACCGAATCGGGCTTCTAGGAGGCTGGCGATCGCCTCTCGTCGTTCCCGTTCCCGACCCTGTTCAAGTCCTTGTTCAAGTCCTTGTTCAAGTCCTTGTTCGAGTCCTTGTTCGAGTCCCTGTTCGAGTCCCTGTTCAAGTCCCTGTTGTCGGCCTGAGAGTTGAGCGGCCTCAAGTTGTTGGTCAAATAGAGGAGATAAACGCATAATTAACTCTCTATCCTCCGGATTAGGGGTGTTATTACTTTCTAGGTCAGCTTTGAGGCGGTTGAGCAGCATTAAGGCGTTGCGACGAAAGGGATTGTCTGGGGAGAGTTGTTCGAGTTCATCAATGGCTTGTTGCTGAACCCGACCTCGCCCTAAAACCCTCAGCCACAGAGTATCGAGATGGCGAGGGAGTTGGTGGATGACGATAATGGCAGTTTGCCATCGGGGTGCTAAATGATAAATGCCGTCGCCCCAAGTTTCTCTCTCTAGGGTAGCACCAAAGGCTTCTAAGAGGTTGTCGGAGGCGGTTGGGGTGAGAATCCAGAGACGGGGTTGGCGCGAGTCGGGGACTGGGGTTTGTTGTCGTCGCGCCTCTCGTTCAAGTTCGGCACAGATGACCAGGAGTTTGAGGACACAATCGCGGATTTCACTGGCGGTGACGGGGTTGCGATAGGGTTCAAAGATGGCGGGATGATCCAGGGTCCGAGCCAAGAGTCCCAGGGGGGCCGAGGATAGGGGAGTTTCGGGGTTGGGGTCAAACCAGAGGTCGATTTGTCGGACTTCCCCCGCTACTCGTCGCGGTGATTGGATGGTTCCGTAGGGGGTGAGTAGTTCTTCGAGATAGTCTTTGGCAAACTGGTCGTGGATGAAACGGGTCACGGTGAGTTCGGTTGGGCGCGGGGGCTGCTGTCTAGTTTACCTCCGTTGGGGAGGCTTACCGGGTTTTTCTGTACGGCAATCTATAAGGGACAAGTTGGGAAAAATTGCGCAGCTTAGATGTCTAGCTTTCCGCCGGCCGCACCGGGCCGGCGAAGCCTTCCCCGACTTAGGCAAAAAAATTGGTGCTTTCACCTAAATGGAATGACTTGTTTTGATATTCTTATTATAAGCCAACGGTTGATGAATGTCAAGGAATTGGGGGCGGAGATGGGTTAACGGTGATGTTTGGCGTAGTACTGCTGATGTTCTTCTTCGGCTAAATAGTAATCTGAGGCGGGTTCGATTTGGGTGACGATGTATTTTTCGCTCTCCTGTTGTTGACGCTTTAACTTAGATTTGCGGGCTATCTGTTCTTGTTCGGGACTGTGGTAGAAAATTACAGACCGATATTGTTCGCCGCGATCGGGTCCTTGGCGATTTAGGGAGGTGGGATCGTGTATGCGCCAAAAGAGGTTTAGGAGGTCGTCGTAGGAGATTTGCTGGGGGTCATATTCGATTTGGGTGACTTCGGCATGGCCGGTGATGCGGGCGCAAACGTCGAGATAGGAGGGGTTGTGGAAATGTCCCCCCATGTAACCGACGGAGGTTTTGATGACTCCATCGAGGGCGGCGAAGGCGGCTTCGATACCCCAGAAACAACCGGCGCCGAAGGTAGCAATGTGGGTGGTTTTAGGCATAGGTGAAGAAGGCAGTAGGCATAACCCACCCCTAACCCCTCCCAGGAGGGGATTGCAGTAGGCAGTAGGGTGGGGAGGGGGGAACCACGTAGGGGCAATCCCTTGTGGTTGCCCGAGGACAGGTCGGAGGGGGAGGAAGGTGGTAGGATGCGTCCGGGCATCGGTTCGGGTTGTGACCTAGGCCGATCGATTCCAACTTGCCCGAACGCATCTAACTTAAGGTTTGGCAGATGTAGTCGCCGGCGCCGAATCGCTCGAAGGGGAGGTGGCGACCATCGGGTTTGATTCGTTCTCGGCGGCGACAGTCGTATTTTTCTCGGGGACGCCGTTGTCCGTCGACTCGGACTTCGGCGCGGTATTCCCAGTGGTATTTGGCACTGCGTTTGATGCTGATGATGCAAATTTCACGATGGTGATAGCTGCGACAGGTTTCGTTGACGGTTGAGGGAAATCCCCACCAGAGGTTGAGAAGGAGAAGGGAGGAGAGGAGGGTGTTGAGCAAAACTGACATTAGTCTAGGTCGGTTACCCAGGATTTGAGAAGGGCGTTCACTTGGTCGGGAACTTCGTCGTGGGGACAGTGACCGGCGTTGAGGAAATGTTCGCTTAGGTTGGGATAGTATTGGCGGAATTTGGCGCTGCGGTCTTTGCTGTTCATCCAGGGGTCTCCTTCTCCCCATAGCATTAATAGGGGTTTGTTGAGTTGGCTGAGGAGTTCGTCGACGGTGGCGCCTCGGGGGGTTCTGAAGACGGAGGCGAAGACTTTGGCGGCGCCGCGATCGCAGGAGGGACGGTAGATTTCTTCGACGAGGCGATCGGTGACGGCGCTTTTGTCGAGATAGACTTTTTCTAGGGTTTTGCGAATGACGGACCGGCGACGGGTGTTCTGGAAAATGAGGAAGGCGACCCAGTCTTGTAGGGCGAAACTGCGTAGCATTCGACTAAAACGACTGGGTTGGCGCGGTTGTACGTCGCTGAAGGGACCGGCGCTGTTGAGGAGGACGAGACCTCGCGCGGATTCAGGTTTCTGGGCGGCGACGGCGAGACAGACGTAGCCGCCCAGGGAGTTTCCGGCGAGGACGACGGGTTGACCGATGACCTCTTGGATGAAGTCATGGAGTTGGTCGCGCCAGAGTTCTCCACCATAGGCGAGAGGGGGTTTCCCGGAACGGCCAAAGCCTAAGAGGTCGATCGCCCAAAGTTCAACGTCGTCTTGCAATCCTTCGATGGTTTTGCGCCAATGGTCGGTCGAGGCGCCGAAGCCGTGGACGAGGAGAAGGGGGGGACGGCTGGCCTGGGGCGATTTCCCGGCCCGGACGTAGTAAATGGGGTGGCCGCGCCAGGTCCAATGCTGTCCGGGGAAACGGCCGCGCTCAAGGGTGGAGGTGCTGGTCATGGTCGGGGTCATGAGGCTGGTTAGAGGCTTTGTAACGTATTGTATCGATTTTTCTCTCTCTAGGGGAAGGTAAAATAGGATGTCACCTTTTAGGCTTTTTCCATGTCTCTGTCTACTGCCACGGCAACTCCCCTGTTAGGTCAATCGCTACAAGACCTCACGACCTGGATGCAAGACCAGGGACAACCTGGCTATCGGGGGAAACAACTGCATCAGTGGTTGTATCAAAAGGGGGTGCGATCGCTCTCGGAGATTACGGTCTTTCCGAAGGCCTGGCGCGAGGCGAATCAAGATGTGACTCTCGGACGTTCGACGATTCATCACCGGTCGATATCTCCTGATGGGACGATTAAATATCTCCTAAAATTGGCGGATGGCAATATTATTGAAACGGTGGGAATGCCGACGCAGCGCCGCTTGACGGTCTGTGTTTCGTCTCAGGTGGGCTGTCCGATGGCGTGTGACTTTTGCGCGACGGGGAAGGGAGGCTTTCTGCGGAATTTGCAGGTCCATGAGATTGTCGATCAGGTGCTGACGGTTCAGGGGGAGTTCCGCGATCGCGTTAGTAATATCGTCTTTATGGGGATGGGAGAACCTCTGCTGAATGTGGATAATGTCCTGGGGGCCCTACGCTGTCTCAATCAAGATGTGGGGATTGGGGCGCGATCAATGACCATCTCAACGGTGGGGATTCCGGGACAAATCCGCCGCCTGGCGCAACATCAGCTACAGTCAACTCTGGCGGTTAGTCTCCATAGTTCTAATCAGACTCTGCGGGAACAGTTGATTCCTAGCGCCCGCCAGTATCCGTTAGAGGCGCTCATAGCAGAATGTCGTGATTATGTCAAGCTCACGGGCCGACGGTTGACGTTTGAGTATTTGCTTCTGGCGGGGTTAAACGATCGCCCCCATCATGCGGAGGAACTGGCCCGCCATCTGCGAGGCTTCCAAAATCATGTCAATCTGATTCCCTATAACCCCATCTCGGAAGTGGATTATCAACGACCCACTCCCCAACAGGTTGATGAGTTCGTCGAGGCCCTTAAAGAGCGCCATATTGCGGTGAGTGTGCGCTATTCTAAGGGCTTAGATGTGGATGCGGCTTGTGGGCAACTGCGGGCCTCTCAGGAGTCTTAAAGCATGGGAAAGAATTTGATGTCCTTAAGACCAATGTCATCTAAGGACAGCATCTCCACTTCATAAAAGGCTTTCATGTCCGAGAGGTCGGGGTCGCCACGGCGTTGTCCGGTGGCCCCCATGGCGATAATTAAGCCACATTTGCCCTTGGTCTTTTTCAGGTTGGCTGTCCAAGCTTGACGGGGCCGACTATGGTAGGGGTTTTCTAGGTCAAACTCACCGACGAGATGGATTTCTTGGTTCTTCAGTTGCAGGAGACCCAATTCAAAGGGATCGTCGCCGAAGGGAGACTGACAGGGTTTGAGGGTTAGACCCCGTAAGCCCCCTCGGGTTTCAATTTCGGCCATAATCTCTTTGACTTTGGGACGGGTGCTTTGGACGATTAGCACGGGATAGTTCCCTGAGGTTCGTTTACAGGGAGTTCCTTCATGATAGCCAACGGTCTCTCGTAGTTCTTCAATGAAATTCCAGGGGAGGTTATCCAATTGCAAAATCGAGCCATTGGGGATGATGTCATCCTGCAATCGCGACATATTTTGAAAGACGGATAAGACCTCATCGTAGTCAGAGTCTTCGTCGAAGCTGACCACTCCATCGTCGTTGAGGAGTTCGTTGGCGACCGTTGGCATGGAGGAGACGGTGACGGAGACGATGCGATCGCCCTCTTCGTTAATATCACTCTCTTGTAGGGGTTTGGGAATGCCAATGTCATAGACCTGGCGGATGACCTCCTGCCAATCGTCCATGAGTTGGTCTTCATGATCGCTTAGGAACAGATGTAAGGCTTTCAGGGCAATCCAAGCGGGGAGGGCTTCTTCGGCATGGAGAAAGGGCCGCAGGCCTTCGAGGGGATGTAAACTGCCAAAATTGCCGTGAACACGTTCCCAGGTGAACTCTCCCAGGTCATCTATGTCATCATCAAAGTCCTCATCCCCTTCATAGGTGAGAAAGATGCAATCTTGCGAGAGAAAGATGCTTTCTAAATTCTCCATGGAGGTGTTGGCCAAGATGGAGGCCCGAAAGTCTTTGAGGGATTCCAGGCTGCGATAGAGCAAAATGCCGTAGTCCAGGCCCAGCAGGCCTAAGATGGAGACATAGAAACTCTCGATTCCGGCATAGTTGAGTTCAATGCTGATGACTTGGTTGTCGCCGAGATAGTCCCAGGGGGCATCGTCCCAGAGGGCCGCGGCTTGTTCGTTGAGGGGATCGAGATACTGGGGGGGGAGTTTGGGAGGTCGCCCTCCGACGGCGTCTTCGAGTCCTCGGAACAGTTCGTCAATCAGGGGTAGTTCGGGGACGTAGTCTAGGTTGATATCGAGGTCTTGGAGAACGCCTCGTAGGAAGAAGAGGAGTTCCCGGTCTTTGACGATGATTTTTTGCGGCCGGGCCGGCTGGGCCGGTTTGTGGGGATATTCCATGGCCCGCAAGAGGGTTCGCACGACGGCTTCCATTCCCGAGTCGTCGGCTACTTTCTCGATCGCCCGCACGACTCCTTGGGACCCATCGACCCAAATTACGCAATCACTGGCATCTTCACCCATCATTTCCCCGGAATCTAGGTCGATTTGCAGCGATCGCCGATCGCCTTCCCAGACGGAGGGGATTTGGTCAAGTTTATTGAGACGGCGACAGGTGGATGGTGTTAACACGGTCAAAGTCAGGTAAGGACGATGGTCAGAGGGCGTTGAACGCTGTCTTTCTACTTTACCACTGGTTTTCGGGATGTTTGTCTGGAGAGGTTAAGCTTTCTCTAGCCAAGACAGGTCGAGGGTTTGGGCGCTGGTCTTGGGGAGGGAGGCTTGTCGTGCTAGCAACAAACGTTATGATTTTACTAAAGGCCTGTACTGACGAACACGTTGCTAAATTATGTCAACTTCAGCACCTCTTCTGGTTGAAAAAACGAAATTAGAGCGCCCTCCTCTGGAAATTCACACTCTGGGCGATCGCGTCTTGCGCCAACCGGCTAAGCGAGTGGCCCGGGTGGATGAGACGGTCCGGGGTCTGGCTCGTGAGATGCTACAAAGTATGTATACTGCTGATGGCATTGGCTTGGCTGCGCCTCAGGTGGGGATTGCTAAACAAATGCTGGTGGTGGATTGTGCGCTGGATGACCCCAGTACGCCGCCGCTGGTCCTGATTAACCCGGTGATTCAAGCCTACAGTCGTGAGGTGGCGTTGGGCCAGGAAGGCTGTTTGAGTATTCCTGGGGTGTATATGGATGTGAAACGGCCTCAGGTGATTGAGGTGTCCTATAAGGATGAGTTGGGCCGTCCCCAACGTCGTCGCTTTAGTGGACTTCCGGCCCGAGTGATTCAGCATGAGATGGACCACCTGAATGGGGTGATGTTTGTCGATCGCGTGGATGACCAATTGCTGCTGACGGAGGAACTCTCGAAATATGGGTTCTCGGTCAAGTCGGTTCGTCGGGTTAAGGCTTAGGGAGGCGCGAGGATTATGATTTCGTCTCCGAAAGTGGGGTTTCTGCTGGCTGTCTCCTGTGTGGCGGCGATCGCGGCGGTGGGGTCTGTGTTTGAGTTGTCCTCGGGACATCCTCAATATGGGGTCTGGCTGACGCGGGTTATTCTAGGGTTGAGTGTACCTCTGGTGGTGTTTGCCTTTTTGGCGGCGGTGCGAGAAGCTAATGCCAACAATTCCTAAGGATTCTCGAAGCTGACGATGGCCCTATCTCCATCTGTTCAAAATGCTCCCGATTGGGAGCGATTGCAAAAGGCGCTCAGTGTAGAAGCTGAGCGCGGTTTTTCGGATCTGGTGGGGCGAGAGTTTCGCTTTCATGAGTTTCTGGAACGTCAGTTTCAGGACCCACCGGCCCGGTTGGCGACGAGCGATCGCCAACGTTGGCAAAATCTGGCGGCGGAGTTTGGTAAATACCCGACTCTGACGCTGGCCCAACGTCAGCATCTGGTGGCGGAGTCGCGACGGGTGTTGTTGCATAGTCAGCGGTCTCTGGAGATGCGATCGCGCTCGGTGCGAGAACCCCTCAGCCGCCGCCAACCCCCCACGGTGGACCTACGGGCCCAAGTTCCGCCGGCCCAGCTGAGGTTGGATCAGCCTCTGAGTGAGGTGCGTCAGATTGGCCGCCGGGGGGGCGATCGTCTGGCCCGCTTGGGACTCTATCGGGTTCAGGATTTGTTGGAGTATTTTCCCCGCGATCGCATTGATTATGCTCGTCAAGTTCCGATTGCTCAATTGGAACCGGGAGAGACGGTCACGGTTGTGGCTCAAATTCAAAGTGCGACGTTTTTTAATAGTTCTAAAAATAAGAAACTTAGCATCTTTCAGTTAACCTTAAAAGACCCAACCGGACGCTTAAAAATTAGTCGTTTTTATCCTGGAAATCGCTACAGTTCCAGTCGCTGGCAACATTCCCATAAGTCCCAATACCCGCGCGGGGCAATGGTTGCCGCCTCTGGATTGGTCAAGAAAAATAAGTATGGGATTACCCTAGAAAATCCTGATTTAGAAGTATTAGAACACGCCGACGCGCCCATTGAATCTTTGTCGGTGGGGCGGGTGTTGCCGGTGTATGCCTTAACCGATGGAGTCACCGCTGACTTGGTGCGAAAATCGGTGTTAGCGGTGCTTCCGGCCAGTGAGCAAATCCCCGAACCCCTGCCCAAGAAATTGCGAGAAAAGTATGATTTGTTGGACCGGCCGAGGGCGATCGCCAATATCCATTTTCCCCCGGATACAGATATCTTAGAATTAGCCCGTCGTCGCCTCGTCTTTGACGAGTTCTTCTACCTACAACTGGGCCTCCTCAAACGTCGCCATGAACTCAAACAAGCCGGGGAACTGCAACTGGCCAGCAGCCAGGCCCAACGACTCACCATTCAAGGACAACTCATCGAGCAATTTTATCACCTACTTCCCTTTGACCTCACCCACGCCCAAACCCGGGTGATTCAAGAAATCCTCGGCGACCTGGACAAAACCTCCCCGATGAATCGTCTCGTCCAGGGGGATGTAGGGGCCGGTAAAACCGTTGTGGCGGTGGTAGCGATACTGGCGGCCATCCAATCCGGCTATCAAGCGGCCTTAATGGCCCCCACCGAAGTCTTAGCGGAACAGCATTATCGCAAATTAGTCGACTGGCTGAATCTACTCCAGCTTCCCGTGGAATTACTAACCGGGTCCACCAAAACCCGCAAACGGCGACAAATCCACAGTCAACTGGAAACTGGGGAACTTCCGGTGTTGGTGGGAACCCACGCTTTAATTCAGGACCCCGTCAACTTCCACCGTTTGGGGTTAGTGGTGATTGACGAACAACATCGCTTTGGGGTTCAGCAGCGGGCCAAGTTGCAACAGAAGGGGAGTAATGGGATTTGTCATGTCCTCTCCATGACCGCCACCCCCATTCCTCGGACCTTGGCGTTGACGTTACATGGGGATTTAGATGTGAGTCAAATTGATGAATTACCCCCCGGCCGCAAACCGATTCAAACGACGGTTTTGGCGGGGAAAGAACGGTTAGAGGCGTATGATTTGATTCGCCGTCAAGTGGCGATGGGACATCAGGCTTATGTGGTGTTACCGTTGGTGGAGGAATCGGAGAAGTTAGACCTCAAGTCAGCGGTGGAGGAGTATGAACGGTTGCAAGAGGTGTTCCCTGATTTTCGGGTAGGATTGCTGCATGGCCGGATGAGTTCAGGGGAGAAGGATGCGGCGATTGCGGCGTTTCATGGTCATGAGACTCAGATTTTAGTCTCGACGACGGTGGTGGAGGTGGGGGTGGATGTTCCCAATGCGACGGTGATGTTGATTGAGAATGCGGAACGTTTTGGCTTGTCGCAGTTGCATCAATTACGGGGTCGGGTTGGCCGAGGGGGCGATCGGGCGTACTGTATATTAATGACTCATCCGAAGGCCTCGCCGGATGCGAAACAGCGGTTAGAGGTCTTGGAGTCGTCTCAAGATGGCTTTTTGATTGCTGAGATGGATATGCAGCTTCGGGGTCCGGGTCAGATGTTAGGAACTCGCCAGTCGGGGTTACCGGATTTTGTTTTAGCCAGTCTGGTGGATGACCGAGAGGTGTTAATGTTGGCCCGGGATGCGGCGGAACGGGTGATTCGCAAAGACCCCACGTTAGAACGATATCCCCGCATGAAGGCGGAGTTAGAGATACGGTTTGAGCGAATGTTAGGTGGTGCTATATTGCAATAGGGAAGAGGCAAGAGGGTTACCACGTAGGGGCGTACCCTTGTGGTCGCCCGAGGACACCGAGGAAGAGGAGGGGGGAAGAGGCAAGAGGCAGTAGGGGCGCACCCTTGCGGACTCTGAGCGGCTCTGCCGCCTGCACTCGGGAGGCAGAGCCTCCCCAAGAGCATGACTTGGCTGGAGCCAAGTCACGAGGAACCAGAAACCCGGTGTCTGGTCTTCAAATTATGGACAAAACAGCCAAGGAATCAAATAACCAATCATCACAGAACTAACCGTCAGCAAAACGGTAATCAACTCCGGAGTTAACCACTGTTGCCAAAAATTAGATTTGAGGTCACGCAGAGGAAACTCAGGATCTAGGCCCACCGCCACCTGGGTCGCCTTTCCTTGAACCCGAACCCGTAACCCCGCCGGTTCCTCAGGATGTAACTCAATCCGGGGAAGTCGCCGAATCGTGGTTCCCCGCTGGGGGAGAATCAAAAACTGTCCTGACTCCAAAGGTAAGGATTCAGCCAGAAAATTGACCTGTCCCTCTAAAATCGTTGAGCGAACCCGGTCGTCCCTCACATCTTCCGCCTGAATCACTCGCGTGAACCTCACATCCTCTACCTGTAACTGTCCCCAAAACCAGTCTTGATAGTCTGTCGCTTCTAAATCTGGTAGCTTAATGTAAATTTTTGTGTCTCCTTTGAGGTTTAAGTACAGTTCTGTGCTGTACGGAGTCCAAGTGAAGGTTTCAATCTGATAAGGTGACCCCCACTCGTCCTCGGCTTGGGGACGTAATTGGGGACTTTCAAATCCTTCTAGGTTCAATTGCAGGGCTGTCGGCCCGAGGGATAATTCCACGGGAATGGAGGTTTCGTCATTGGGAGGGATGAGTCGAAAAGAGAGTTGATGACGCTGGCGGTCATAGGCGAACTCGTCTACTTGGGTTTGGGGGGGAAGTCGGAGCGATCGCAGTTCCAGGGACCCCTCAGAGGAAGCTGTATCCTCCAAAATCAGTTTACTATGGCTATAGGGTAAGTCAATCTCCACGGGGTCGAACTCATTGAGGGGTTCCCTCATCGCCTCTGAGTCAAACTCTCCTAATAAACGAATCTCTTGCACCCCTTCAAACTCAAGTTTGGGCAAAGATCGGAGGGAATTGAGAAGCAGTTGCTCGGTGTTAGGTGGGGTCTGAAAACTGACGCTGCGGCTGATAATATTAGCCTCGAATGTAACAGGAACTTGCCAAAAAAATAAGACAATAAATCCCAGACATACTAGAATTAGACTGAAAGCGATAAAATGCTTAAAATCTTTCTTAATCAACGAGGGTCTTGCTCTGGACTTGTCCGTTAAGTCTAAGAGGTCATCGAGGGATTGAGGCAGATAAGGGGGACCGCCGCTATAGCCAGGTTTCCAAGAGCGAATCCAGTAATAGCCTTTCAGCATTATTTGCAGCAGGCCAATGAGGCTCATTTCCAGAAGTTTAAGTCCTTTTTTTCCCACTCGCGGCAACGTTTGCAGAAGACGGCGGCGGTGTCGTTTGAGAGAGCGGCTGAGGGGAGCATTGAATTGATTATAGCGGACAAATTGACCATAACTTTGGCCATAGGCGTTGAGGCGATGGAGATAAAACTTTAGACCCGGACGTTTCATGATGCTCTCAGACCCAATGGTAACTCAATTCTCATTCGTTGCCCCCTCATTCTCTCCGGTAGAGACCGGCTTAGGGAGAGAGCCAATCGGGATGATGATAGAGGGCGAAAATGCGAGTGATTTGTTCGGGCCGTTGTCCCCGCCGCTGAATTTCTGCTTGGACTTGCAGGCGATAGAGTCCCTCGGGTTGGTTGCGTGCATCCCAAGTAAAGCGGATTTCTCCATCCCGAGGATTGGGCCGACGGTCCCGGTGAACGACTTGATTGTTGCGGTGAATTTCTAAGGAGTGAATCACGGCCCGACTGGGGGAGTAAAAGACCAATTCGTAGTAGGAGCCGGAAGACCCAATAATGACGGGACTATAGACCGGTTGACTGCCCTGAAAATGGGCAATGGCTCGTAAACTCTGGGCGGGGACGTTGGCACCTTGTAAGATATCAGTCCCTAGGTTAATTTCATAGTTATTTCTCCCAGATTGTAGGGCTAAGTTATCCAGTTGATAGCGGCGACCAAAGGAGCGAACTCGGAGGCTGGGATTGGACCCGGTGGTGGCTTGAGGTTTCGGGACTTGTAAGCGCAGTCTGGTGGGATAATGGGTGAGGGTTGAGGTGGCAAAGGAGACGAGACCAAAGGACCCACTCACCCCCTGGCGATTGATTCCCTCGCAACGATTAGGATTGGGGCGGCGTTGGTAGATTAAGCGGTCAGAAACCTGGCTCGGACAGGCGTGAACTGGGGTCATCCAGGTGGCGGCGAGAACGAATCCTATGATGAGGGCTTGGTTCGGTTTCATGAGATTACCTTCAGGGTGAGAGCAGGTGCTAGGGTGAAGGGATGGTTGGGGTCGGTTGCTCTTAGTTGGCCGGGATACCCCAGGCTTGTAATTGGTTCTGGAGAATGTTGAGAGGATAGGCAAAGCCAAAGCCGCCAATGGAGTTTCCTTGACCCCTGGGGGGAGAGGAGCCGAGTTCGTCACCAATGGTCACGAGCAAGCCGACGACTTCATCATTATAAATGACGGGACTGCCGGAGTTACCGACGGCGAGAGTAGCGCCGCCAATTTGCAGGTTTTGTTGTCTTGGGTCAGCGACGATATTGGCAACTCGACCGCTTTCCATGGTCCAGGGATTGCCGGTGAAGGGATGACCGATAATGAGGATGTCTCCCAGCATGGGGGCTGGAGAACTGGCGAGGGGCAGGGGTTCGATGTCGTCGGGGAGATTACGGACTTCTAAGATGGCTAAGTCTAAGGGGTCATTGGGGGCGGTGATGTCACGGATACGGGCGGGGAAGCGCAATCGATGTTCGGGGTCGTTTTGGCTATAGAGTTCGATTTGAATGGAGTCACTGGGGCGTTGACTGTTTCCGTCGGAGACGACATGGCGATTGGTGACGATTAGGGTGATGTCTCCGTCCCGTTGGATGACCCAGCCGGTTCCCTGTTCGGAACCGCTGGAGGTTTCGGTGAGGATGAGGACAACTGACCGTTGCAGGGGAAAGTAGGGGTTTTCCTCTAGGCTGGGGAAACGTTCTTCGAGGTCGTCGGGGAGAGGGTTGTCCTCCAGGTTCAGGAGACGTTGCGCTTCTCGCAGGTTGGTTCGGGCTTGGGAAAATTCTGGGTCAAGTTGGATGGCACGTTGGTATTGGCGGATGGCTTCTTGGAGGTTTCCTTGTTGTTGTAGGGCGTAGCCGAGTGCCGTATGGGCGAGGGTATGGGCGCTTGCGGGTGTCGTGGTTGTGTCTTTGGGGAGTGTCAGGGCGGTGCGGTAAGCAGCGATGGCTGAGTTGAGTTTCCCTTGGTCTCTCAGGGCATTTCCGAGATTGTAGTAAGCCCCAGCAGACTCGGGATTGAGTTCAAGGACCCGGTTGTAGGCGGCGATGGCTTCATCGAACTCTCCTTGCTCACTCAGGGCAATTCCGAGATTGTTGTAAGCGTTAGCAGACTCAGGATCGAGTTCAATGGCTCGCTTGTAGGCGGCGATGGCTTCATCTAATTTCCCTTGCTCACTCAGGGCAATTCCAAGATTGTTGTAAGCATTGGCATAATTCGGGTCAAGTTGTAAAGCGCGATGGTAAGCTGCGATTGCCTCATCTAGCTTTCCTTGCTTAGATAGCGCGACTCCGAGATTATTATGGGCTAAGGTATGGACACTGGCAGTTATTGATTGTTCGTCGGGAAGTTCCAGAGCGCGATGGTAAGCTGCGATCGCCTCATCTAGCTTTCCTTGCTCAGATAGGGCCACTCCGAGACTGTTATAAGCCCTAGCAAAATCTGGGTTAAGTTCCAGAGCGCGATGGTAAGCTGCGATCGCCTCATCTAGCTTTCCTTGGTCATATAGAGCAATCCCGAGATGCCTGTAAGCTTTAGCATTATTGGGTTCAATCTCCAACACTCGACGCCACGTCTGTTCGGCATCCTCATATCTCCCGTCACTCTGAGCCGCATTTCCTTGCTCAAACAACTCATCTACCGTTCCTATCATCCCACAACCTTGAGGAATCAGCAGGAGAGACAAGCCCAACACCCATGCCATTACTGTGCGCGTCACCATCGACCGAGACCTCCAGCAAACCTGATTCCAGTATAATCGTTAACTCATCACCGAGGGGGCAGACCTGCCCAATGACTCAGTTGCGGTAGAACTTTCCCAAAACCCCAGGGGTCGCTGAGGTGAACTTCCCCGACTTTCCCCGGACGGCGATTCTCTCAAATGCTTACTTTAGCGAGGTTTCAGCCCTTTGGCTGTGGCTGAATTTAGGGGTATGGGCAGTCGGGGGGCAATCTATCACACTCCCATTTTTTCGATTTTGGGGCAGTTGTCAACCCCTAGGGGAAAATTTTTGCCGGGTTTTTCTAAGAGGCGATGTTCGGCGGGGGTGGGGATTTTGCGGTGGTTTTTGGGCTTGTCATTTTTTGAGAGTTGCTGGTTTTTGGGGCGATAGAGTGATGAGAAACTACTCCGTCTGGCTCCGGTTCAATTGACGGTTGAGGAAGGAGTTGATGAGGAGACAAGATTGTGGGGAGAACAGCGGTTCGCCCTGACAGTGGGGGTTAACTCCCGATTTGCTATTTGAGTCCATCGAGTCTTCCTGATGTTTCCCGCTCACAATAAACGGTTGTTTGATGGGTTTTCTGAGAGGTTTTGCCAGGAGTGTATCCCGAGTTCACGAATTTGTCTCATGACGGTTTCAACAGTTACAGAAGTCCCCAGTTGGGGGGAGAGGCGGGGAGGGACTGGCTGAGGGAGTCGCCCTCGCTCGGGGACGCGCCGCCGGAGAAGGAAGAGGGCTAAATTGCCATTTGCTTAGGGGTCATTGGCTAGGGTGGGGCAAATGTCAGGGAATCGGGATGAAGTTTTGTAACGGGCCGGGGGGACTGGAGGCTGAGTTGGCCCGGGGTGGGAGGTGACAGCTTCTAAAAGGAAATCCCCCAATTTTGTAATTGGTTCTGGAGAATGTCTAGGGGATAGGCAAAGCCAAAGCCGCCAATGAAATCCCCTTCAGTTCCGGAACCGGCGGCGGTTTGTCGATTGCTAATGGTGGTGACCATGCCAATCACCTGGTTGTCATGGAAAATCGGACTGCCGGAGTTGCCCACGGCGAGATTCGTGCCGCCAATGAGCAGGTTTTGTTGGTCTGGGGCGGCGGTAACATTGGCAATATAACCTCGTTGCAAAGTCCAGGGAGTCCCGGTGAGGGGATGACCGATGACACGGATATCAGCATCAAGAGGAGTGCGAGAATTGCTAAAGGTTAGGGGTTCGATGTCGTCGGGGAGGTCGCGAACTTCTAAGATGGCTAAGTCTAACTCACCGGGGGCGGTGATATGACGGATACGGGCGGGGAAGCGCAATCGATGTTCGGGGTCGTTTTCACTATAAAGTTCGATTTCAATGGAGTCACTGGGGCGTTGAGTGTTTTCATCGGAGACGACATGGCGATTGGTGACAATGAAGGTGATGTCTCCGTCCCGTTGGATGACCCAGCCGGTTCCCTGTTGGGAACCGCTGGAGGTTTCGGTGAGGATGAGGACGATAGACCGTTGCAGGGGGAAGAATGGGTTTTCTTCTAGGCTGGGGAAACGTTCTTGGGGGTCGGCGGGGAGAGGGTTATCTCGTAGGGCCAGGAGACGTTGTGCTTCCCGCAGGTTGGTTATGGCGGGGGCATATTCTGGGTCAAGTTGGATGGCGGTTTGGTATTGGCGGATGGCTTCTTGGAGGTTTCCTTGTTGTTGTAGGGCGTAGCCGAGATTGTTATGGGCCACGGTGTGGGCGCTGGCGGGTGTTCCTTGTTCATCAGGGAGTCTCAGGGCGGTGCGGTAGGCGGCGATGGCTTCTTCTAAGTTCCCTTGGTCTCTCAGGGCATTTCCGAGATTGTAGTAAGCCCCAGCATACTCAGGATTGAGTTCAATAGCCCGGTTGTAGGCGGCGATGGCTTCATCTAAGTTCCCTTGCCGTCTCAGGGCAACTCCGAGATTGATGTGAGCGTCAGCATCCTCAGGATTGAGTTCTATAGCCCGGTTGTAGGCGGCGATGGCTTCATCTAAGTTCCCTTGGTCACTCAGGGCATTGCCGAGATTGTTGTAAGCGATGGCAGACTCAGGATTGAGTTGAATGGCCCGGTTGTAGGCGGCGATGGCTTCATCTAACTTCCCTTGGTCATACAGGGCAAGTCCGAGATTGTTGTAAGCATTGGCATACTCAGGATTGAGTTGAATGGCCCGGTTGTAGGCGGCGATGGCTTCATCTAACTTCCCTTGGTCACTCAGGGCATTGCCGAGATTGTAGTAAGCCGCTACATTATTAGGGTCAATCTCCAACACTCGACGCCACGTCCGTTCCGCATCCTCATATCTCCCCTCACTCTGAGCCGCATTTCCCCGCTCAAACAACTCATCCACCGACTGGGCCAGCCCAATCTGAGGAATCAGCAGGAGAGACAAGCCCAACATCCATGCCATTACTGTGCGCGTCACCATCGACCGAGACCTCCAACAAACCTGATTCCAGTCTAATCGTTAACTCATCACCGAGGGGGCAGACTTGCCCAATGACTCAGTTGCGGTAGAACTTTCCCAAAACCCCAGGGGGTCGCTGAGGTGAACTTCCCCGACTTTCCCCGGACGGCGATTCCTCTCAAATGCTTACTTTAGCGAGGTTTCAGCCCTTTAGCTGTGGCTGAATTTAGGGCTATGGTCAGTCGGGGGGCAATCTATCACACTCCCATTTTTTCGAGTTTGGGGCAGTTGTCAACCCCTAGGGGAAAATTTTTGCCGGGTTTTTCTAAGAGGCGATGTTCGGCGGGGGTGGGGATTTTGCGGTGGTTTTTGGTCTTGTCAATTTTGGAGAGTTGCTGGTTTTTGGGGCGATAGAGTGATGAAAAACTACTCAGTCTGGCTCCGGTTCAATTGACGGTTGAGGAAGAATTTGATGAGGAGACAAGATTGTGGGGAGAACAGCGCTTTGCCCTGACAGTGGGGGTTAACTCCCGATTTGCTATTTGAGACCATCGAGTCTCCCTGATGTTTCCCGCTCACAATAAACGGTTGTTTGATGGGTTTTCTGAGAGGTTTTTCCAGGAGTGTCTCCCGAGTTCACGAATTTGTCTCATGACGGTTTCAACAGTTACAGAAGTCCCCAGTTGGGGGGAGAGGCGGGGAGGGACTGGCTGAGGGAGTCGCCCTCGCTCGGGGACGCGCCGCCGGAGAAGGAAGAGGGCTAAATTGCCATTTGCTTAGGGGTCATTGGCTAGGGTGGGGCAAATGTCAGGGAATCGGGATGAAGTTTTGTAACGGACCGGGGGGACTGGAGGCTGAGTTGGGCCGGGGTGGGAGGTGACAGCTTCTAAAAGGAAATCCCCCAATTTTGTAACTGTTGCTCAATTACCTCTAAGGGATAGGCAAAGCCAAAACCCCCCATCAAATCACCTTGACTTCCTGAACCGGTGACGGTTTGTTGATTGCTAATAGTCACCAGCAATCCAACGACTTCTTGATTATAGAGAATTGGAGCGCCCCCCACCCCAACGACCAGGTTCATTCCCGCAACTTGCAGGTTTTGTTGGTCTGGGGCGGCGGTGATAGCAGAAATATAGCCCCGCTGTAAACTCCAAGGATTGCCGGTGACGGGATGACCGATGACACGGATATCAGCATCAACAGGAGCGCGAGAATTGCTGAGGGTTAGGGGTTCGATGTCGTCGGGGAGGTTGCGAACTTCTAAGATGGCTAAGTCTAAGAGGTCACCGGGGTCGGTGATGTTACGGATACGGGCGGGGAAGCGCAATCGATGTTCGGGTTTGTTTTGGCTATAGAGTTCGATTTCAATGGAGTCACTGGGGCGTTGAGTGTTTCCATCGGAGACCACATAGCGAGGGGTGACAATGAGGGTGATGTCTCCCTCCCGTTGGACGACCCAGCCGGTTCCATATTGCAAGCCGCTGGAGGTTTCGGTGAGGATGAGGACAACTGACCGTTGCAGGGGGAAGAAGGGGTTTTCCTCTAGGCTGGGGAAACGTTCTTCGGGAACTAGCGGAACTGGCATAACATCGGATTTGTGAGAGGGACGGCCCTTTTCCCATCCCCGTCCTTCATCAATCGATTGTGCGACTCCTTCTTGAGCCAGCAGCAGTAGCGATAGGGTCAATAGCCCTGCCATCCATCTACAAGTTATCATGTTGAGCCACCTCAGTTGTCGGAATAATGTCCCGTTGCTGTTCAGGTTGGCGGTGAGTTTCAGTGTCATGGTCAGATGGGGAATCGGTGAATGAATAACTCGACGTCTGCAATTTTCTCGATAACTTTATTCCTCTTTTAACTCCCAGTCCTCGATTTGTAAGAGTTTTACTCGTTTAAATTCTCTTGTATTATGAGTGACTAAAATCAAGTGATGGGCGAGTGCAATTGAGGCAATTTGCAAATCATAAGCACCAATCGGAGTTCCTAACTTAGAAAGGTTTGCGCGAATTTCGCCATAAATTCTTGCAGATTCTCCATCAAAAGGAAGGCTAATATAGTGAGAAAAGAAAAATTCATATAATGCGAGATTATGCTCTTTTTTTTGACTACGACAGGCTCCGTAGTATAACTCGGCTTTAACGACATCACAAAGGCAAATGTTTTGACGAGGGATTGTTTTGAATTTATCAACGATGGATTGACTGCGATCCGTTAAGTACTGTATGCAAGTATTTGTATCTAGCAGGTAAATCATCCCTAACTATCCCAAACCCTTGCATCACAATCCTGGATGTCTTCCCTCGTCGGCGGTTCTCCTTGCCATTGACCAGCAGTTTTCTGGAAAAAGTCGGCGGGATAGCCTAATTCCTCTGGACTGGGGTGGGGGTCATGGTCACACAGGATAATGTCGAGTTCGTGATTGGCTAATTCGGGGGGAAGTTGTAGGGATAATGTCCCGTTGCTGTCCACTTTCACGGTGAGTCTCAGCTTCATGGTCAGATGGGGAATCGGTGAATGAATAAAAGGAGAACCTATCACACTTCCATTTTCTTTCGATTTTGCGGCAGTTGTCAACCCCTAGGGGAAATTTTTTTGGCAGTTTTTTCTAAGATGGGGAGAACTCATGGCTGTCACTAGGGGATGGGGTTAGGGATTGTTGAAAATATCATTAACTGTTAATGCCAGTTCAGGAAATGCCCCTGACTCGATTCGGTCTTCTTCTCTAAATTGCTTCACTTCATACTCCCCATCAACCATTGTATAAATTGAAAGATTCGGCGATTTTGGATTGCCAAGAAACCGCCGTCCCCCCAATCCCAAGTAATCGACAATCCAATATTCTGGTATCCCCATCACCTCATAGTCGCCCGCTTTCTTCATATAATCATTGTGCCAGGTTTTACTCACGACTTCCATGACAAGCTGCACGGAACTCCCCAGGGTTACAATTGACTCTTTTGGCCAGTGAGGTTCCTTAGCCACCTCCTCTTTATCTAAGACGATTACATCGGGCTGATACCCGAATTCTGTGTCTAGGGGTTTCAATAAACACGCACCGGGAATGGAGTAGGGTAATTTGAGCCGTTTGATTTCAACATGAAGTTCACCGGTGATAAATCCTGTGATGTTGGAGTGAGTTCCGGTGGCTAAGGGCATTTCGATAATGGCTCCATTGTAGAGTTCGTATTTGCAGTCTGCATTTTCGGGATACCAAGCCACAAATTCGTCGAAGGAGATGGGTTTTGTAATTGTCTGAATCATGGTTGTTTTGAAGTTGTGGATTTGTCTAGGTTGAGGATAGCAAATAGGGAGGGGGAGGGTCACCACAGAGGCACGGAGGACACGGAGGAAGAAGAGGAAGAAGTTAATCGCATAAGTCATCCCCTCCACCGGAGGGGTGCCCGAAGGGCGGGGTGGGTCATCCCCTCCACCGGAGGGGTGCCCGAAGGGCGGGGTGGGTCATCCCCTCCACCGGAGGGGTGCCCGAAGGGCGGGGTGGGTCCTCAGTTGGCGGCGGCCCAGCGTTTTTTCCAGTGACTGGTGGGTTCTAAATTGGATTCGGCTTGTTCTTGACGGCGGCGTTCTTGGATGAGGTCTCGGGAATCGCTGAGGCTGGGATCTCGATAGGGAATGGCGGCTCGCGTTTCTAGATGTTCTTGTTCTTGAAGGGAAAGGGGGGGGAGAGGCCGATCGCACCAACAGGCGACGGTTCCTGGACTTTTACGACCGACGGGATGGGTTGAGCCGATGTTCAGACCAATCTCCTGTAAAGCACTGCGGACGGCGGCGGAACAGGAATAGGTGGCTAGGTAGCCGTTGGGCCCTAGACAATCTCCCAGCTTTTCTAGAAAGTCCACGGTCCATAATTCGGGACAGGTAGGGGGGGAGAAGGGATCGAGGAAAATTGCGTTGGCCTGAAAGCCGCTGTCGCTGAGTTCCTGAATCTGCGATCGCGCATCCCCCAGGTACAATTTGGCATTCAAACGAGTATCCTCAAATTGGTGCTCTTGGGCTAAATCCGCTAAACGCCACTGTACGTCATTGGACCAACAATCAAGTAAGTCCTCATGAACGGCGGCTTTGGGAATAACGCGGTCTAACTCTAACCCCACTAAGACAATGCGACAGTGGGGGTTAGCCTCCCAAATGGCGTCAAGGGCGGCGGCGCTGTTGTAGCCTAGGCCATAACAGACGTCGAGAAGATAGAGGACATCGTGGATGTGGGCCTGTTCCCTGAGACGGGTGGGGTTGACAAACTTCTGTTCGGCTTCCTGTTTGGCGCCATGATGGGAATGGAATAACTCGCCAAATTCCTGGGAGAAAAAGGTAAAGGAGCCATCTTGAGTCGGTTGTGGGGTCAGGGGACGCACCAGGGGAATGCGGGGAAATTGGGGAGCAGACATAACATCTAGCAATCAATAACGGATTATGACCGGTCAACACTGAGGGCATTCAGTGGTACGGAGCCTCATCACTATGATTCCAGTTTAACTCTTAGATTTGATGGGGAGTTGAATCATCAGTTCGGTGCCTTGTCCTGGGGTCGAGTGACAGTGGAGTTCTCCCTTATGATATTTACTGATAATCTGATAGCTGGTGGGTAAGCCCATCCCGGTTCCCATTCCCACGGGTTTTGTGGTGAAAAACGGGTTGAAAATTTGCTCTCTCACCGCTCGACTCATGCCAACTCCATTATCCTGAATGGAAATCGAAATTTCATGAGTCGTCCTGACTTGAGTGGTGATGGTAATTAAGCCTTGATAGCTCGCTTTTTGCTCTGGCTTAAGGTTTGCTCGTCGTTGCTCGATCGCATCAATGGCGTTAACAAATACGTTCATAAACACCTGGTTCAATAAGCCACTATAACATTCAATGCTCGGTAGTTTAGCATAGTTCTTAATCACCTCAATCTCCGGTTTAGTTGGACTCCCTTTGAGACGGTTTTGCAAGATGACTAGGGTACTATCAATATTTTCATGTAAATCGACGGCTTTCAGGTCGGATTCATCCAAGCGGGAGAAGGTTCGCAGGGATTTGACAATATCTCGAATCCGGGTGGCTCCCTGACGCATGGACCTAATCAGTTTATTGAAATCATCTTTGAGAAAGTCTAGGTCGATGTCATTGATGAGCTGCACGATCGCCTCGGGAGGATTAGGATAGTACTCTTGATAGGCTTTGACTAACTCCAGCAATCCCTCTGCATATTCATCGGTATATTGCAAGTTACCGTAAATAAAGTTCACCGGATTATTGATTTCATGCGCAATTCCAGCTACGAGTTGTCCTAAACTGGACATTTTTTCGGCTTGCACTAACTGAACTTGTGTATCTTGTAACTCCCGATAGGCCCGGCTGAGTTCCTCCTGTTTCCGTTGGGCCTCTTGATAGAGTTCCGCTTGCTGAATGGCGATCGCAATTTGGTTACTGATTTCCTTCAGCAATTCCATCTCATCCTCATCCCAATGAGCATGATCTCGAATCCGCGCTAATTCAAAAATACCCCAGTGGCCATTGATAGTACAAATGGGTAAACAGCAATAACTATCCACTCCAGTTTCATCACAGATACTCTGAAATCCGGCATCGGGACAGTCATCAACCGAGTTTAAATAGTAGGGCTGATTTTGAATGATTGACTCATAGACAATTCCAAATCCATCTAAGACATGAGTGCCAAGCCAATCTTTAATCTGGGGATGTTTTTTCTGGACTAGAACCGTTAGCTCAATCTGGGGAGAAGTACCATTCGAGCTTTCCAGTTGGCGGCACCAGCCAAAGGTACAAATATCAACTTCGACTTCCCTAAAAATTGCACTCACTGCATTTTGAACAATGACTTCTAAATCTAAAGAATTGCGAATTGCCCGAGTGATATTACTTGAAATTTGAGTTCGGCGCAGGAGTTCTTGTACTTCGGCTTCCGTCACTCTCCGTTCTGTGATATCCCGCGCAGCGCTGTAGATTAAATTCCCCTCTGGGGCAGCTAACCATTCAATATAACGATAGTCTCCCGCTTTAGTGCGGTAACGATTCACAAATTCAGAAACGGGTTGATTCTTGGCTAAGCAAGCCATAGTATTCACGGTCTTGCTAACATCTTCAGGGTGAATTAAGTCTAAAAAATTTAGACTTTCTAGCTCGCTAATTTCATAGCCTAAAATTCGTTCCCAACTGGGGTTGACTTTGCGAAATTTCCCTGAAAATTCGGAGATACAAAAGAGATCTAGGGAAATATTAAAAAAACGTTCTAGTTCTAGCTCAGCTGACTTGCGATCAGAGATATCCAAAATTGTTCCAAAGAGTCGGATCACCTCTCCATCTTGCCTCTCAACTTCGATGCGGTTACTCATATAGCCAATTTCTCCCTGAGAGCGCACAATGCGGTAATCAAAGGTTTGAGGCTGTCCCTGATCACAGGCGGCATTAACCCGGGTAACAAATAGGGTTTTATCAGAGGGGTGAATTAGATTCACTAATTCAGGAAAGGTGGGTTCTCCCTTTTTAGGATCAAGACCCAAAATGCGGAAGGTCTCTGGTGACCAGGTGAGGGCCTGGGTTCTCACATCAAATGACCAGCTCCCGATATGGGCGATCGCCTGAGCATTTTGCAATTCTTCCGTCAGTTTTTGGCGCGCCTGTTCCTCGGCTTTGCGATCGCGGATATCTCGCATAATGGTTGACCAAAAGGGCAGCTCCCCCGGTTCCCCGGGATGGTACATAATTAACTGGTCAACCGGAATCTCTTCACCCTGAACTAAAATTGCCGTCTCGCCCCGCCAAGTCCCCAAACTTTGAGCTTCAGGAAGACCCTGTTTGAGAATAATTTCTAAGGCCCAGGGGGGATGAAAGCTAGAAATATAGAGATTTTCCAGGGTTGAGTCATCAAAATAGGTCTGCCAGGCTTGATTGACAAATAAAACACTCCCCTGGGCATCAGCGGTTGCAATTAGATCTGAAGTTCGCTCAAGGATTTCGGTGAGATGTCGTTGTCGAGCGGGGAGGCGATTCAGTTGAGAGGAGGGATCGCTCAGGGGCCGCAAAACGGAGAGATGACGATGGGGACTAAAATTAGCTGTTGCGGCATAGTCCACCGGACGCAGTTTACCATCAGGGCGCACCAAGCGAAACTCTCCCCGTGCTTGACCGTGGGATAGGAGATAGTCCCAAGCCTGCTGGAAGTCGAACCCCGGTTCGGCAAAGTCGGCGATAGAGGTTTGCAACAATTGGTCTCGGGTCAGGCCAAACAGCTCACAGGCGGCTTGGTTGGCCTCAACATAATTGCCCTCGTCATCAAGAACCACCATCGCATCCGGGGCAGCCTCGAACAGCGATCGCAATTCAGTGGAGTTCAGAATTTTAGGGTTAGAGGCGTCTTCAGGGCTGGGGGAGTGTCGATTGGGGCGTAAGGGGGAGTTCTCCTGGACATTGCCCGACATGTGAGTTTCTATTTAAATTGTAGCTACTATTGTCGGTTAGTATACTAACATATTATCCAGCTTTGACTCTAAGTCTGAGTCCTCGACGTCACATCAACTTTGGTTGGCAATTCAATGATAAACTCCGTTCCTTGATTCACGGACGAGTTGCAGTACAGCTTGCCTTGATGCGACTGCGTGATAATTTGATAACTCGTGGGTAATCCCATACCCGTTCCCTGGCCGATTGGCTTGGTTGTAAAAAAGGGATTAAAGATTTTGTCTTGAGTTGCTGGCGTCATTCCACAGCCGTTATCACGGATGCTAATTTGAATCCAGTGAGGGGAGAGAACTGCTGTTGTAATCCTGATTTGTCCCTGATAGTCCCCGTTTAGGGAAGAATCTTGATGCTGCCGCCGAACTTCAATCGCATCAATAGCATTCATGAGTAAGTTCATAAAAACTTGATTCAGCAAGCCGCTACAACAGGAAATCTGAGGCAGGTTGCCGTAGTGCTTGATGACATCAATCTCCCGGGTGGAATGACCGTGATTCAGACGATTTTGCAAAAGAACCAAGGTGCTATCTAGGTTTTCATGAAGTTCGACCTCTTTCACGTTAGACTCATCGAGACGAGAGAAGGTTCGTAGGGATTTAACGATGTCACGAATGCGAGTGGCACCATATTGCATAGACTGAATAATTTTGGGAAAATCATCCACCAAAAATTCTAAATCAATGGCATCACAGTACTCTAGAATTTCTGGGACTGGTTCGGGATAGAGCTGACAATAGCGGCGATGCAGTTCAATTAACCCTTCCGAATACTCAGCGGCATAGTTTAGATTTCCGTAAATAAAGCTGACGGGATTATTGATTTCATGGGCAATTCCCCCCACCAACTGTCCCAAACTTGACATTTTTTCTGCTTGCAGTAACTGAGTTTGGGTATCTTGGAGTTGACGGTAGGCTTGGCTGAGTTCTTCGCTTTTACTTTGGGCCTCCTGATAGAGATCCGCTTGTTGAATGGCGATCGCCACCTGATTGGCGATTTCTTGCAAGAGCCAAATATCATCATCACTCCAGTCTTCAGTTTCGCGAGCATATGCCAGATGGAAGCCACCGAGTCGTCCTCCTCGGGTATGGATGGGAATTGTGCAGTAGGACTTAATTGGAGATCCATCAAAGAGTCTTTTAAGTGAGACATCATCACTATCTTGGATGGAGTTAATTGCATACACCTGATTTTGCTTCAGTGCTTCATAAACCTTGGGGAAATTTTCCAGAGAATATTCTCCGATAAAACTGGCAAGATCGTCCGCCTTTTTTTCCTTGATAACCTGCCAAATCCTTCCCTCGTCACCACAAGACCAACCGAAGCAACACAACTCTAGTTCGAGTTCATTGAAAATGGCAACTACAGCACTTTCTAGGATAATTTCAAGTTCCAGAGAGTTACGAATTTCCAGGCTGATGGAGTTGAGGATTTGGGTGCGAACTAGAAGTTCTTGACGCTCCTGTTCAGCCCGTTTGCGATCGCTGATATCTCGAACTAACGATAGAACTTCGCTCTCATTGGCTTTGATAAAGCGAGCTTCAAAATACTGCTTAACTCCAGGAACAGGCAGCTGATACTCAAATAGTTGCGGCTCTCCTGTTTTCAAGGTAATGTCAATCATTTCTTTGACTTCATTAGCAAAATCTCCTGGAAAAATTTCATCAATTCCTTTGCCAATAAAATCAGAAGACTTCCAATACGCCGTTACGTCAGCTGAGGGTTTATAGTCAAGAAAAACGCCATCCGGACTGTAGCGAAACATCATGTCGGGGATAGCATTGAGCAAGTCACGAGTTTTTTTCTCTCCTTGCCGTAGTTCTTCTTCAATGCGTTTGCGGTCTGTGATATCAATGGCAATCCCAACAAACTTAATCAGATTATTCCCTTCAAATTTAGGACGAATACGACTATTAATATAGGCAAAGTCTCCATTAGCACGCAAAATACGAATATCAAAATCCTGAACAATCCCTTGCTTGGCTTGAGCGATACGGTCTAAAAAGTAGTCACGATCATCGGGATGAATTTTCAGGAAATTCTCCTCAACCGTAGGTTCCCCTTCACGGGGATTCATGCCAAAAATACGGAATACCTCATCGGACCACGTAATCTGTTGAGTTTTAACATCAAATGACCAATCACCTAAACGTCCAAGTTTTTGAGCTTCTTGAAGCTGTTGAGCCAGTGTTTGCAGTTCTAGTTCTTTGCAGCGGCGATCGCGGATATCCCGAATAATCGTTGAAAAATAGCCATCGTCTTCCGTCTCACCCACATGGTGCATAATCAACTGTTCAACGGGAATTTCCTCTCCGTCAGCGGTTAGGATCGCAGTTTCTCCTTGCCAAAGACCCAAACGACGGGCTTCTGGCAATCCCTCCTGCAAAATGAGGTCTAACGCCCAGGCGGGATGGTTGTCCTCAAGCCGTTTGGGAATTTTGCTTAAATCTCCATACAAGTTCTGCCAGGTGCGATTGAGATAGAGAATATTGCCGGCTGCATCGGCTGTTCCGATAAAATCAGAGGTACTTTCTAAAATAGCCAGTAAACGACTTTGATAGGACTCCAGCTCTTTTTGTCGAGTGATATCACGAAGGTAGCCATACCACGTCATACTGCCATCGTCCCCCCACTTTGGAGTTGCATGACCCACAACCCAGATGATCGTACCATCAGGCTTCAAGATACGATATTCACAACACCAAGGGATTAAAGTTTCCTTGGACTTTAACGTAAGGGTGTGGATCGTTGCCACATCCGCCGGGTGAACAGCGGCAAAGGCTAGGCTAGCATCTTCTTGCAAATCTTGGGCAGTGACTCCATAGAGGTCTAGAAGTCCGTCACTGGCATAGGGAAAATGATAGCTGCCATCTGGGCGCATCCGAAACTGATAAACGGCCCCAGGGACATGGCGAAGAATCTCCTTTAGATCAGAGAGTTGTGAAGGAGAAAGGGTACTCTCATCCACCGTAGCTCGCGAGGCTAGTCGTTCAGTTAAGTCGAGTTTGGACTGGAGTTTTGTCAGTTTTCTCTGATGCAATTGTGCCTGATCACTTAGCTGTTTCTGAAGCTGTTTAACCTGCTGCTGAGCCTGTTTTTCCTGGCTGACGTCTTTTAGGGCCAGAATATGACAATGTTCCAGGGCTTGGTAGGTGATGCCATAATCGACCTCACGAATTTCTCCACTTCCACAAACCACACAAAAAGATCCCCGAACTCTGCCCTGATCTTGGAGCGTTTGTTGAATATCGGCAAAGTCAAACCCAGGCTCGGTTACTGCATTGATTGAACACTTGAGCATTGCCGCCCGAGAGTAGACAAATAATTCACAGGCTGCTTCATTCGCCTCTAAAATGCTGCCATCATCGTCCAAAACCAGCATTGGCCCTAAACTAGCGTTCAGTAGATGACGCCAGGGAGATAAACGCAAGGTTAACGGACTCAGGGTAAACTGCTCTCCTCCTAAACTGTCAAAGGGAGGATTGCATGGAGAGGATCCAGACATATCTTCGGAGCAAATGAACTTGCTTCTTGAATATATCATAGGAGTCTGGCGATCGCCCTTTGTTTTACATGACTGTTAACGGGGTGAGGTCAGGGACTTTTGGGTCATCTTTATGAAGGTAAATTCACAAATGTTCCACGTAATCTCAGGCTTTTCACGATTTTTCTGATCGTCTGCCCCTAAATCTTCACGAAAAATTCACAATTTTCCAACGTACCCCCGTGAGGTTTCTTCATGAGTCCATAAAACTTTGGCGTCAATAACAGGAGAAAAAATGGGTTTTATTGGGTCTAAGGTTAGAATTTTTTTAAGATTCTTTCCAAACTTGAGATAAGCGATCGCGAACTTGGATAAAGGTTTCAAACGGTTCGTAAGGTACACCGCATTTCGCAAGATACTGGCAGAGGCGATCGCGAGCAAACACCCGAGGAGCTGCTAGGGCCGCTTTGAGATCTGTGACGGAATCCCCAATTAAAATCCAATCCGGTTCTCCGTAGTGCTGAATGACTGCCAATTTATTGAGCATTTCCCCTTCCCCCTCGAACTCAGAGTAGGGAGAGCAGTAGGTTCCCTGGGTATCCAGTTTGACAGCATGAATGCCTTGCACCCGTTGGCTTAACTCTCCCAATACGCCTTCAACAATGGCCTCAATCCCCCCAGACACTACCACTAAGGGAACGTTGCACTCATCGAGGAAATCAAGGAGTTCCACAAAGCCAGGACGAATCTCATAGGTCGCCGCCAGATTCAGCAGTTCGGGATAACAGGCTGAGGGAATAGCCTCTAGCATCTGATGGACACCCTCCTGAAGACTCAAACGCAGATCATAAATTTGCGGCAAGACGCGACTGGCGACGTCCGGGGCAAATCGTTCGACCGTGGAGACGAAGGTGTCTTCAAGGGTAATGGTTCCGTCGAAATCACAAAAGATAATGGGGGACATGGGGGAAGGGGGAAGGGGGAAGAGGCAACAGGCAACAGGCAACAGGCAACAGGCAACAGGCAACAGGCAACAGGCAACAGGCAACAGGCAAGAGGGGGGAGAGTTTGGTAGACTGGAGGGGGGTTGCCTGAGATGTTGAGGGCAACTCAAGGCCCGATTTATCTTTGTTTTCCCGTATTAGAGCTATTCATGAGCGACGATTTGCGAACTGAACTGCAAGCGGCGATCGATACTCGACGCACCTTTGCAATTATCTCCCACCCTGACGCCGGGAAAACGACTCTGACTGAGAAAGTCTTGCTGTATGGGGGGGCCATTCATGAGGCGGGGGCCGTCAAGTCCCGGCGATCGCAGCGTCACGCCACCTCAGACTGGATGGCCATGGAACAACAGCGGGGGATTTCCATTACCTCAACGGTATTGCAGTTTCTCTATGACGGCCATCATATTAATCTCCTCGATACTCCCGGACACCAAGATTTTGGTGAGGATACCTATCGCACCCTGACGGCGGCGGATAATGCGGTGATGTTAGAGGATGCCGCTAAGGGGTTGGAACCTCAGACTCGTAAGCTGTTTGAAGTCTGTCGGATGCGATCGCTCCCCATTTTTACCTTTATTAATAAAATGGATCGTCCCAGTCGCGATCCTCTGGAACTCCTCGATGAAATTGAACAGGAGTTGGGGTTGGCGACCTATCCGGTGACTTGGCCCATTGGCAGTGGCGATCGCTTTACGGGGGTGTACGATCGCCGTCAAGAGAAAATTCACCTCTTCAAACGGACCGCTCACGGAACCAAAACTGCTGAGGATACGGTTTTTGAACTCGGAGATCCTCGCCTGGCGGAGGTGATTGATCCCGAACTCTATCATCAACTCAAAGATGAAATTGAAATCCTCAATGAACTGGGAACGGAGTTTGACTTAGAGGCCATCCACAGCGGCCAACTCACGCCGGTCTTTTTCGGCAGTGCCATGACAAATTTTGGGGTACAGTTATTCCTCGATGCCTTTGTGGAGTATTCCCTAAAACCCTATCCCCGCCATAGTACCCGACATGACATTGACCCCACCTATCCTGAGTTTACGGGGTTTGTCTTTAAGCTACAAGCCAACATGGACCCCAAACACCGCGATCGCGTGGCCTTTGTGCGAGTGTGTAGCGGTAAATTCGAGAAAGATATGACGGTACAACATGCCCGAACTGGAAAAACGGTGCGTCTATCCCGTCCACAAAAACTCTTTGCCCAAGGTCGAGAATCCCTCGATACCGCGTATCCTGGAGATGTCATCGGCTTAAATAACCCGGGAATGTTTGCCATTGGTGACACCATTTATAATGGCAAGAAATTGGAATATGAGGGAATTCCCTGTTTCTCTCCAGAAATCTTTGCTTATCTGCGTAATGTAAATCCTTCTAAGTTCAAACAATTCCGGAAAGGAGTAGCAGAACTGCGGGAAGAAGGAGCGGTGCAGATTATGTACTCCGTTGATGAGTCCAAACGAGATCCGATCCTAGCGGCGGTGGGGCAACTGCAATTTGAGGTGGTTCAGTTCCGCCTGGAAACCGAGTATGGGGTGGAGACTCGTTTAGAACTATTGCCGTTTACCGTGGCCCGTTGGGTTCAGGGGGGGTGGGAGGCCCTAGAAGAAGCCGGCCGCATTTTTAACACGGCTGCGGTGAAAGATAGTTGGGATCGTCCGGTGTTGCTGTTCCGCAATGAGTGGAATGTCGGTCAGGTTCAGGTAGACCATCCCAAATTAGCCTTAAGTAACATTGCCCCAGTGGTGTCTGGGAAAGAACCGATTGAAGAGTAACCTAAAGGGAGAACGTGCCACGGCTTCGTCCATGGCACGGGATTAGGAGAAGATGGACCGGTTTTACCAGTCCCGAACAACGGTGGATTCAGGATCAGGGGCGAAAGCCAGCCAGAGAGGGAATTGCAGCAGTCCTAGACTGAGCTGGTTTTCAGACTCATCAACAATAATCAGGGGCATCAGTCCCGCTTGTATGAATCGCTCAGCTCGTTGTGCTAGAGGCTCAGGGGCTTCAAACAGAGCCACACCGCGATCGGGGCCAAAATCTGCCCGAGAGATGCCGAGACAGTCCTGTAAGCCGCGCCGCCATTCTCCGAGCCGTTCGGGGCTATTCGCCAGCACTAACACCCGCAAGCGACGTTTGTACATCAGATGTAGCACTGAGGCGATCGCCGAGGCAATCAAGATATTCTGGAGGCGGCTGTTGGTGGACTTCATCGCCCCTCGTCCGCCCTGGGTGAAAAACCAATTGGCGACCCGTTCAGCATGGACTGGTTCAAAGGTGCGACGCAACTGCCAGGGGGGACCATAATAGTCGGGATTGTTGCGATATTGATCCAAGGCCCGACGAATTAGGCGTCGTTGCTCCTGAAATCCCTGTTCACTAAACTGAGGACTCGTCGCCGCCTCAGGGCGACGCTCTGGGCGACGGGAGCGACGGGGGGCCTCTTCCACGGGAACTGGGGCAGCAGCAGGGGCTTGAGGGGGTTCAATTTGCAACTGTTCAGCGGCAACGGACAAGTCTTGCAAACTGCCCACCAGATAGTTTTTAAAACCCTGCACCCGTACAGCAATGTCTTGGGAGACTCCGGCAAAGGAAGTTTGCATTTCCTTGCGAATACGCTCCTGACGACGTTCTAACTGCTCGATGTCGACGGTTAGGGCTTGTTTGCGTTTCTTAAGTTCACTCACGCCTTCTTGCACTAAGCGCCCTAAGTCTCGTTGTAACTCCGCTTGAGCCTCCTGCATGTCTTGCTTGACTCGTTCGAGTTGAGCAATTTCCTGTCGTAAGGCCTGGGCTCGTTCTTCCAAGCTGGTCATCTCATCCTGCACCCCTGGGGAGGCACTAGATTCAGATGGGGGTTGGGGGGATAACTCAAGGGCTGGGGCCGTTTGAGCGACGGCTGGGGCTGTTGACTCTGTTTCAGGTGGGACGCTCGTAGAGGCTGAAGCGGGTTCAACGTCTCCCCAGGCCCTGTCCTCTGGCTCAGCCTCCTGTTGTGAGGGGAGGACAGACTTATCTTGGGGACTGTCCGCTTCGGAGATGGGTGAAACCATCACCGCCATGGACTCCTCGGGGTCGTTGATGTCAGTGGCAACTGGGATGGCATTAATATCTTCATCCTCATCATCGTCATGATCCTGCCAGTTATTTTCCTCGACTGGCTCCTGGAGCATCTGTTCAGGAGGGGGGTCATGAGAGATGCTGTCATAATCAGCATAGGCATCGTCATCGTCATCCCAATTGCTCGACTCGTCATCGTAAAACCCAGCGTTGGAGTCTTCTGAGGTCGGGCTGGGGGAGTTGTAGGAATCGAGAGAGGCTTGTAGTGGTTCACCAAGGGGGGCGATCGCCCCTTCAGGTAGCCCCGACTCTCCCCCTGGCATCACTGGAGACTGGCCCGTTTCCTGGGGAGGCTTCGGGTTGGGATCATCTTCCCAGGGAGAGGGTTCAATGGCAAACTCGGGCTCAGCATCCCAATAATTTGGGGCATTGGGGTCTGGTTTGGGGCTTCCGTAGGGGGTGTTTTCCTCTAAAGGCATCTCGATTCCTTGGACTTGACAAACGGACAGATGGGTGGCACTGCTGCTCGGTAACTAGCGGGTAGATTGGGGACAGCGTTGTTCGAGACAGTTGCGTAGCATTTTGGCATTAAACAACACCGGGAGAAAGTGAATGCTATTGACTTCTCGGAAATAGAACAAAATGGGGACTGGCTGCCAAAAAATCTCCCAATTGAGCCATTCGGAGTAGGGAAAGCGACGAATTAGAGAATCGGAACGGTAGACATCCAGGTCAGTTTGGGTAAATTCGAGGCGAAGGGTTGCTGCTTGAACCATTAAGAAAAGCCCAAACAGGGCGATCGCCCCCGCCAGCCAAACCTGCACCAGCATCAAAGGAATCGCCAGCACAACCAAAACTACGGGAATGACGTAACTCGGGGCCAGTTCAACGATGGGTTCAAGGTCAACGCGAGTTGAGGGTGAGGTAGAAGTCACAAGCAAATCCCCTAAAAACAACAAGCAGCCGCTGGGCGATCGCACCTCGCCCGCATCTGACGATCACATTCTAACCAGTCTGAGAGGGCCAATTCCAGGAAGAGAGGGGGTCATGGGGTGAGGCAATCCCCCCTCCGCTGTTCCTTAGCTACGGGACTCTAACCAAACGCGCAACCCTTCCACTCGTAGGGATTTGCCACGGGTTCCGCAGTATTGACCATCTCCCATAACCGGGGTATCGCCCATGTTCTGAATATGTCCAGAATAGCGGATGGTGTACTGGCTCGCGGCATCTCCGGTGAGGCGAATGGCAAAGCCTTCCACTTGCCGGTTTTCCCCCCGACTGCCGAGATATTGTCCTTCCGGTACCCAGGGGGTGTCCCCGACGCCAGAAATGTGAGCCATATATTCCAGTTTCAAATCAGCAATGGCATTAGCGATACGAATTTGCAGGCCTTCCAAGCCCCGAGATTGGCCTCGGGTTCCGGCAAACTCTTTAGACGCAAATTGGCGATCGCCCAATCCTTGAATATGAACTAAGACGGTTAAGGGCAAAGAACCGGTTTGGACTCCCCCAGTGAGACTTTTAGCCCCGAAGACAATCAAGGGTTCGTCTTTTGAGGATGTCGGTTGAGGTGGGGCCGGTGGGGCTGGTTTCACCGCTGATGTTGCCGTGGCATCCCCCCACATGAGTAAATCCGCCCCGCCACTAATTTGGGGACGGACTTGTTCGGACTTGGGAGTGGGAACAGTTTGCGAGGCTAATGGGGTTGTGGCTGGGGATGTTGATGTGGTTGCTACAACGGGTTCAGGGGTCACTTGACTGACGTAGAGTTTGCCTCGGGAGGCCGCGATCGCAATGGTTTGGCCAAAGATTTTTTCTAGGGTTGGCTGGAGGGTGGCCCATTGGGCATCCGTGAGGCGATCGCCCTCATCCACAGCCTTGAGAAGTTGGGCCACGGGATGTTTACCGCTGAGTAAGTCGTTGACATCTGGTGGCAGTTCATTCGCCGGAGCGTTGCTAACCTGATTACGGAATAAGCGAACCTGCTGTTTGAATTGAATTAACGGTTGGAAGCCCGGCTGTTCTCGGTGATCGAGGGCATCGAAGCGGTCTAAGAGGGCGATCGCCTGGGCTTTGGCATCTCCTGTAGTTGCGGCGGGTTGGGATTGTAAGAGGCGTTTGACCTCTCCCCAACTCATGGCATCATTGATGGGCCCGAGTTGAGCAATTTGCGCTTCTAAACGGGTCAGTTGATTCAGTAAAACGGTTCGATCAGGTTTCATAATCTCAAGCAAGCATCAGATATCAATACACGAGTGGCGATCGCCGATGACGGTCTAATCAGACGAACCGGCTGCACTCTCAGAAGTTCCCCGAAAGGCATTGTAGCCCGCCATCATCCCAGTGCGATCGCCCAACACCAGACATCAACCAGCCCACTAAAACTGCGGTACACCGGGATAAGCCTTCGCCTTGGGGTGAACTGCCCCCTCACCACAGGTGCGAGGGGTGGGAAAAATCTTACCGGGATTGGCTAACCCCTTGGGATTCCAGGCATCTCGTACCCATTTCATCGTATCGAGATCCGCATCCGTAAACATTTCTGGCATATAACAGCGTTTATCGGCCCCAATCCCATGTTCTCCAGAAATCGATCCTCCCGCCTTGACACAGAGTTTAAGAATCTCACCGCCGACTTCTTCGACCTCCTCCAACTGGCCCTCCACGCTATTGTCATAGAGAACCAACGGATGCAAATTCCCATCCCCAGCGTGGAAGACATTAGCGATGCGATAGCCACTGCGTTGACTTAGGGCCTCAATCTCCCCTAGCACCTCCGCCAAGCGAGTGCGAGGAATCACCCCATCCTGAACATAATAATCGGGGCTGAGATGGCCCGCCGCCGCAAAGGCTGCCTTCCGTCCCTTCCAGAGTTTGGCCCGCGTCTCGGCATCCTCTGCCACCGTCACCGTTCGCGCCCCATTCTCCCAACAGACTTGCGTCACTCGTCGCGTCACCTCCGCCACCTCAGCATCCAAACCATCGAGTTCCACCAAGAGGATGGCCTGGGCATCCCGAGGATAACAGCCGGTGGCGACCACATCTTCGACGGCATTGATACTGAGGTTATCCATCATCTCCATCCCCGCCGGCACAATCCCCGCCGAGGTAATCGCCCCCACCGCCGCCCCAGCGGCTTCAATACTGGTAAAGTCAGCCAAAACCACGGCGATGGATTCAGCAGTTTTGAGCAGTTTTAGGGTAATTTCTGTGGCGATGCCCAGAGTTCCTTCTGACCCCACAAACAGCCCAGTGACGTCATATCCTGGCATTTCGGGAATCTCGCCACCAAGTTGCGTGATGCTGCCATCAGGAAGCACAACAGTCAGGCCTAAAACATGATTAGTGGTGACTCCATATTTAAGACAGTGAACGCCACCGGAGTTTTCTGCGACATTACCGCCAATCGAACAGATAATTTGGCTAGAGGGATCTGGGGCGTAGTAGAAGCCAGCACCACTGACGGCTTGGGTGACCCAGTTATTGATGACTCCCGGCTGGACAATCACCCGCTGATTATCATAGTCAATATCGAGGATTTTCCGCATCAGGGCGGTGACGATGAGGACACTATCGGCTTCTGGGAGTGCGCCTCCTGAGAGTCCGGTTCCCGCGCCACGGGCGACCCAGGGCAGGTTGAGGCGATCGCACAGGGCCACGGCTTCGGCCACCTCTTCTGTTGTGCGGGGAAGGACGACAAGGGCAGGTTTTTGCCGGTAGCTGGCCAGTCCATCACATTCATAGGTGAGGAGTTCTTCTTTGCGACGAATCACCCCTTTTTCACCCAGGATGGCTTCAAAGTCTTTGGCGATGCGTTTCCAGTTGGGGGAGGTTTGTGTGGAGAACATAGGGGACAAGTGTCGTTTTGTGACTGAGGGGATGGATTGGAGTTCAGCTTCCCCATTTTACCGCGAGCGGTCTTCCCCTAGAGGTTATGGGTGTTTATCTTCTCAGATATCTTCTAATATAGGTTGTCCCCAACCTTCATGATCCGTCCCTCAAGCTACTCGAGTGGTGAGAAGATATTTTTTCTCGGGGCTGCGGTGTTAGCGGCACAGCAGTGCTATCCCTCTTTATTCTGTTTTTGGGATGAGCCAGATAATTATTTATCTCTATCTGAGGTGGGTCATTTTGTTGTGGCTTTGCGTAAGTGTTTTCAGGGTCAAGAACAGGGCAGTCAAATTTGAATGACTTCCCATAATCCTGAAGCAATTGAGCGATTTTCTCGAGAAAATACCTGGATCTTAGATCGTAAAAGTCATCTGGAACCCACTTTAATTCGCCGAGCGGATAAACTCAATCTATCCGGTGATTTTTTAACGGGTCTGCGCTCTGGTGAAATTCAGTTATGAGCTGTAACGTTTATCAACCTCACCTCCTAATTTTACCAGAAGATGAAGCAAATAAAGATATTGCTAATGGCTTTCAGCAGAGTTTTTCTGTTAATGAAAGAAGTCTGCAAATCCTACCCTATGCTAGAGGTTTTTCAGATGTTCTAAGACAGTTTGAAACAAGTCAAGCTCCCGGTTTACGGCGATTCCCTCCACGACGAATCTTGTTATTAGTTGATTTTGACGATCGAGGAGTTTCAACGCCGTCCGAGTTTTCGGCGATCGCAAGACGACTAGAGTATATTAGAGGTGAAATACCTGACGATCTGGCTGAGAGAACTTTTGTAATGGGAGTTAGGAATGAGCCGGAAACGTTACGGACTGAGGTTAAGATGGGATTAGAAGCAATTGGTCGAGAACTAGCGCAAGATTGTCCACAGGAGAAAAGTTTTTTGTGGAACCATCCCTTGCTTTGCCATAATGAACCAGAACGAGACCGTTTGCTAAAATCCTGTTCCGATTTTCTATTTAGGAGTTTCTAATCTGAAAGCGGCTACGACTAGAATGGTCATACTGAAAGTTGGGATTAGACAGGTTTGTCTTTCTTGTTGCTGAAAGCATGGTTTCAGTTTCAGTCTAGAATGGGGGGGGCTGCAAATTCTTGGGGGAAACGGCTCCTAAACCTGCATATGGGATGTTTAGCGGGTGATGGTTGTTAGCTAGAGCGATCGCCAAAAGGACTAGAGTAGCGATGAACGGCCGTTCTTGGGTTCTTTAATCCCATCCGAAGCCCAACCCCGGGAACTGGCATCTTGCTAGAATCAGAACGTGAATCACGTTCAGTTTTCCCGACCCCGGGGGAGTTGACCGAGATTTCCCTAACCTGTTGCCACAGCGAGTTAACCCATGGTTGTCAGCCAAACCTCAAGCCAACATTGGCATCATGCCACCTCCCTCAACACCGTCAAAGAGAAAGGCTGTGTCTTAGTGCCGCTTGAGGGGCAGCAAATCGCCCTCTTTTACAGCGAGGGACACGTCTATGCCATTGATAACCGCTGTCCTCATATGGGATTCCCCCTGCAAGGGAGTGTCTGCAAAGAGGGGATTCTCACCTGTCCCTGGCATTATGCCCGCTTCGACCTCGCCAGTGGTGGAACCTTCGATTCCTGGGCCGATGATGTGCGGGCCTTTCCCCTGAAACTTGAAGCCGGGGAGATTTGGCTGGATCTAACCCCCCTAGACGATCGCCAATCCCATTATCGCCAACGTCTCCAAGATGGCCTAGAACAGACCATTTCCCTCGTCATCGCCAAATCCGTCATCGGTTGCTTAGCCGAAAACCCCAACCCCCGGGACCCCTTCCGCCTGGGGTTGGCCTTTGGAACCCGCCACACCAAACAGGGTTGGGGAAGTGGCTTAACCATCTTGACGGCGATGATGAATCTACTTCCCTATCTGGAAGCGGGCGATCGCCCTCAGGCCCTCTATCAAGGACTCTCCGCCGTCGCGCGGGACAGTTCCGGCGCCCCACCCCATTTCTGCCTCCATCCTCTCCCTCAAACTCAGGTTGAGTTCGCCACCCTCAAACGCTGGTTCCGCCAATTCGTCGAACGCCGCGATACGGAAGCCGCCGAACGCTGTCTCATGACGGCGGTTCAGGGACAATGTCCTCCCCAAGACATTGCCGATATGTTATTTGCCGCTGCAACCGATCACCGCTATCTCGATGGTGGCCATACCCTAGACTTTATTAATAAAGGATTGGAAGCCTTAGATTGGCTTGAATGGCAAGACGCCGAATCAACCCTAGCCAGCCTGGTTCCCGGCTTAACACAAGCCACGCGAATGGAAGAGTCTAGTTCCTGGCGCTATCCCCTGGATTTAGTGGATATCCTGGAAACCGCCTTTGAGGAGTTGCCCGAAGTTTTAGCAGCGGGGCGATCGCGCTCCTGGGCCGGCGACCCCGAACTGGTGTCATTACTCCTAGCCGACAATCCCCAAGCCACGGTCCAGGCGATGCTGACGGCCCTAAAACAAGGCTGTCCCCCGGCCCAACTGGCGGCCCAAGTCACCCAGGCCGCCGCCATGCGAGTGGCCCAATTCAACACCAATAACGATCATCGGGATTGGGACGCCGCCCATCATCCCTTCACCTACGCCCATGCCGTACAACGGGGTTTAGAGCGATCGCCCACCCCGGAACTGCTACGAGGGGTCTTTGACGGGGCCATGGCCGTCTACCTCAACCGCTTTCTCAACGTTCCCCCCGCCCGTCTTCCCAACCCTGACAACCGCGTTAGCCAGCCCCAGGACTTACTCCAATCTCTAGGAGAACAACTCGATCGCCAACAACAGGTCGCCGCCAGTGGTAAGTTAGTGGCCCAATACCTCTATAGCGGCGGAGACCCCCAGGACTTACTGGCCACCCTAGCCAAACTGATGCTTCGTGAAGACCGCAACTTCCATGTCATCCAATCCCTCGAAGCGGCTTTCCGTCTCTATAACCAATTGGGCAATTCTACCGCAGGAATCAGCGTCCTAGTCGCCGCCACCCGATATCTAGCCGCCCATTCTCCCACCGTGCGATCGCAGGCCCAAACCTATACCATTGCCCAACGGCTGCATCAGGGCGATCGTCTCGATCAAGGTTAAGCGGCGTCAAAAATTCTCGACCCGCTTGACCCAGCGATCGCCCACGGATCAGCTACAATTGTTAAGAAATCTGTCAATTTGTTAATAGCGCACCGTCTGGACGCTTCCTTATGTCTCTCCCAATTCGCAACGTTGCAATTATCGCCCACGTTGACCACGGCAAAACCACCCTGGTTGACGCACTCCTCAAACAATCCGGCATCTTCCGCGAAGGAGAAGACGTTCCGGACTGTGTAATGGACTCCAACGACCTCGAACGAGAACGCGGTATCACCATCCTCTCCAAAAACACCGCCGTTCACTACCAAGACACCCTAATTAACATCGTCGACACCCCCGGACACGCCGACTTCGGTGGCGAAGTTGAACGAGTCCTGGGCATGGTAGACGGCTGCATCCTGATTGTAGATGCCAACGAAGGGCCCATGCCCCAAACCCGCTTCGTCCTCAAAAAAGCCCTAGAAAAAGGCCTGCGTCCCATCGTCGTCGTCAACAAAATTGATCGCGGCCAAGCAGACCCCCATCTCGCCGTCGACAAAGTTCTCGACCTCTTTATCGACCTCGGGGCCGACGACGACCAATGTGACTTCCCCTATCTCTTCGCCTCGGGCCTCGGCGGCTTCGCTAAAGAGAACCTCGACGACGAAGACAAAGACATGCAGCCTCTGTTTGAGGCCATCCTCGGTCACGTTCCCCCACCCATCGGCGACCCCAACAAACCCCTGCAACTGCAAGTCACCACCCTCGACTACTCCGACTACCTCGGTCGCATCGTCATCGGTCGCATTCACAACGGAACCATCAAAGCCGGACAACAAGCCATCCTCCTGCAAGATAGCGACCAAGTAGTCAAAGGCAAAATCACCAAACTGATGGGATTTGAAGGCTTGGCCCGAGTTGAACTCGAAGAAGCCACCGCTGGGATGATTGTAGCCGTCGCCGGCTTTGCCGATGCCAACATCGGCGAAACCATCGCCTGTCCCGACGAACCCCAGGCCCTGCCCCTCATTAAAGTCGACGAACCCACCCTCCAGATGACCTTTTTGGTCAACGACTCCCCCTTCGCCGGCCAAGAAGGGCAATTTGTCACCTCTCGCCAACTGCGCGATCGCCTAATGCGAGAATTAGAGACCAACGTGGCCCTGCGCGTCGAACCCACCGACTCCCCCGACAAATTCGCCGTCTCCGGACGAGGTGAATTACACCTCGGGATTCTCATCGAAACCATGCGTCGGGAAGGCTACGAATTCCAAGTCTCCCAACCCCAGGTCATTTATCGGGAAGTCAACGGACAACCCTACGAACCCTTTGAACTCCTAGTTCTCGACGTTCCCGAAGACGCCGTCGGCGGCTGCATGGAACGCATCGGCGAACGAAAAGGAGAAATGCAAGATATGCGCATGACCGCCGGCCGGTCACAGTTAGAATTTGTCATCCCCGCCCGAGGATTAATCGGCTTCCGGGGAGACTTCGTGCGCATCACTCGCGGCGACGGCATCATGAACCATAGTTTCCTAGAATATCGTCCCCTTTCAGGAGATGTAGAAACCCGCCGTAACGGAGTCCTCATCTCCTTTGAAGAAGGAGTCGCCACCTTCTACGCCCTGAAAAACGCCGAAGACCGGGGTGTGTTCTTCATCGAACCCGGAACCAAAGTCTATAAAGGCATGATTATCGGTGAAAACAACCGTCCCCAGGACTTAGAATTGAACGTCTGCAAAACCAAACAACTAACCAACCATCGCGCCGCCAGTGGCGATGAGTTAGTGCAACTTCAATCTCCCATAGACATGAGTCTGGAACGGGCCTTAGAATACATCGGCGCCGACGAACTCGTAGAAGTCACCCCCGAGTCAATTCGTCTACGCAAGATGTCCGCCAAGAAATTAGCCCGTCGCTAAATAAGACATTCAACAATAGACAGTAAATAACCCGAAAAGCCACTATTGGCAATATATTCTAGTTATTTACCGTCTTGTTTAAATTGACTAAAAAAAGGTGTATTGATGAAGGTTCCATCGATGCACCTTTTCTATTGCCTAGGGCGACCATAAAGGTACGCCCCTACCTTGTTTATGTTCCCTGTTCCCTCTCCCCCCTATTGCCTATTGCCTATTGCCTATTGCCTTCTGTTCCCTGTTCCCTGTTCCCTGTTCCCTTCTTCCCCCCTTGCCTCCCTGCCTCACAATTGTTACATTTATTCATAATATTGACTAAATCCTGGCTCCCAAGGGACGCGCCGTTATGACAGACACGCTGACGAAACTGGCCTACCAAACCTTCCAACAGGGCAAAAGCTACTTCGGCGTTGCCCATAAAGCCCTCAGTACCCAACTTGAGCAACTCGCCGTCGGGAAACGAGACAACGAGATCTTTCCCCTGTCCCCAGACGTAGTTGAACGCATTTATAACAGCCTCAATCAAATCATCGAAACCGACTGGAACGATGCCGAAACAGGGATTTATCCCGTTGAGACTCTCTTTGACAACTCCTGGGGAGACTTTTTCCAATACTATCCCCTCGTTTGGCTAGATTTACCCAAAATTTGGGACCGCGTCCGTAACAAACAATATCAATCCTTCGACTCCCAAATCGACCTCAACGACTACCCTAAATACTATCGGCAAAACTTCCACCATCAAACCAACGGCTATCTCAGTGACTTGTCAGCCAACCTCTACGACGTTCAGGTAGACATCCTCTTTAACGGGGCCGCTGATGCCATGCGTCGCCGCATTTTAGCCCCCCTCAAGCAAGGATTAAGCCACTTTGCTGAGGTTCCCCCCAGTCAAATTCGGGTCTTGGATGTGGCGACAGGAACCGGACGCACCTTGCGCTTCCTACGCTCAATGTTGCCCAAAGCGGCCCTGTTCGGGACAGACTTATCCCCCGCCTATCTGCGGAAAGCTAATCAACTCCTCTCACAACTTCCCGGTGAACTGCCCCAACTGTGCCAAGCTAACGCCGAAGATCTCCCCTACGGCAATGAACAGTTCCATGGCGTCTCCTGTGTCTTTACCTTCCATGAACTGCCTGGCCCCGCGCGTCAGAACGTGATTGACCAATGCTATCGAGTCCTCAAACCGGGGGGAACCTTCGTGATTTGTGACTCGATTCAGAAAGACGACGACCCCCACCTCAATCCCCTACTCCATAACTTCCAGACAACCTTTCACGAACCCTATCACCGCAGTTACAGTGAAGACGATATGACCGCACGGCTTGAAAGGTCGGGATTTGTGGAGATTGCCACACAACTACACTTCATGAGTAAATACTGGGTGGCCCACAAGCCGGCCTAGGGCAAATCTTGACGGGGAGGCGGGGACAAGCCCCAAATCCCTGGTCAATTGCTAAACAGAAGCGATAGAGTGGATTTGGCAACTGAGATCGTGAGGTACTTCCCGTGACCACAGAACAAGAGACAATGCAGGACCAAATTCTTACGGATGACTGGAGTGGGGAGAATGATGTCGTTAACTATCCCCAAGAAATTGAAACGGTCATTTCCAGCTTGGCCAAAGACCAAAAAGCCATGGTGGGCCATAGTGATGATGCCTATGCTTGGAAGTTCCAATATGGCAGTGTGGACGTCTTCGTGCAACTGACCGGGGAGACGGAAGAGGATATGTTTACGGTTTGGTCTCCAGTCTTAAAGCTGCCCGCCAAGGATGAACCTAGCTTAATGCGTTACTTACTGCAAATGAACTGGGGAAGCACCTTTGAGTCCCGGTTTGCCATTGTTGAGGACCAGGTGGTGGTCTTGTCGTCGCGGACGGTGGCAGACTTGAACCCTGGGGAGATTTCTCGCTCGATTACGGTGGTGGCGACGATCGCCGATGATAATGATGAGGACTTACAGGAGAAATACGGAGCCTCCTAGGTGACCTCTTCCCACAGTTGCTGGCGGCTAATTCCCCTCCTGGATGCCCCGGGAGGGTTTCACATGGCGGCCGATGCTTGGCTGTTAGAGCAACATCGTCGGCAAGGTCATCCCCCCAGTCTACGCTTCTATACGTGGTCTCGTCCTACCCTCTCGTTAGGCTATCATCAGCGCCGCTATCCCAGGGATTGGCCCCAGGTGAGGTGGCAGGGACAGTCCATCCCCTGGGTGCGACGGCCCACGGGAGGACGGGCAGTTCTCCATGATGGGGATTTAACCTATAGTGTGGTGTCTTCCGGTTGGCAGGGTCGTCGGGAGGCGGTCTATCGTCAACTCTGTGGCTTTTTACAACTGGGATGGCAACGGTTGGGGGTTCCGTTGAGGTTTGGCGATCGCCCCCCCTCGGGCCACAATCCCAATTGCTTTGCGACAGCCACGGCGGCCGACTTAGTCACCCCCCAGGGATATAAGTTCATTGGCAGTGCCCAACTCTGGCGTCAGGGGGCTGTCCTACAACATGGCTCGATGCAACTGGCACCCAATCCGACCTTACAGGCTCAGTTGTTTGGGTCCCATGAGCGGCCACCCTCTCCTGCGGAACATCTCCCTAAGGACATTAACTATCTCGTTAGCACCCTAACTCAAGCCGCTGAAGAGACGTTTGGCGTGAGCTTCCAGGTGCAACCCTTTTCCCCGGAGGAAATCACCGCCATTGAAGCCCAGGCGACGACTTGGAGAGTGGCTCCTCAGCCGCCATGACCTCAGGCAGAGGCATTAAGATAGAGACAATCAGGCAAACCATAAAGCGCGCACATCGTGACTCAGGAATTTCAGGTCTCCATAACCCCCGTTGGCGTCGATGAGTATTTACTGCGTACCGAACGGGTTGAACCGGGCGTCCCCTTAGCGGAGGAACAAACGGTGTGGAACCTCGATCGCTGGATGCAGCAGGCTCAGCGGTTGATGAATGATCCGGTGTCGGGCTTGTTAACTCAACCTGAGACCGCGACCTCGCCCATGTTGTCCAATCTGGCGGCCCTGGGGCAGGAGTTATATGATGCCCTATTTTGCGGGGATATGCGCGATAGTTGGATGATGGCCCAGGCGATCGCCCAAAATCACCAGCAACCCCTACGCCTGCGTTTAGGCCTCAAGGGCAATCGCTTACCCAGTTTGCCCTGGGAAGTCCTCCATGACGGAGATTATCCCCTCGCCACGGGCACGAACGTTCTCTTTTCCCGCTATCAGCCTGCCACCAACGGCCTCGCCCCTCCCACCATTGCCAAACCCCTAGACCCCCATCAACAGCTACGAGTATTGATGGCCATCGCCGCCCCAAGCGATCGCGCCAATTTAGAATTAAGCCGCGAAGCCGAAGAACTCGAAGCGGAGTTACGGCAACTCTATAATCAGGGCCGAGTCCCCCAAGTCCCCACCCAGGTTGAGATTCTGCGCCAACCCGATCGCGCCCGCCTTACCCAAGCCCTGGAACATGGCCATTATCATGTCTTCCACTACGCTGGCCATAGTAGTTCTGGAACCACCGGGGGCAATGTCTATCTAGTCAATCAAACCACAGGCTTAACAGAAACCCTCAGCGGCGATGATTTGGCGGGCCTGCTGGCCAACAATGGCATTCAACTGGTGTTATTAAACTCCTGTCGGGGCGCTCATAGTGCCGGAGGACTGCAACAGGCAGGAGAACGGCATCTGGCAGCGGCCCTGGTCAAGCGGGGGATTCCGGCCGTGTTGGCCATGGCTGAGCGGATTCCCGATGAGGTGGCCCTGACCTTAACTCGTCTGTTTTACCGCAATTTAACCCGTGGCGCGGTCCCCATCGACCTCAGCGTCAGTCGCGCTCGTCAGGGGTTAATTTCCGCCTATAGTTCCCATCAACTCTATTGGTCTCTGCCCATTCTCTATCTCCATCCCAAGTTTGACGGTTATCTGATTCAACGGACTGGGGAGGACAATCGGGACACGGATGACCCCCCGTTATGGTTGCGGCCCCCTGATGCTTGGCCGGGACTGGGGAACTCTCCCTGCCCTTTGAGCGATCGCCTTGATGATGACACCCTAGGGGAGATGGATGGTTTGGAGGACGGTGAGGTGCTGGCGGGGGGCGATCGCGGTTTCGGATCGTTGGAAGATCTCGCCCCAGGAACAGCAGAGGATGAGGCTGTTGTTCAAGAATTACTAGAAACCCTGGGTCAAGAAACGCCCAAGTCCAGTCCACATCCCCCTGTTCCCCTCTCAACTGACCCGAAACCCTCCCTCTCTGAATCTTCTCAGAGGTCTGAGAGAGGGACGCCACTGCCCTCAACGGCGACATCTGAAACTGGCTCAAAACGGCCAACCTATTCCAAACCCATTATTGTCGGTGTCACAGCGGTATTCGTGCTGGGAGTAGGAGGAGCGATCTGGGGATGGCGCGATCGCCCGCAGACTGACCCCACTCTTCCCCCCAGCCTCTCACATGGGACGAATGAGGATCAGCCGCTGCCGAATAGTGAGCTGACCGCCATGGCGATTCAGGAACTCGGGGCCGGCAACATCGAGACCGGTACGCCTTTGGTTGTCGATTTACTAGCCAGTCATCGTAACGCCCTCAACAGTGCTGAAGCGGCCTTGGCGGTGATTCCCCGCCAAGATCTTGATCGCCCAGACGTCTTATTTCTTAAAGGTCGGCTCGCTTGGCAGAATGTCCAAGTCGGGAATACTCTCTATAGCCTTGATGATAGCCGTCGCTTCTGGCAAGCCGCCGCTCAGCAAGATCCGGACTCTCCCCTCTATGCCCTAGCCTTAGGCTTTGTCTTTTACGCCGAGGACAACCTCACAGCGGCGATGAATCAATTTCAGGGGGCGATCGCCCGCCTGGAGAGAGACAATCCCCCCAATGAGGAACCTCTCGGGGGCATGACTCCATCGGCATTAAGAACTCATGCTTATGCGGGACTGGCCTTGACCTATCAGGGGCAGGCCCAAGGACTCACGGGAACCCGTCGCCAGGAGCGTCAACAACAAGCCCAAGACTTGCGAAACCTAGTTTTACAGCAAGATGCCGAGGGCTTTCAAGCCAGTTCTCTCGGTCGAAACTGGCTCTGGACTCCTGAGACGATCTCGGCTTGGCAACAGTTAGGACAACCCTAATGGAATCTCCGAAATACTCAGAGAGAAACCGATGAAAAGGGCTTTGACTTTGTTTTAAAAGCCGGTTTGAGTAGGCTTCTAAACCGGTGACTAAAATCCTTGGTTAGGTTTTAGTGGTTTTACTTACGTAGATCTGAGAGTAACCAAAAAACTGAATCGGAGGGATATCTCCTGATTCAGTCTCCGTATGACTACGTATAATTTGGGGACTTAGTCCACCCGTTCAAGTTGCCACAAAATTTGGTTTCCCTCTCGGCGAACCCTTGATACGACCCAGTTACGCCACACCCAATGGTCACCACGACTGGTGACGGCACTGGGGTTGATATCAATTAAAGCAGCCAGTTCTGAGCTACTGACGAGGTAGGACTTTGCCGCAATTTCGTCAGCGATATGTAAACTTTCTACCAAATTGCGGAGTTCGTTAACGCGGGAGTCGCCGGATAGAGTCTCGGAGAGTGCTTGACTTCCCAAATCTGTCGAAGATGTAATCGAGTCTGCCATTCCAAAAGTCATGAAAGGGATAAAACGGATCGCCTCTAATTGTAACGTTTCCCGTCCAACTTCGTAACTTAAGTACCCAAAATAAATATAACGTCGCAAAAATACCCCTCAGATGAGAGGGGTAAACAGGGACAGCGACTAGGTGGGAGCAGCTTCTGACCTTTTCCGCGTCCCTCAGAATTTCATAATTCGTAATTAGCGATTAACGTTTTAACGCCTCCAGAACTCGGTCATGGATGATCCCATTGCTGACAATCACCCCCCGAGTCTCTCGCAATTTTACATCACGGCTAAAATCGAGGGGTTGGCCATACATATCGCTGACACGGCCCCCCGCTTCTTCAACCACAATAGCCCCGGCGGCATGGTCCCAGATATTCTCACGGTAATCCGGGCGGTCTGCGGAGGGAAGTCGTAGATAGAGGGCTGCATCTCCCGCCGCCACAACCCCATACTTGGCTTGGGAGTCCATATGCAGGGAAGGGGTAGTAATTCCCACCGCATCCAACAGTTTTTGCTGTTGTTCCGGGTTCCCGTGGCTGGCTTCAACACTTTCGACCACCCGCAGTTTACTCACATCCTCCACCCCACAAACCCGAATCGGTTTTAACTCCCCTTCGGTAATCGCCATCATCTGACTTCCTTCACCACGAACCGCCACAAATAGAGTTCCCGGGTCATCGCTGGTCAGACTCAGGGCCGGACAGACCATGACCCCCACTTTCACCTCCCCATCTTCAATCAGGGCCAGGGCGATCGCATATTGGTCTTGGCGTAAAAAGCCTTTGGTTCCGTCAATGGGGTCTAAGGTCCAAAAGCGAGGGGCCACCTGACCATTACCGCGATCGATCCAGTTGAGAATCTCCGTTTCGCTGGCGTTGGCTTCAATCTCCCGGACATAGGAGACCACTTTCTGACGGGAGGCTTCATATTCGGGCGATCGCAGGGCCGTTGCGTCTTCTTCCCCAACAATGGGATCATTAGGGAACGCTTCCCCCAATGCCTTACAGACCAGAGATTGTGCCCCATAATCGGCGACCGTGACGGGGCTTTTATCGGATTTCTCCATCGCCGGGGGGATATCCTGACGGACACGCTGACAGAGTTTCGCGGCGGCGAGGGTGGCTTGCATCGCCACCTGTTTTTCCTGTTCGTAAGCCATAAAAATATAGAAGGTGTAGAGATTGGCGTGAATCGTTCACGTGAGACAACGGCTGAATCCCCATCCTCATCAGCCATAGAGATGAGCCACAAATTCGCCATAGCCATTGTAATGGAGCGTGGGAACGGTCTCCCAAGAGAAGGACGGCCCCCGACTCACTAAGCGTTCTTGAGCTTGAGACCAGCGAGGATGGGGTTTATCTGGATTGACGTTGGCCACAAAACCATATTCATTGGGGATGAGGCTATTCCAGTAGGTGGCGGGCTGTTCCTCGACAAACTCAATTTTGACAATTGACTTAGCCCCCTTAAAGCCGTATTTCCAAGGCATTACCATGCGGATGGGAGCCCCATTTTGTTTCGGGAGAGTTTCCCCATAGGCCCCTGTGGCAAAAAAGGCTAGGTCGTTGGCCATCTCTTCAATGGTTAAGCCTTCGGTATAGGGCCAAGGGAGGCTATTGGGCCGCCAACCGGGGCCCGGAACCACCTCAGAATCATAGTAGGAGGTGAAGCGGACAAACTTGGCACGGCTGAGGGGGTCCACATCCTCTAGGAGTAACCGCATGGGAAAGCCGGCCCAAGGAACGACCATTGACCAAGCCTCCACACAGCGGAAACGATAAATGCGCTCTTCCGTGGGAAACTTGCGTTTTAAGTCATCGAGATCGTAAGTTTGGGGATTTTTGACCAGTCCCCCCACCTCGACTTTCCAAGAGTCCGTCGGTAGGGCCTGGGCCGCTTTCCAGATGGATTTGTTGCCCCCAAATTCGTAGAAGTTGTTGTATTCGGCGGTTAAGCGACGGGGGGTAATGGTGCGATCGCCCAACTCGGTGGTCGTAAACTGAGGATTGCGAGATAAGGGTTTTAAGGATCTCGTCCCCGCCAGGGAATCGAGGTCTGAGTCATCGGAACTACGACAGCCACTCAAGCCGAGGGTACTAACCCCCACTGAAGCGGCGATCGCACTCTTGAGAAAGCGGCGACGATTCCAAAACACCGTCTCGGAGGTCACATCAGAGGCGGGAAGGGTCCAGGGTTTAGGGATATGAATAAACACGTTAGGAAAAGGCAAGAGGCAAGAGGCAAGAGGCAAGAGGCAGTAGGGGATGGGGTGGTTCTCGTACCGCTTCGCCTCGGACTGCTTTAAAATTACTGAGGAACACTCGGAGAACACCTCAATGATACCCTTTGACATCACATTGGCCAGCGCCTTGGGTGAACAGGTCAGTGACCTGTTAGAACCCATTGCCGCTCAGTTTCGTAGTTTGAATATCCCTGCCCCTATCACCCATTGGGGCCATCCCGTCATGATGGGGATTGTGGCCCTGGCGATGGGCAGTGCGACGGCATTAACCGGTTGGAAAGGCCGCTTAGCTGAGGATAAAGAGGAGTCTCAGAAAAATCGCTCCGCCCATAGTAAAATCTCCAAATTCATGGCATTTTTCATGATGTTGGGCTACACCGGTGGGGTTCTCTCTCTGGTGATGCAACAGCAGCCGATTCTGGAAAGTCCCCACTTTTGGACCGGATCGATGGTGGTGGCGTTACTGGTGTTGCAGAGTCTTACCTCCTTTAAGGGGTTTTGGGGAACGGCTAACTTACGACTGGTTCACGCTTATATTGGCAGTAGCTTGATGGTCTTGTTGGTAGTTCACGCGATTCTCGGGATTCGCTTGGGCCTCTCGATTTAGCTGCGAAGGGTTGGGGGTGGGGCTATGGTAGTCTTATGACCCCTGCTCTAGCGTTGACGTTTTGGGAGTCGAGTGCATCGAACCTCAAGTGTTATTCTCTGTTTGGCCTATCTCCTCGGTGTCTCTCTAGCGAGAGTGCCGGGGATTGCTTATGTCTGGCTGCTGGCGGCGGGAGTTTTGGCCCTGGCGATGCCTCGGATTTGGCGTAAAGGCCCCCGGGGTGGGGTCTGGTTTGTGGCGGGGCTGGTGGGATTTTTGGCTACGGTGTATCTGCAAGGGGTCATTCCTAAACCGGCGGCAGATGATATCGCCCGATATGCGAATCACGATGTCACGGTTCAGGGACGGGTGATGACTCAGCCAACGCTGAACCGTAATGACCGACTGCGGTTTGTCTTGGCGGCCGATCGCCTGCTGGAGGTGGACTTAGATGGGGATGTGGGGGAAATCTCTCTGCCGGAACCGGTATCTGGACAACTCTATGTCACGGTGTCCCCGGAGATGGCGGAGGGGGTACATCCTGGGCGTGATCTGCGTTTGACGGGCTGGCTTTATGAACCGCAAGCGCCGCGAAATCCCACGGGATTCGACTTTAGGCAGTTTTTGGCGCGACAAGGCATTTTTGCGGGATTGCGGGTAGATATCGTCCATCTAGACACGGCAATGGAGACATCTGGCTGGGGTTGGTGGCGTTTGCGCGATCGCATTGTCAGAACCCATGAACAGGGCCTCGGGGTTCCCCAGGGGCCCTTGGTGAGTGCCATGGTTTTGGGGCGACAGGCGGTGAGTTTACCCCATGAGATTCGCGATCGCTTTATTGATGTGGGGTTGGCCCATGTCTTGGCAGCATCAGGGTTTCATGTGTCTCTGATTTTGGGGGCGGTGTTGGGCATTAGCCGCCGCTGGGGCGATCGCCCGAAACTACTCCTGGGACTCCTAACCCTGTTGGTGTATGTGGGTTTGGTGGGCTTCCAACCGTCGGTGTTACGGGCGGCCGTGATGGGTGGGGCCGGTTTGTTGGGGTTGGCCCTGGAACGACGGGTGAATCCTCTGGGGGCGTTGTTGTTGGCGGCGGTGTTGTTACTGCTGCTGAATCCTCTCTGGATTGAGGAGTTGGGCTTTCAGTTGAGTTTTTTAGCCACCTTGGGTTTGTTGGTGACGGTTCCGGCCTTGGTGAAACGTCTGGATTGGTGTCCGCCAAGATTTTCGCCCATGTTGGCAGTTCCTGTGGCGGCGATGATTTGGACGTTACCGTTGCAGTTGGGGGTGTTTGGCCAAATGCCCACCTATAGTATTTTGGCGAATATTTTGGCAACGCCGTTTTTGGTGGTGGTGACCTTGGGGGGCTTTATTAGTGCGATCGCCGCCCTGATTAGTCCCGAGTTGGGGGCAATTTTAGCTTGGAGTTTAGGCTATCCGGTTCAGGGGTTGTTGGGATTAGTGACTTGGATCTCGCACCTTCCTCAGGGGGCGATTGTGGTGCAACCGCTACAACTGTGGCAAGTTTTGGGGCTATATGGGTTAATAGCCGGGGTTTGGGCGTTGCATCACTGGCGGTATCGTTATCGCCTTGGTTTGTATGGGGCCGCCACGGCCCTGGGACTGGTCTTGCTGTTGCTTCCGGGGACGTTGGCGAAGGCGAATCTCTTGCGGGTGACGGTTTTGGCGACGAGAGGGGAACCGGCGATCGCCCTGCAACAGGGTTGGCATACCAGTCTCATCTCGGGGGGCGATCTTCAAATTACCCGCTATGCAGTGTTACCCTTTCTACAACAGGAGGGGGTGGGCCGTTTGCAGGCGGCGATCGCCACCTCGTCGGTGGGGGAAGGTTGGGATCTCCTACTCAATCAAGTCCAGCCCCAAGAACTCTATCGTCTCTCGGATGTGGGACTGGCGGGGGAAGATGGGGGAACCTTCCTGGCCCCAGGGATGGAACTGACTCAGGAGGGGATGCGGATACAGAGTCAGTCCAATCGGCCCCCTGTTCTCCGCTTGCAGGTGGGCGATCGCACTTGGTTGATTCTGGGCAATCTCTCGGAGGATCAACAACAGTCGCTGCTGCAACGCGATCGCCTCAGTTCGGTGGATTATTTAGTCTTTTTTGGTCCCGAACTGGATGGGGAGTTTCTCGATCAGCTTCGTCCTAGCGTGCTCATTATCCCCTCCCCGTTGAGGGCTGGCCAACAGCAACAAATCAGCCAATTAGGAATCCAAATTCTCAACCTGACCGAAGTAGGGGCAGTCCAATGGACTCCTCAACAGGGGCTACAGGGACTTTTGCAGACCACTCCCTCCCGACGGGATTTATCTTAAGCCTCTTGATAGGGGGGAAAGTCGGTGTAGCCTTTGGCATCAAAGGCATACCAACCGGACATATCATCGGCTGGGGTGAGGGGCCAACCCTGGGCAAAGCGTTCCACGAGATCCGGATTGCTAATAAAGGGTCGGCCGAAGGAAATACAATCGGCATCTCCTCTGACCAGTGCGGCTTCCGCTTTGTCTTGATTGTAACCACAGTTGCCCATCAAAGGACCCTCGAACACTCCGCGAAACTCGGCCAGGGTCATGGGGTCGCCCAAGTCATGAAAGCCAAAGTCTAAGCCATCGACCACTTGGAGATAGGCGAGATTGTAAGCATTGAGTTGTTGGCCGACATAGAGAAATGTCTCTCGGTAGTCCGGGGAGCCAACATCGTTAAAGTTCCCATTGGGGGATAGTTTAACGCCCACTCGATTACTGGGATAGACCGTGGTCACCGCTTCTAAAATTTCTTGTAAGAAACGATAGCGATTTTCTAGACTTCCACCATAGTTATCTTGGCGCTGATTGGTTTTAGACTGTAAAAACTGGTCGATGAGATATCCATTGGCAGCGTGAACTTCGACCCCATCAAATCCCGCCTGTTTGGCATACTCAGCCCCCTGACGATAATCATTGACAATTTGAGGGATTTCTTCCGTTTCTAAGGGGCGAGGAGTTTCGTAGGGTTGTTTGCCCTTGGGGGTATGGATACTATCTCCGCTAATGGCGATCGCCGAGGGGGCTACCGGTAAGCCTAACTCGGGGTGAAACTCTGTATGGGAGGCACGGCCACAATGCCAGAGTTGCAGGAAAATGGGGGTTCCCTGTTCGTGAACGCTATCGACGACCTGTTTCCAGGCTTGGGCTTGTTCGGGGCTATAGATTCCTGGGGACTGTTGCCAACCGATGCCTTGACGGGAGATGACCGTGGCTTCGCTGAGGATTAACCCGGCTGAGGCCCGTTGCTGATAATATTTAGCCATCAGGGGGTTTGCCATGCGTTCTACACCAGCGCGCGATCGCGTCAAGGATGCCATCACGACCCGATTTTTTAAGGGCAATCCATTCAGGCTTAATTCAGATAAAAGCTTGCTTGACATAGGGTTTAGACTCTCACAAAAACGGCTTAGCTGTAATTAACAATTAAGGCTTCAAATTGCTCCAACGAAATCACCTTGATTCGCTCATCTTGTTCAGCCATTTCTCGCATCGACTCTGTATTATACCCCCAATCAGCCAAATAAAGCTGCACAGCTCTTAAATCATCATATTCGGCAACTGAATAGAGAGTATTAAGTCTATCCTCAATAAAAATGATCTCAGAATAGGGCGTTTCATTGAGCAGTCTGCGTAAAATTTCATATTTTGGAAGTTTGACCTCTTTACCAAACAACTGATTTCGCTGGAATTCAATCCCTTGACCGGCTAAAAGAGCGCGAACAAATCGTCCTTCTTTGGTCGTAATGATGACCCAGGGAATTTCCAAGGCTTGTAAATGATTTAACTGTTCAATGACCCCCGGATAAAAGCGGTGCAGACTCAACCAGTTATCGACATTTTCACGAATCCAGCGATCGCGAACCCCATCTACCGCATTCGCCAATTCGCTGGAATTAAGCTGTTCATCCTCAACCACCGTCTGACAAACCCGTCGCCAATCCTCTAAAATCTCCTGCTCAGAATAGCCCAACAGGCGCGATCGCAGAACAACCGGCATTTCCCAACCCGTTTCCACCACCGGACGCAAGCGATAAAAACTGGCTGCGAGATCCTCGGGGGGGGTGATTACGCTAGGAGACCAAACTTGACAGTAGGCTCGCCAGGCCGTTTGGAAATATTCAATCAGACCGTTGCAGAGAACACCATCAAAGTCTAGAGCAAAAAGGGTTGATTTCATTGCGTCGTCAAGTCGGTTAAGGCAATTGGCTGGATTTTAGCACCCCGGCTCCCCGATTGCCCTGATTGGTTCGTCCCCCATTGGATAGACGACGAGATCTCGTCAAGATCTCGTCGGGGGGGGTCAGCCTGGGGTCTCAGCAGCGAGGGTCTACCGAATCTCAACAAAAAGCAGGACAGTTGCGGGTTGATCGGAGACAATGGAAAATAGACCTGGACTTGCCAACCCGTCCCCGCGCGCACCATCATGATCTTCTGCCTTAATCCCAACTGCTCGCAGCCCCGAAATACAGATGATGCCAGTCACTGTGTCACCTGTGGGTCTCGCCTCAAACTCCGGGGGCGCTACCGTCCGACGAAACCATTAGCTAGAGGGGGATTTGGTAGAACCTACATTGCGGTGGATGAGGATCGTCTCAATACCTTCTGTGTCATTAAACAACTCTTACCTCAAGATGATGGGAGCCAGGTGACCGAAGGCAGTTACGACAAAACGATTTCCCTGTTCTATCAAGAAGCCACCCAACTCTCCAAATTGGGAGAACATCCCCATATTCCCACCTTATTCGCCTTTTTTGAAGAAGATGGACGGCTGTATCTAGTCCAGGAATATGTAGATGGCCAGACCCTGTGGCATGAGATGGAGCGTTCGGGAGCCTTTAGTGAAACGAAAATTCGGGAAATTTTAGTGCAACTACTGCCCGTGTTACGGTATGTCCATCAAAACAAGGTTATCCATCGGGACATCACGCCGGTCAACATTTTGCGACGCAATCGTGATGGCAAACTGATGTTAATTGACTTTGGCGTCTCGAAGCAGTTGACCAAAACGGCTCTAGCGGAACCCGGAACCAAAGTGGGAACCATGGGCTATGCTCCCCTAGAGCAGTTACGCAGCGGTCAGGCTTACCCGGCAAGTGATATTTATAGTCTGGGGGTGACCTGTCTGCAATTACTGACCAATACTCGTCCTGATGTATTGTTTGATCCGATGAAGGGTTGGCGCTGGCGGGAGAAGTTAGCAGAACAAGAGATTTCTCTGAGTCCTCGTTTGGGGGCAATTTTGGACAAGATGACTCAGGAGCGACTGCAAGAGCGTTATCAATCAGTGGATGAGATTATCCGAGATTTTAAACCTCCCGCCAGCAAACCCCCGAGCCGTCAGGCCAAACAGCGAAAAACGGCGGCAGCGGCGGGGTCTGACTACGCTCCAGTCTCGGCTCCCCAAACTAAGCCAGCTAACGCCTCTCTCCCTCCCACCAATATTGAGGCCCCCTCCTCTCAGTCGCCTCGGCGTTCCATGCCACCCTTACCGCCGAAACCCCCCTCGATGACACCGGTTCCCTCGGGACGAGTTTTTCCCACGTCTAGTAGTCGGTTTCAGGATATAACTCCGATTTCTCACCGGCCGCCTTTGCCGAAAACCCGAGGTTGGCATTGTGCTTACACCTTGCCAGCGTTAACCTCATTGGTCAGTTGTGTCGCGATTTATGAACGACTCCCGGCAGGTAAACCCCTCTCTAGTAAGACCGGTCGACCAACGTTACCCTGGATTGTCGGCGGTGGTCTGGATAATACGGTGTTTGTTTGGAATTTGCAGACGGGTCAACTTCAGTATGCCCTCGATCGCCATCGTCGGCCGGTGAATGCGGTGGCCATTAGTCCCGATGGTAAGGTTCTCGCGAGTGGCGGGGATGATGCGACGGTGAAGTTATGGAATCTAGAGACAGGAGAACTCCTTGATAGTCTGGGAGGGCATTTACGGGGGGTGACGTCCCTGGCCTTCGCGGGAGATGGCTCTTATCTGATTAGTGGTAGCAAGGATCGCACCCTTCAGATCTGGAAACCCGGTCAGAGTGAGACGAGCGGGGTTTTACGAACGCCATCAGGGAGTATTAAGGCGATCGCCCTGTCCCCCGATGGACGCTGGTTGGTGAGCGGGGGTCTGGATAATAAGATTTATGTCTGGAACTTGGGCGATCGCCAGTTGCTGCATACTCTGACGGGCCATTTGGGATCGGTTCTATCGGTGGCAATTTCTAGGGATAATCAGTTTTTGGCCAGTGGGAGTAAGGATCGCACCATTAAGCTCTGGGATCTTCAATCGGGAACAGAAGTCTGTACTCTCGCGAACCACCTTTGGGATGTTAACGATGTGGCCTTTGGTTTGCATGAGGATATGTTGATTTCGGCCAGTAGTGACAAAACCATCAAAATCTGGAGTATCCGCGATCGCCGGGTCTGTGATACGCTCTCGGGCCATATGGGGGCTGTACATGGAATTGCCGTGGCTCAACGAAGTCGGACCATTGTCTCCGGGAGTTGGGATAAAACCATCAAAATTTGGTGCTGGCATCAATAAGCGGGCAACTCCCGTCAAATTCCGGAATTTGCTTCTATTCTGGAGAAAGAATTATAGTTTTTTAGGTCAATTGCAGTGTCTTCAAACAACCCCACTATTCTTGTCACAGGCGGAGCTGGATATATTGGTTCCCATGCGGTCTTGGCGCTCAAGGCAGCGGGCTATTCTGTGATCATCCTCGATAATCTCGTCTATGGACATCGGGATATCGTTGAGGAGGTGTTAGATGTTGAGTTTATTCTCGGGGATACCTGCGATCGCCCCCTCCTCGACGACCTCTTTGCTCGTTCTGAGATTGCGGCCGTCATGCACTTTGCGGCCTATATTTTTGTGGGAGAATCGGTGACGGACCCGGCAAAGTATTACCACAACAATGTGGTGGGAACCCTAACCCTCCTAGAAGCGATGCAGGCGGCGGGGGTGCGTCATTTGGTCTTCTCGTCCACCTGTGCGACCTATGGCATTCCCCAGTTTATGCCCTTAACGGAAGACCATCCCCAGGTTCCTATCAATCCCTATGGCTTTAGCAAGTTGATGGTGGAACAAATTTTGGCGGATTTTGATGTGGCCTATGGTCTCAAGTCGGTCTGTTTCCGCTACTTTAATGCCGCCGGTGCCGATCCTCAAGCCCGACTCGGGGAGGATCATCATCCTGAAACTCACCTCATTCCCTTAGTGCTTCAGGCGGCGTTGGGACAACGTCCGTCGATCGCCATCTTCGGGACCGACTACGATACCCCCGACGGAACCTGTGTTCGCGACTACATCCATGTTTGCGACTTAGCACAGGCCCATGTTTTAGGATTGCAATACTTAATGGATGGTGGAAAGTCTGAGGCGTTTAACTTGGGAAATGGCAATGGCTTTTCGGTGAAAGATGTTATCGATGTGGCGACTGAGGTGACTGGCCGTAAGATTCCTGTTCAGATGGCCGGTCGCCGTGCTGGCGATTCCCCAATTTTAGTTGGCAGTAGTGACAAGGCCCGTCAAAGTTTGGGCTGGATCCCTCAATATCCTGAGTTACAGGATATCGTTAGTCACGCTTGGCAATGGCATCAGAAGCGTCATGGTTAAGACTTAGATCGTTTAAAAAACGACAGGCTTCTCAGAGTTTTTGATGGACTCGATTTTAGCATCTTATTTTATATGGCTAAAACCACCACGAATATTACGGTAATTTAGTCAAAACCGCGAAACCTAAATCCTAGCGGTCTTGGCGGAGAAGCCCGCGCCGTACCGCCTAAGTGGTCGGCGTCGGGAGTCCGTTACCCAGCTAGCGCCCCTGAAACCTAGCGTGCCGTTGCGGCAGGTTGGCAAGAGCAATCTTGAGCCGTTTGGGCAAATCGTTTAGCGGATTCGAGTTTGACTAGGGCTGCTTGCAAAAAGGGCCGACGCTTTTGGGGATCCTTCCGGTTTCCCGCAAGTAGAAGCTGATGACGCCAGCGGGTTAAATTAAAGAGACACAATTGGCGGTCAAACAACTCCGGTGCAATTTGGAATTGGCGCGAGTAGGCCTTGCGGATGGCCTGATGCACTTCGCTGCCAATACCAAAAGGACGAATCAGGTCGTTAAACTCTAGGGCAACGGGACGAGTCTGATAGGCTTCCCAATCCATTAAGACCAACTCACGCTCAGGGGTCACCCCGGTGTTCTTCAAAGACATATCCCCATGTCCATCGGCAAACGGGACCACCATATCCAACCTAGCCAGCTCATCGACGAGTGTATGGACGCATTGGGACTGAACCGAGTCTAACTCAGCCATTGCCGGACTTTCTAAAGCGGTCTCTAGTAAACCGGCCAGGTCCCCTTCAAACAAGCTGGAGAAGGGCCGCTCCTCTGGGGAGTCATACCAGGCTAGCAAGTTTGGCAAGTATAGATCCAAAAGCAGTTGCCGATCCTCAGGATTTTGAGGCGTTAGCACACGGAAACTTAACCGTTCTTCCAAAAGATAAGACACCTCGCCGTATTCTCCGGCATCAAATATCTCTGGAACTCGAATTGCCGTGCGATTCCCAAGTTTTTGACGTAAGGCGTTCCGACCTTCCTGTTCCAGGACAAACCAGGGTTTTTTGGGATTTTTTCCATCCGACTTGCTCTTCTGGCGGACTTTAAGGGTGACATTGGGATAAAACAAACGGAGGCCCCTACCCACATAACGACCGAGGCTAATGGATGTAGCATGGGTCGCAATGGTGGGATGAGACTGTAAAACCGAACGTGTTGAGTTCATGAGCCGCCGCATCCGTGCCCCCCGGCGGGAAAAACTCCGCAGTAATGAGAGAAAATTCTTAGGGTTGGCAATCCGGTAAGATCCAGAGCTGAAGTCGATAAAGAAATGCGGCTCTGGGGATGCTAAGGGACAGAGTTTAGCCTCCAACTCAGGTAAAGCCGAGATTACGCCTTCATAATCTTCAAATGTATAGTCAAGCAACTTTTAGTTCCTCCCAGCGACAAGCTGAAACCCTTTCAGAAAGAACTCTCCAGACTCTGGCGGCACAGGAATCTCCGTGGCGCTGGATGCTGTTCAACGTCTGTCTGAGTTTTGCAACGTTAACCTTAGGTTAACCCAAGGTTAACGTTGCTTGGCTTGAGATGTCAACTTAGCTGTGGTCTAGGTTAGGCTAGTATTAGACGTTTCAGTTTAAGCAATTTAAAATACAGATATTCTTATCTAAGATGACTTTGTGTTTTGTTGCTGTCTTAGTCTATCTGTCTTTTAGTTTTATTTGTACAAGTAAATTAATGATTAGAGCACAAGCCGCACCGATGAAAATATCGCTGAACAGATTAAGAGTCACCATCCATGACGATGGTGACTCTATAAACCGGCTTGTTGCGAATCACAAGTCGGCATCATCTCAGACCGGATTGGCTGAACTCTTTACTGGACAAGAGTTTTAGGTGTTTAGCTTATCCCGAAATCAGGCTACGATACCCCCGACAGAACCTGTGTTCGCAACTACATCCATTGCGAGTCAGCACAGGTCTATGTTTTAGGATTGCAATACTTAATCGATGCTGGAAAGTCTGTTTAACTTGGGAAATGGCAATGGCTTTTCGGTGAAAGATGTTATCGATGTGGCGACTGAGGTGACTGGCCGTAAGATTCCTGTTCAGATGGCCGGTCGCCGTGCTGGCGATTCCCCAATTTTAGTTGGCAGTAGTGACAAGGCCCGTCAAAGTTTGGGCTGGATCCCTCAATCTCCTGAGTTACAGGATATCGTTAGTCACCCTTGGCAATGGCATCAGAAGCGTCATGGTTAAGACTTAGTCGGAGTTAGTATCCAACTCAAGTTGCGGTACGGAAAACACACGGCCACAGAGAACACCGGGGTTGGGGACGGGTCTGGAACTAGGAGGTTGGCAACACAGGGCCAGTTTACGCATCCCGGGCATCAAGTCAGCAACTTTATGGACAAGGCGATCCACCTCGCTGCTGAGACGTTCAATCTCCTCCCGACTGGGGGCAACAATAAAGAAGGTGGGTTCTCCCACAGGACTGGGGGCAAAGCCAAATTGACAATCGGCCAGTTGCTGAGCTATCGTGCCATCGAACGCATTGCAGAAGTAGCGCAGCAGGGTTCCGTGGAGGGTTTGGGTTAAGGCCCGGTCGTTGAAACTATAGGAACTCGGTTCGGAACGCATGGCTTGGGGTCCTCGGTTGGGTGGATAGGGTCTTCCGGGATAGAATGACCCGCTTTTGGTCTATACGTCTAGTCTGCCGAACAATAAGGAAGATTTCCATGATTGGGATCTATGACCCAATGCGATCGTCAACAGTTCCCGCAGCGATCGCGATCAGGTTACACTGCGATCGCGATCAACATTGATGGTGCGGCTACTCCTGGGCAAGATTGGGTTTGATAGGATGGAATGGCACTGGACTGGCGATCGCCGGCCAGTCGTTGTCAACCCAGAAAAAAGAGTGTTGAGGCAATTAAGCTCAATCATGCAAAAATCAGTCGTTTTTATTATTGGAATTGGTCGGTCTGGCTCCACGTTAATGGATTTAATGTTAGGGAGTCACCCACGAGCGTTTTCTTTGGGAGAAATTAGTAAGCTACCCGATTTTGTGAAACGCGGGAAGCGGCTGTGTGTGTTGGAGGATAGTTATTTTTGGCAGGAACAGTTCACGGAGACAGAACGGCAGAATTTAGCCCGAGGAATGAGTGGACACCGGCTACATCGTCATATCCCTCTGAAGTTGGAACGATGGGTGCGGGGTTGGCTGGGCAATGATGCCATTCTAAATCCCTACAGTCGTCTGTTTGAGAAGATTGATGCTGATGTTTTGGTTGATTCGAGTAAGTATTTTTCTTGGCTCAATCAACGCCTAGCAGCACGGGAGTTTCGGCAACAGTGGTTACAGCCGTTCTTGATTCATATGGTTCGGGACGGACGAGCGGTGGTCAATTCCTATTTACGGATTTATCCAGATAAGGGCATTGAGGGGTTGACACAACATTGGTTAAATGAGTTAGACCAGAAAAACAAGATTTATGATCGATATCCAAGCGATCGTAAAATGATGGTTCACTATGAGGCGTTGGCTTCAGATCCTGAGGGGACGCTCAAACAAGTTTGTGATGCCGTTGGTCTTGAGTTTAGACCGGATATGATTGAATTTTGGAAACATCCTCATCATCATGTCGTTGGGAGTTCTGGCATCAATTCTATGATTGCCAAGTATCGAGGACTAAAGGCTCAACAACCCCTAGAAACGATTCATGGTGATTATTATAACAAGATTGATTTTGAGATTAAGTTAGATCTGCGTTGGCAGAAGGAACTCTCGCCAGAGAATTTAGCGGTATTTGAACGGATGGCTGGGGAGCGCAATCGTCCTTTTACCTGGCCCCGCGATTCGCAAACTACTCCCTCTGCTGTAAATCCTTAAATCTCGCCCCTAGGGGTGGCCATGATGTCCATCCCTATGATTCAACATCCTCGCTGCGCTGAAGCGACAGGGATTTGTGACGCCTGCTTGAGGGACGCTACTTCGATGATTAGGGTTGCAGACCCTTGAGGAACTGCTTAAGGCGATCGAGCCACTGACGGGAAATGGAGGGGGTTGGGGGGGCGATCGCGGTACGTTCAGGAGTTTCCTCCCCAAGATAGCGATAATGCTCCCAAATATCCCAATAGGGACAACCCGGTTCAATGCGTACTCCGGCCCAATGGAGATATTGCAGGGGCTGTCCGGTTTTTGTGTCGATGAGGCGATCGCCCTCCCGTTGAAAATGAGGACTGCGGGCCCAACTTCCTGGGGCTTTCCCCGGCCGGCGCACCAGGTTAAAGCGGCGTTGAATCCGTTTCAGGACGAGATAGTTGAAAATCGGCTGATCGGTGGTTTTCTGAGAAAAGTCAAAGTAATCGGGATGCTCAGCACATTCTGCGAAGGTCTCATATAAGTCCTCTAGGGAAAATAAACCCTTCTTAGAGGCCCACCAACCGCTATTAAAAACATCTTGCAGGTCATCTTCTGTAAACACTCCATCTTCCAAAACTTTGGAAGTGAAGACATTTTTAGTCCCATTAGTATATTGATAATCACAACATAAGAAATCGTAATCTTCAAGGTAGCTTAGATTCTCTATTATTTTCTCAAAAACAATAATGTCAACATCGATGTACAAAAATTCATCAAATGGACCAAACCAGCAAGCTTGTTTGCGTTGCTTATTCGGTGTATTAAAAAACCCCTTGCCAAAAATATTGTGAAGCTTGAGGCAGAGGTCATCAACGAAATCTAAATCCTCAAATAGGGTAACACCAAACGGCTCTGTCACCTCCAAGACCCGTTGATAATTAGCATCAAAAGGAATCAGAATAACCGGCGTTTCGGCATCATAGTGACGTAAACTCTTCAGAAAAGCAATGGTTTGTTCAAGAACTTTGTCATTGGCAACAATATAAATCCCCCGCTTCATAATATCATCCTCATTCCAGTTGTCTTACTTTAGCTTACTTAGATGTAATACCAATTTTCCGTAGGAGCCGTTGAGTCAAGCTGGGGGGTCGATTGAGGGGTTTGGCAGCTCCGGTAAATTTCGGGCAGTTTTCCGGTTCATGGAGATAGCGATAATGCAAAAATACATCACGATAGGGACAGTCAAGATTTTCTCCCTCGCACAAGCGCCGAAACACTGAGGAAGAAACACCAATATAATGAAGATAGGTCAAGCGTTTGCCCTTGTCATACATGATCCCATCCTTCTCCTCAAAATGAGGGGATGTGACACAGCAACCGGTTCGTTCTTCAGCGGGAAGGTGATGGGAAAAATTATAGATACGTCGCTGCGATCGCATCAGCAGGTAATTGAGAATGGGCTGATCCGCCGCCCAGATATAAAGCACCTCGGCTTCCCCAGCTTCCATATAGCCGAGAAGCTGCTCTAGCTCTTCTGGTGAATATAAATGTCTGTGGGTTCCATAAAACCCGGAACAAAAAACTTCTTTCTCAATTCTTTCGTTTGGGAAAATGTCGTAGAGATTTTTGTAATCTAGGTCATAGATATGCCCTGGATCTTTAAACTGATAGTCATAGACAACCCAATCATAGTGTTCTAATTTCTCAAAAACTGAATTGAGAGGACCCATCAGTAAAACGTCGGCATCCAGGTAAACGAAGCGATCAAATGGCCCATCGAAAGATGAAAAATAACGGTGATGACCAAAGCGATAATAGGGTTGTGTATGTCCTCGCTCTTGACGTCGGCGATGAGCCGTCGGATGTGCATCCCAGACCCGACGAAAAAATGTATCCCAACGCTCAATCGACTCTTGGTCATCATAGAGTTGCACATTGGGACGACGTGCAACCTCCGCTCTCACCCGTTCTAAATTATCATCATAGGGAAAAACACAGACCGGGGTATCCTTGCCCTGGTTCACCTCGATACTATTGAGCAGGGCCACGAGTTGGTCGTAGACGTAATCATTCGCTAGGGTACAAATTCCATCCATGATGTTTTAATCCATTCGGGAGGGGTTAAGGGGACCTGCTCAAGCCGAGATCTCGGAGGGGGTCACATCCCTGTTCTGTACGATGATAACCCCTCTTTTGCGAAACCGTGGGAAAATTTGAACGCTCCAGCGGTTCTACCACAGGTCTAATTGTAGGTAGGAACTTTGTTTTTCCAGCCAATCCTGTCCCAGTTGGATAGTGATGTCTGAATGGAGAACACCCGTACTGTCAACTCGCACTTCCCCGAAGCCCAGAGAACGATTGACCTCTAAAGCACTGCTGCGATCGCCCCCCTGAGCAATAATACGGGTTTCCCCTAGGGGTTGTTGCCAGTCGTGAGCCAAATAGACATTACGATACCCGGCATCCCAAAGTTTATCAATCAGAGCATCGACTGCCCCCGGCTCCTCCGTGCTATCTTGAATGGCGATCCGTAAGTAGCGCGGATCTGCCCGCCAAGCTTGGGCGGGTTGCGAAGAGCGTCCAAAATGTTCGCCCACCATGTGGTCAATTTCACTGTAATTGGGAATCCAGTAACTTAACCCCTCGGGGCCTTCGGGATCACGAAATTGTCCCGGAAGGAGGAGCATCTGGGCATTCTCACGGCTGGTTTGACCGGCGAAGTTGAGCAAGGCCACCAACTCCTCTACACTAAGATTAGTATCGACGGATTCTTGGATTGTCGAGAGAATCCGAGGGAGACGAACCAGGGTGCGAGGATTGAGGGTTTGTTCAATCAGAGCCCGTAGGAACATCTGTTGCCGTTGAATACGCCCAACATCTCCCATCCCGTCATGACGGAATCTTAAAAACTGAATTGCCTGATTCCCGTTGAGATGTTGTTCTCCGGCCTTGAGGTCAATATAGAGATGTTGGGTGTGGTCTGTGTACTTCATGTCCTGGGGAACATTAACCCGCACTCCCCCGAGAACATCGATCAGTTTTTCCACCCCTTGAATATTGACCCGCAGATAGCGGTCAACACCAACTCCCCCGAGGAGATCACTGATGGTACGCGCACTGAGGGCGGGGCCGCCATAGTAGTTCGCCTCATTAATTTTTTGGTCCCCATGACCCTCAATCCAGGTTAGGGTATCCCGGGGCACTGAGAGCAGCGTCAGATTCTTCTCTTTCGGTTCAAAACGAACCAACATCATACTGTCGGATCGGCCATCGAGGGAATTGACGAGGGGATCATGGCCGGAGCGGCGTAGGGGCTTGCCCAGATCAGAATTGAGAACTTTCGTGCCGAGAATCAAAATGTTCACCGGACGAGTTAGTTCGGGGATTCGCATATTGGAGATGGCTAAATCTTCCTCACTGAAGATCCCCCGATCTTCAGGACGAATCCGACTTTGCATTAAGGGGGTGCTGGATAAGGAGACGGCCAGTAGGGCTCCGGCGGTTGCCGAAAGCATGGCCACCCCACTCAGTCCTAAGCCTAACCAGAGCCAGCCCAGCCCTGAATGTTTAAGGGTCTTACCCTGGGGTTTGGGGGCGGGAGATGGGGGTATGCGCTCTTGACGGTGCTGTACTGACACGGAATTCCTCACACACAAGTAGGTTGGACGAGTCAATCACGGTAATTAACCCGGAGTTGATTACATATCTTAACGTTATGATTTCAGATTTTGACCCAACCCCCCGGAGTTTTGGCTCACGTTAGCCCGATTGGGAGGGTTCATCGTCTTAACTCATAACAGGACGAGGGGTTAAGGGAGGCGATCGCTGATCTGACCGATTCCGGGTAACCATAAGGATTTTCCCTGGGACAAGCGTACCATCAGCCCAAAACAGGTTAGAAAATAGGTCGTTGTCCAGAGACTGCCGCCGATCAGAACCGGCAAAGACCCGAATTCGCTACTTTGAGCGGCAGTGCCAAACAAAATGTAGCCTGAAAGCCACAGGAATGCCAGGGTCATGGCTAAACGGCTAATGGCTTGTTCTTGAGTTGAGCCTTGATGACGATACAGTCGCCACCAGGCGGGAAAAAAGCCAAAGACGGGCACTAGGGTGAAGTAAATGGAGAGACGTTTCATGGGGAGACACAACAGGAGACAGCAGGGGCGATCGCCCTGGGGTTAGGCATCCGGAACCGTCCACCAGGCGATGGCATAGTCTTGCGCGGGATCGTTGACCTGACGCTGATAGACGACTCGGAGTTTGTAGCGTCCGTTGCGGGGAACGGCTTGAAATAGGTGTTCTAAGCTATCCACCTCGCTGGTGGAGGCGGCGATCGCTTCATCAATGTTGTCGGAATCGGCGGGCATTAGGTAGAGGTTGAGGTCATTGAGGCCGCGATCGCGGAAGCTCTCATTTATATCGTAGCGGCCGTCACCATTACTATCATTTAAGTCAACCTGACGGTTCCAGGTGAGGGTGGCGGCTACATAACTCTCGGCTTTTAGGGGTGCGTCCAGCACATAGTCTTTTACCTGGGTACTGGCGATCTGATTAAAGTCCCAACCCATGGCAGGGACAGGCTCTGAAGCTGACCATTGACCGGGGCTGAACTGCTGATAAGCGCGATGAGCGTTGAGATGTCCGGTTCCCATATCCCGATGTACGGGGACTTTAGGATTGCGATGGGCCTCGGAGGTGAGCCAGTTTCCACCCTGGCGATCGCCGATGGTGCGAGTCATCCCCTGACGTAAGCCATCGCCGGAATCGGCAACTTTATCGGCAGAGTTGAGGATGACGGCTTTCATGACCTGATTCTGGCGAGCGTCTAAACTCCAATGGGGGGCATTCTCCCGTAATTGGCGATCGCCATATTCCTGTAATAAGGCCACAGTCCCCACCACATGGGGCGAGGCAAAACTGGTTCCGGTACTGGGGAACACCTCTCCCTGCTGACTTAAAAGCTTCACATCCCGGCCCGGGGCCAACAGACTAATTAACAGTCGTCCATCGACATTCGTTTCTAACCCCACGAGGCGGTCGAACGGCGGTTCAAAGACATTGCCTAGGTTGGAAACATCGACTTGATCGTAACGACCGTTGTGGGCATGACTGGAGGCGACGTTAATGCCGTTGTAATGATCCGTGGGGATGGGGATGCCTCCTTGTCCTTGGTTTCCGGCAATCACATAGAGGGTATTGTGATGATTGGCAGACCAGTCAATACAGAGGGTTAATAAGGCGTTGCCATCAAGGACTGCATCGGGCCGGGGATCAAGCCAGAGGGGTTCACCAAAACTGAAGTTGATGGCGCGAACGTCGTCACTATTTTGTTCAGCCACCTGTTGTGCGGAGAGACAATGTTGTCCTTGCCGATTGCCGCCGCGATCGGGAGAGCTGGCGCTAGAGTAGAGTCGGGCCTGGGGGGCAACTCCCAGTCGTTGTTTATGGCTACTGACCATAACGCTGGCGACTCCATGGGCATGGCCATCCACATTACTACCGGGAACTGCTGCGCGATCGCGTAGGAAAATGCCAGCTAGATCTGGGGCCAACTCCTCCTCTGGAGGAACCCCCTTATCGATGCCAAATTGACCAGGACGACCGATTTCCACCTGGCCAATGGCGATTTTACGGCCTAAGAGGTTGTAGGGGCTGTTATGAAGCCGTTCGGCTTGGATCCCGCCCTCTCCCGTGGAGGAGGTGGCGACGAGGGGATGAAACCACCCTAGGGCGATCGCCATCACCATCCCGAGGATGAATCGGGTCAAAAGGGGTCTGATGCTACTGCGCTGCGCCACAGCTGTGCTCCTAATACAAGTTGGGAAATTGGGAATCGGTTATGATTTCTTGGCGATCGCCAAAAAATATAGGGCATTATGTCGACGTTTTTTGTTAAGCTTTACTTAAATTCTGTATCAAACGCAACACACAAAATCGAGGAACTTGCCAAATGGCAACATTAAATTCTCAAAAGTCTACAGTTATTGCTCCCTCAATCTTATCAGCCGATTTTAGTCGTCTGGGCGAACAGGTCAAGGCCGTTGACGAAGCGGGTGCCGACTGGATTCACGTAGATGTGATGGACGGTCGCTTCGTTCCCAACATTACCATTGGTCCGTTAATCGTCGATGCCCTGCGTCCGGTGACGACGAAGCCTCTGGATGTTCACCTGATGATTGTCGAACCGGAAAAGTATGTGGCCGACTTCGCGAAAGCTGGGGCCGATATCATCTCGGTTCACGCTGAGCATAATGCGTCTCCCCATCTGCACCGTACCTTAGGCCAGATCCGCGAACTCGGGAAGCAGGCCGGCGTGGTGTTAAACCCTGGGACGCCCCTGGACCTGATTGAGTATGTTCTGGAACTGTGTGATTTAGTGCTCATTATGAGTGTTAACCCCGGTTTTGGTGGACAAAGCTTCATTCCCGAGGTGGTTCCCAAAATCCGTAAACTGCGTCAAATGTGTGACGAGCGGGGACTCGACCCCTGGATTGAGGTCGATGGGGGTCTCAAGCCGGCGAATGCCTGGCACGTGTTAGAGGCAGGTGCTAACGCCATTGTCGCCGGTTCGGCAGTGTTTAAGGCTCCCGACTACGCGGAAGCCATTGAGGGGATTCGCAATAGCAAACGTCCCTCTCCAGAAATGGCTACGGTTTAGAAACCGGGCTTTCAGCGACAGGGCCCCCTCAGTTCTTTAGGAATTTGAGGGGCTGTCGTTGCACTGGAAATTCGCACAAGCCAGATCCTCGGGAATGGGGGTGGCCTCCCCAGTCAGAGACCATCTCTGTTGCTGGGCGATCGCCTCCAACTGCTCAATGCGATTTGCCGTCAGGGGATGGGTTTGGAAATACTCTGAGGCTCTCACTAATTCCTCTGGAAACGCCTCCTTCCTGGCCGCCAAGCGTTTAAAAAAGTCTAAACTATTCGCCCCATGGCCGTAATGGCGCACCACTGATTCTAAGCCATACTCATCAGCGGCATATTCCTGGCTACGGCTATAATTGAGACGATTGAGATTGAGAGTATAGCCAATCACATCCGGGCCACCTCCCTCATGGCCCAAGTTCAAGACTAAACTCCCCAAGAGGACGAAAATTCCCCGTCCTAAACTTCTTACTCCATCTCGGGCCGACAAGTGACCCAACTCATGACCGAGAACAAAGGCCAGTTCGTTTTCTGACTCCACTTCTGCTAAAAAGGCTGTCGTCACAAACAACTGTCCCCCAGCCAAGGCGGCCGCATTGACCACCTCACTGTCAATTAGATTCAGCGTTAGGGGGATATCTTCCAAGTCGTCGGGATGCCGTAACTCTTCTAGTAACTCAGATAGATAGAGTTGTCGAGTATCGTCTTCTAGGATATTGCCCCCAAGTTGTGGGGCCACGGCCGGGGCGAGAGTTTCTCCAATCCAAATATCTTGCTCGGGTGGGAGTCGGGGGACAACCCAATCCACCGCCAAGCCTAAGATAAAGTAGATAACTAGGGTCAGAGTAACAATTACCCCAAGCAGGCGAGCAAAATCAACTAAGGGATTAACCTGAGAGACATTGACCTCTTCGGTGATGGCTTTTGGTTTAAATCCCATCTTTCTCGTCCAGTAGCGTCCTCTGACTCCAGGCTAACGAATGGCTGTGCCATAGGCAATGACTTCGATCGCCGCGATGCCTTTCTGATTGTTGCCGCCAATGGTACTAGTTTCATAGCGAACGTTGAGGATTTCGGTTGCTCCCCAGGCGATCGCCTGCTCTTTCACCCGTAATAAGGCCTCTCGACGACCGCGATCGAGGAGACTTTCATAGGCAACAACTCGCCCCCCTAAAATATTACGCAAGGCCATCACAAAGGTTTTAAAATAATCTGAGGAAATGACAACGGCTCCCACAAATAGCTCCGCCTCAGAGGCATGGGGTAAGGGTTGTTTTGCTCCAAAGGAAGCGATGGCTAACGATAGAGTTTTTTGTTCTCGGGACTGGATATCCTGATAGTGTTTCTTTTCTGCAAAAACTCCAAAAAAGTAGCCAACTCCCAGGAGAATGGCGAAAAAAATAATTTCTTCCATGGTAGTGTTTGCAACCCTTTAGCGAACTAATACAGCCGTACCATAGGCAAAAATCTCTGCCGCCCCTTGAGCCACAGACGAAGTTGAAAAACGGATGTTAACAATGGCATTGGCGTTCATTTGTTTTGCCTGAAGTATCATCCGATCCATTGCTTCTTGTCGGGCTTCATTGAGTAGGTCTGTGTAGCCTTTCAGTTCTCCACCTACCAAGTTTTTAAGACTTGCACCAATGTCACGGCCAACGTTCTTAGCACGTACGGTACTTCCTTGAACAATGCCATAATGTTCCAGAATTTCTTTCCCCGGAACACCCTCTAATGTGGTTAAAATCATGATTCTCCTAAAAAAAATAGAATTAGGGTGAACCGATGAAGGTTCACCCATCACTGACCCGCTCACTCGCTCTTAAATCTCCGCCAACGACCGCTCAATCAAGCGACGGGCCAGAGTTTGTACCCCCGTATGGCGGTAGTAGTCAGTACTCATATCCAGAAACGCCGCCAAATAATCCAGGCGATCTTCACTGAAGTCAATGAATCCCTGTAGGTTGTGACTGACTTTCTGGGGGGTGAGATCGTGGGAACTGACTAAATTCCCCATCCACCCCTTGACGGAATCAAAACTCTCCCCGATAAAACTCAGTTTGCTATCACTATTTTTGCCGGGAATCTCGGATTCGATGCTTTTATATTGGGAGTTGTCTTCGAGTTCCTTAGGACTGAGGCCGTTGAGACGACTACTGACGGCTTGAATGAAGTTGGGACCGAGGGGAATCAGGCCATCAAAACAGACAAGGGCCGACATCCGCATCAGGGACTCGCCGCCATAGTCCGAGAGCGATCGCAGGAAATCCCCGAGACTATCGCCAGGAATCCCGTTGATTTTGCAAAACGCCACCACTTCCACCACTAATTTTAGGGATAAATCAATGGTTTGGGCTTTCTCCGCTTTCGGGGTGAGTTTATTGAGGAACCCCAGCAGAGGCACTTTTTCGCCAATTTTATTGCCGAGAGCAGCGGTCCCCAGGGCGCTCCCGGTGCGGTCGATGGTATCGTAGAGCCAGAGGGCGGTTTGGTAGCCTTGGGATTTGTCGTCATAGAGGGCGATCGCCCGCCGACTGACGAGATCCAAGATAGCCGGATCGCTTTCCTGGGTGATGGTTTTGATGGTATTGTCCCATCCCACCAGATTCTCCCATTTGCCGGGGACGATGTTGTCCAGGGCATTGAGGCTAAAGATGGTTAAATTACGAGTGGGGAGGTCGTCAACCCGTTGTTGAATGGATTTACTCATGATGGTGAGGAAGTAGAGTTACAGTCGGGGGGTTACAGTCGGGAGAGGCCTTGCAAGTCAAATCGTTGCAACCAAGCCTCGCGATCACTCTCGGTAAAATCGGCACTGCGAGAAATCACCTTGACTTGGAAGCGGTCAGCCACCAAAATCGAAGTCTGAGTTTGTCCTAGGGTGGCCCCAGGATAGCCCGCAATTTGGTTAGGACTGTTGCGCAACCGTTCAGCCGCAGCGGGGACGTTCACGGTATCGGAAATCGCCAGCATCGCCACATCCTCCCCATTGCGTTTGAGTTTCGCTTCAGCGAATCCGTCTTTCTCCTGAGTATACACCCGCTCATACTCACCACTGGCGGAGGGAAAGAAGCGATTAAAGGCACTTCCCGGGAGAGATTGGGGGGAGACGGCCCCCTGGCCATCGGCCGGTTGCACCTGTTCAGCCGGAGGCGGCGGCGGAACATCGGCTTGAGGACTGTCACATCCCCCAATAAACAGTAACATTGCCAGAGAGAAGGCAACGCAGAGTTGACGAAGAGCAGTAAAAGACATGATGTTGACCGAGTTATCTTGAGGTTGAATTGATATTAATATTGATGCCCCATCGTAACATCGACCCATAAAAAATAGGGCGCATCCTTGTGGTCGCCTCTTGCCTCTTGCCTCTTGCCTCTTGCCTCTTGCCTCTTGCCTCTTGCCTCTTGCCTCTTGCCTTTCCCCATGGACATCATCCTCTGTCATACTACTGCTGATTTCGATAGTTTAGGGGCGGCCGTTGGCCTAACCCGACTGCACCCCGGCGCGCGCATTGTCCTCACGGGAGGCGCTCATCCAGGGGTGGAGGAGTTTCTGAGACTGCATCGGGATGAGTATGCCATTATTGAACGGCGTTCGGTGAATCCGGAACAGTTGCGATCGCTGTTTGTGGTGGATACTCAATGGCGTGATCGCCTGGGGAAAGCGGCGGAATGGTTGGATGCGCCTCATCTAAAGGGGATTTATCTCTATGATCATCATCCCGGTGTCATGGGAGATATTGCCGCTAGTCACTGTCAGATTGAAGCGATTGGGGCGACAACGACTCTGATTGTGGAACAGTTGCAGGAGCAAAACCTGAGCCTAACGGTGCATGAGGCTACGGTGATGGCCTTGGGGATTCATGTGGATAGTGGCTCTCTCACCTTTGACCATAGTACGGCCCGAGATGCCTTGGCCTTGGCCTGGTTGATGAAGCAGGGAGCCAGTTTGACGTTGATTGCTGAGTATATTGAGCCGGGATTATCGGACTCGTTGCAAGAGTTACTGGCGACGGCCCTGGAAACCGTCCAGACGGAGGAGGTTTGGGGACAGCAACTGGGTTCGGTGCTGTTGCGGACGGCTGATTATGTGCCGGGATTGTCGGGGTTGGCCTCGCGGCTGCTGGAACTGACGGATACGGATGCCATGATTTTGCTGCATGAGTATCAACGTCAGGGGGATGAGTCGCGGCTGACGGTGATTGCGCGATCGCAAATTCCTCAGACGGATCTCAATCTGATTTTGCAAACCATTGGGGGCGGGGGCCATCGTAAAGCGGGTTCGGCACAATTGCGTAATGCGAACCCGGAGGAGGTGCTCGGCCAGTTGTGCGATCGCCTCAAAGGGCAAATTCCCCCGCCACCGACGGCCCGGGAGTTGATGTCCTCTCCGGTGCGGACGATTCGCCCCAGTACCACGATTGGCGAGGCCCACCGGATTTTGCTGCGCTATGGCCATTCTGGCTTGTCTGTGGTTAATCAGGCGGACGAATTAGTGGGGGTCATCTCCCGTCGGGATTTGGACATTGCCCTGCATCATGGCTTCCACCATGCCCCGGTTAAGGGCTATATGACCCGAAACGTCAAAACGATTCGTCCAGACACCTTGCTGCCCGAAATTGAGGGGCTGATGGTAACGTTTGATATTGGTCGGTTGCCGGTTTTGGATGCTGGGGAATTGCTGGGGATTGTGACGCGCACGGATGTGTTGCGAGAACGGCATGAGGAGAGTCATCAACTCTGTCCGGTTCATCCTGAGCAGGGTTCCCAGAGGTGGCGCTGGATGCGGGAGGCGGATGTTTGGGATGGGTTGCGATCGCACCTGAACCCCAAGTTATGGCAATTGCTGGAAACGGCGGCCCAGGCGGCTCAGGAACGGGGTTGGCAACTCTATCTGGTGGGGGGAGCGGTGCGAGATGTGTTGCGGGGGATGCAGTCGCCGCAAGAGACGGAGGTGGTGTTAACGGATATTGATTTGGTGGTGGATGGCTTTCACCAGTCGGCGACGGTGGGTGCGGGGGTGGAGTTGGCGACGGTGTTACAGGAACGGTTTGCGGGGGCGCGGTTGGATGTGCATGGGGCGTTCCAGACGGCGGCGTTGTTGTGGCACAATGACCCTGTTTTTGATTCCCTTTGGTTGGATATTGCGACGGCGCGGACGGAGTTTTACCCCTATCCGGCGGCGAATCCGGAGGTGGAGGCCAGTTCGATTCGTCAGGATTTGTACCGCCGGGATTTTACGATTAATGCTTTGGCGATTCGCTTGACAACCCCTCGTCAGGGGAAGTTGTTGGACTTTTTTGGCGGTGTGTTGGATTTGCAGCGGGGTTGGGTGCGGGTGTTGCACGCCAATAGTTTTATTGAGGATCCGACGCGGATTTTTCGGGCGGTGCGCTTTGCGGTGCGGTTTGGGTTTGAGATTGAACCGGAGACGGAGCGGTTTATTCGTCATGCGATCGCCAGTGGGGTGTATGAGCGATCGCGCTCTCTGAATCCGCGCACGCCGGCGTTACAGGCGCGATTGAAGAGTGAGTTGAAGTATCTGTTGCAAGCGTCGTATTGGCCGCGGGCGTTGCGGGAGTTGGATCGGTTGGGGGCGTTGCAATGTTTGCATCCTCAGTTACGGTTGACGCGGGAACTGTGGCGGCGTTTACAGTTGATGGATCGGGGGTTACGACGCTTTGAGAATTGGCATCATCTGAGTCATTGGCGGATGTTGTTGGAGGTGTTATTGTCTCAGGTGGAGATGGGAGATGGGGAGTTTTCCCGGGCGGCGGTGGCGCAACAGTTGCAGTTACCGGAGGAGACGGTGCAACGGTTGGCGACGCTGGGGGAACGGTGTGAGCGTTTGCAAGGGGGGTTGAAGCTGGCGCGGCGGCCGAGTGAGGTGGTGCAGGTGTTGGAGGGGGAGGAGTTGGCGGGGTTGTTGTTGGTGGCGTTGGGGATGGGGCGATCGCTGCGCCGCAAGGTTTGGCAGTATCTGACGGAGTGGGCCCATGTGAAGCCGTTGTTAAATGGGGAGGATTTGAAGCAGTTGGGGTATAAGCCGGGACCTCAGTTTAAGGAGATGTTGGCGGATATTCAGGCGGGAACGTTGGATGGGGATTTTGGCGGTTCTCGGGAGGCGGCGATCGCGTTTGTGTGCGATCGGTATCCCCTCTAAAGCTCTGAGGATGGCGAGTTAAAGCGAAGAACGTTCAGGCTTGTCAATCTAGTGAAGCGCGGGCATCTTTAACCGTGACATTGAGTTTTTCCGGTGAGTGCAGCTTAGGCCGATCTCGATCTAATCCCACGGAGCCTTAGTTTTCAGTAATGTACGCAGCTTGTCATTTTGGGTCGGTGGCGCATCCAGCAACGCCACAAACTGCTTAAATTTAAGCTCATCTAACCCGAAGAACGTCTGTTCCAGAAGAACATCTTGCGCCTTCTGATACGACGACTCCAGCATAAATTCCGAGCGGCTCTTGCCCTGCACTTTAGCGGCATGATCAATAAGATCTCGTTGGCTTTGCTTGGCTCTGATGTTGATGGTAACATTGCGGGCCTGGCTACCCGACTGTTCACCGGTTGAGCTGTGCATAGCGCTGACCTCTTTATCTAATAGGAGACCCCCCACCAATATAAGAGCTTTGTATGGGCAATATCAACACATCCCTGTTGTTTTGATGCAACGGCCCACGAAGGGTCACGAGCACAACAGCTGTGCCCCCGGCAATTTCACCCTGAGTCCAATTTGTTTGACTAAGGACTCGACCCGACCCGAACCAATGGAAATTCGTTCCGGACAAATCTGGATTCAGCGTAATCAAACCGACTATTCCTTTTTCTGAGTCTCTGGAATGGGGTAAAAGCGAGGTGTTATCCACTACCCGGTGCGCCGCTATGGATGAACAGCGAGTGCAGGCTTATCTCTCCCTGATTCCAGAACTCCTCAATTGTCTCAGTGGGGAGGAACTGCAAATCCTCAACGGTCATCTGGAGTTGGTGGATGAGGGGTTTGTGCAGGTGTGCGAGTTGGTAGCGGCAAATTGCAGGGGGTGTGATGGTTGCGGTATATTTAGATGTGTGTTGTCTTAATCGCCCCTGCTCAAGACGGCTCGCAGACATGAACACCAATTAAAGGTAGCTATTCGTAATCCGGTGGTGTGGCTGATTGAGGTTTTACAGGAGCAGTAAACAGGAGTTTTTCATGATGAACGCATTAGAGTTAAGAGAAAAGGGCTATCAGATTCTAGTCAGTCATTTGGGACAGTCTGATGCGATTCGATTTTTGCAACAAATGGGTTGTGGACAGGGAGATTATACCCAGGAAAGGCGCGAGGTTTTAGAGTCTGTGACGCGGGAGGAGTTTTTGGATGAGTTACGCAAAGTTAGGAATCTTGAGTAATCGAGTTTTTGGGTAGTCGGGCAAAAGAAACTGGGTTTCTGGCAGCATCTGGTGTTTATTCACAAAAAATCAAGAAGGAAACCCGGTTTCTAAGAGTTTATGAACTCAGCCGGTAAACCTGGGATAATTGCCCTAGCTTGACATCAAACGATGCGGTTTCATCACAGCCAGCCTGTTGATTGATGCGAACAATCAAATAATCAGAAAAATCAGCATTTCCCGACTTCATTTTATGAATTGCCCAAGCGATATCATCGGAATTTTCAAATACAAAAATATTGGTATTTAAGAGAGTTTCTAGAATAGTGATAATTTGGTCTCGCTTAATTTTGTACCGACTGCGTAATACCCAAACAACTTCACAAAGGACAATATTATTAATCAAGCAGGTTTGATGATTTTCTAGGGCTTGATTGATGTATCGATCCGCTTGCTGCCATTGTGATTCATCGTCTCGGACTAGAAAGCGGACGATGACATTGGTATCCAAACCTTTCACATCGATTCTCCTGCCCCTTCAGCAATGGCTTGTTCCATTTCCGCTAGAGAAACGGGTTTTCTGTCTGGATCGTAGAGACAACCCGATAAGGTACGGACATCAATTTTAGCGGCTTTGGGGACGGGTTCTAAATAGACTTTGCCATCAGGGGAAATGGCGATATTAATGGGGTCTCCCGGTTTTAATTGCAGCCAGTCGATAATTTCTGGGGGAATCGTTGCGGTTCCATCTGGGGTGATTCGGGTCAGTGCCATAAGGGGCTGATTTAATGGGTTGGATGCCATCTATTTTAACCGACTGTAGCGGACTTGTGCATCAAATCTCTAAAATAGCGGGTTTGGGCAAAAGAAACCGGTTTTCTGGCAGCATCTGGTGTTCCTTCACCAAGATTTAATAAAGTAACCCCATTTCAGAGACTCAGAAACGGGGTAAAATCGGGGTGCTATTCCCTACCCGGTGCGCGGCTATGGATGAACAACGAGTGCAGGCTTATCTCTCCCTGATTCCAGAACTCCTCGAATGTCCCAGTGGGGAAGCACTGCAAATCATCAACGGTCATCTGGAGTTGGTGGATGAGGGGTTTTGCCGATCACTAAGCTTATCAACTCATTCTCACCGCTCATAAGATTCACGGCGATGGGCGATCGCGATGACAAACACTTGGACTAATTTATCATCTATCGTATATATGACCCTGTAGTCACCTATACGATAGCGGTAATAGCCTGCATAGTCTCCTTTCAGAACTTTGATATTCGGGTGCGATCGCGGGAGTAGGGGCGAAAAATTTTTCGCCCCTACATCAGACATCAGAGCGGAGGTTTCTCCAACTTGTGTACTGGTTCTTCGGGGTTGCGTGATTTTGCTTAACTCGCTCTAGCAATCCCGGAATTTCTAAGAGTTCTTGGGTTGCACTCTCGCTTTCAGCATTAGCCAAATAAGCGGCAAAATCAGCCAGAACCCGTAATCGCTCAGGGGATAGTTGCTTGAGTAAATCATTCAGTTGACTCTGTAAATCTGTTACAGACATTGGAGCCGCTGATTCTCTATCCTGGATTGGGGAATTATCCATAGTACCCATTGCCGACGTCTCGCTTTTTAAGGTTCAGTCTCTATTCTAGGATAACTCAATCCAGGGGAATATGCCTGTTATGGCTACTGTACAAGATGCGTGAGGTGGATGACTGGGTGCGTGGCTATGGATGAATCGCGATCGCAGACTGCTCTCTCCCTGATTCAAGAACTCCTCGTAAAAGGGTCTTCTGGATTTAGGGGTATAAGGAAAATTTATGGCAGATTACATCCGTTGCCGTAGGGGCATAACCCACCCCAACCCCTCCCAGGAGGGGATTTTTCGCCCCTACAATGTTGTATTCCATGCAACAAATCTCACCCTAGAGCCAGAAGACCCCGTAAACTAAAAAGCAATTATGAGCAAGACACAACAAGAAATAATAAAACAAGGCTATCAAGTCCTAATCAATTCCTTGGGAGTTGTTGATACAATCCGGTTTATTCAATACTTTACTTCGGGTCAAGGCGACTATACCCAAGAACGCCATCAGCTTCTCGACCAAACATTTTTAGATGAGATTCTGCTGACGATGAAAAAACAGCCAACAGACAACAGCACCCAATACGACGAAATAATTGATAATTGATAATTGGGTGTTCTGACAAAAGAAACCGGGTTTCTGGCAGCATCTCGATTCCTTCACCAAGATTTAATAAAGTAACCCCGTTTCTGAGTCTCTGGAATGGGGTAAAATGGGAGTGCTATCCCCTACCTGGTGCGCGGCTATGGATGAAGAGCGAGTGCAGGCTTATTTATCCCTGATTCAAGAACCGTTGATTGGCCAATTTTCGATAGAGAGTTCTTGGATAATGCCAAAATCAGACTGGTTGCACGTTAGGAGGGTGGCATTGTGAACCAGAGAAATGGCAGCAATTTTCAAGTCCATATTCAGCCGTTTTGCGCCATTCTTGTCCGAGTTGAATCACCGCTTCAAAGGTGGGGTCATTAGCATGACTCCCAGCAATGCCTTCCCACCAGGGTTGTTGTGGTGAGGTGACGGTGGCTAAGACTTGTTTAAGTTGAGTGAGTTCGATTTCCAAGCTGGTGACTCGTGCTTCGATTGCCGGGGGCTGATTTTGAGTAGGTTGCCGGGTCATAGTCAGGGTATAAGTTTTCAGGTAATTTGACTCTGTTGGATTATTATAACTCATCTTTTCGGGGAAGAAACCGGGCTTCTAGTCGCCGGAAAAGAAACGGAGTTTCTGGCAGCCTCTCTGTTCCTTCATAAAGATTTAATAAAGTAACCCGGTTTCTGAGTCTCTGGAATGAGGTAAAATTGGGGTGCTATCCCCTACCCGGTGAGCGGCTATGGATGAACAACGAGTGCAGGCTTATCTCTCCCTGATTCAAGAACTCCTGGAATGTCCCAGTGGGGAGGAACTGCAAATCCTCAACGGTCATCTGGAGTTGGTGGATGAGGGGTTTGTGCAGCTGTGCGAGTTGGTGGCGGCGCAGTTGCAGGAAGAGGGAGAGGAGAATCAGGCGCTGTTTTTGCGGAATGTGGCGCAGGAGGTGGGACAATATCTCAACACTCAAACCTCTGGGGTGGCGACGGGTGAGAGTCAAAGTCCGGGGATAGAGCAGGATTATTTCAGCTTTTTGATCAAGGTGTTGGAGGCGATCGAACAAAGTCAAGGTAATCCCCATGTGGTTTATCCTCTGCTGCAACAGAACCTAGATAAGCTAGATTTGACTTTGGCTGAGACACTGCAAAACTGGGCAAGTCAAGTTTTTGGGAAGGTTGAACCCAGCCAAGCCTATGCAATCGCAGGCGTTATTTTTTTACTTGGTAATTTAATTCAGCAGTTCTCGTTAGGGAATCGGGCTGATAATCTGGAAATTGCGATCGCCTCTTATGAGTCTGTCTTAAAAGTCTTTGCGCGTGAAGCTTATCCCGAAGATTGGGCAGGCGTTCAAAATAACTTGGCAATTGCCTACCATAACCGCATCAGAGAAGATCGGGGGCAGAATATTGAAAAGTCTATTCTCTGTTACCAATCTGCTTTAGACGTTTTTACTAAGACTGCCTTTCCTCTAAAATGGGCAATGGCCCAAAATAACTTGGGTGAAGCCTATCTATTCCAAGTTAAAGGAGAGCGAAGCGAAAATATTGAAAAGGCTATCACCTATTACGAGTCTGCCTTAGAAGTGTGTACCCGTCAGGCTTTTCCAGAACAATGGACAATGATTCAAACTAATTTGGGTAATGCCTACTTTTTTCGCCTCCGGGGAAAGCGAGAAGATAATATAGAAAAGTCTATAAGATATTGCAAAGCGGCTTTAGAAGTCTGTACACAGGAAACACTGTCTTACGAATGGGCGAGAAGTCAAAATACTTTGGGAAATTGCTATGTATTTCGCATTCGAGGTGAACGTGCCAACAATATAGAAATTGCCATTACTGCCTTAGAATTAGCCTTAAGGGTTCGTAAGCGTGAATCTTTTCCTCTCGATTGGGCGATGACTCAAAATAACTTGGGAAATGCCTATTTATTTCGTATAAAAGGCAATAAAGGAGACAATCTTGAACAGGCAATTTCTGCTATAGAACTCGCCCTAGAACTATGTACAAAAAACACTTTGCCTTATGAATGGGCACGAGGTCACAGTGGTTTAGGTAATGCGTACTTGTTCCGAATCCGGGGAGAACGTCTAGATAACCTAGAACGGTCTATTAGAGCTTCTGAATTGGCCTTACAAGTTTACACCCGCGAGTCTTTTCGAGAAGAGTGGGCAACAACCCAAAATAACTTGGGGAATGCCTATCTATACCGCATTCAAGGGGAGCGAGCGAAGAATCTAGAAAGAGCTATCACTTTCATGGAAGCAAGTTTGGAAGTCTATACTCGTGAAGGCTTTCCTGAACAATGGGCAACAACCCAAAACAACTTGGGGGTTGCCTATCTATCCCGCATCCGGGGAGAGCGAGCGAATAATCTTGAAAGGGCGATCACCTTTTTAGAAGCGAGTTTACAAGTCTTTACTCGTAAAGCCTTTCCTGAACAATGGGCAAGGACTCAAAATAACCGGGGTGAAACCTACCGTAATCGTATTTGTGGGGAGCGAGCGAAGAATCTAGAAAGAGCTATCACTTTCATGGAAGCGAGTTTAGAAGTCTATACTCGTGAAGCCTTTCCTTACGAATGGGCAAGGACTCAAATGAACTTGGGCAATGCCTACCAAACTCGTATTGAGGGAGAGCGAGGGGATAACCTGGAGATGTCGATTGCCTTCTTGAAGGCTAGTTTAGAAGTCTATACTCATGACAACTTTCCTGAAGATTGGGCAAAGACTCAAATGAATTTGGGGAATGCCTACCAAATTCGCATCCGGGGAGAGCGAGGGGATAACCTAGAAAGAGCTATCACTTTCATGGAAGCGAGTTTAGAAGTCTATACTCGTGAAGTCTTTCCTTATGAATGGGCAGGGACTCAAATGAACTTAGGGGAAGCCTGTCGTAACCGCATTCAAGGAGAGAGAGCGGAGAACCTGGAGAGGGCTATCTATCTATACCAAGAAGCGCTGGAAGTCTATACTCGTATTTCTTTTCCCCAAAACCACACAGAAACTCTCTATAACTTAGGACTTGTCTATCGAGACCAATACTACGACTACACCCACGACATTGAAAAGAAACAAACGGCTCTCGAAAATGCCTACAGTATCTTTGACCAGGCACTAGATACTGTGGAATTGCTCCGGGGTGAAATCACTTCTGGGGATGAAGCCAAACGGAAACTGAATGAACAATGGAATAAACTCTATCTCTGCATGGTGGAAGTGTGCCTAGAATTGGATAGATACACCGACGCGATTGAGTACGCAGACCGCAGTAAAGCCCGCAACTTAACTGAACTCATCGCCACCCGTGACGCCTACTCAGGCGGAGACATTCCCGCCGAAGTCCGCCAACGGTTGCAAGAACTCCGTCAAAAGATTTCTGAAGAAGACCGCCGCCTCAAACAAGACCCCAACCCCGACTATACCCACATCAACCAACTGCGGGAAGAATTCCAAGCCAAATATCCCTATAAACCGTTGAAATTCTCGGATATTCAATCTCTGCTGGATGATGAAACCGTCATCCTAGAATGGTATGTCCTGGATGATAAATTCCTAACCTTCACCCTCACCAACCAAAACCTTCACCTCTGGACATCTTCCCAGGAAGACCGACAAAACCTCATCGACTGGACAGTTGCCTATATTGACGACTATATGGACAACGGCAGCCAATGGCGAGAAATTCTCCCCCAACACCTCGAACAACTCCCCAAAATCCTGCACCTGGACGAAATCCTGCAAAATCTACGACAAAACTTCCCCAACTGCCAAAAACTCATCCTCATCCCTCACCGTTTCCTGCACCTGTTCCCCCTCCACGCCTTACCCATTACCACAGAAGACGGTAAGACCTACCTACAAGACCTCTTCCCCAAGGGAGTTGCCTACGCCCCCAACTGCCAAGTCCTCAAACAAGCCCAAAACCGACAACGCCCCCACTTTAACCGCCTCTTCGCCATCCAAAACCCCACCCAAGACCTCCAATTCACCGATATGGAAGTCGAAGCCATCCAATCCCTGTTTAACCCCCACCAAGTCCTCAAACATGACCAAGCGGAAAAAGCCGCCCTTGATGCCGAAACCCTGAAAAATGCCCACTGTACCCACTTCTCCTGTCACGGCTATTTCAATTTTGAAGATGCCCTCAAATCCGCCCTCATCCTGGCTAAAAGCGAATTTACGCCCCCGCCGCCAACCGATGACCCCAGTCGCTATCTGCCCCTGAAAGACGACAAACTCCTCGACCTGCAAAAATGTCTGACCTTAGAGGATATCTTACGCCTTGACCTGACCAACTGCCGTCTCGTCACCCTCTCCGCCTGCGAAACCGGTATCACCGACTTCACCTCCACCAGTGATGAATATATCGGCCTCCCCAGTGGCTTCATTTTGGCGGGTTCTCCCAATGTGGTGAGTACCCTTTGGGCGGTGGCGGATATCTCGACGGCGATTTTTATGATTCAGTTTTATCAAACTCTCCAGCAGTCTGACCTGTCCGTGGTTTTGGCGTTGCGACAGACTCAAACTTGGTTGCGGGAAGCGACGGTGCAAGATTTGTTAGACTGGATTGAGAACTGTGCCGTGATTAGCCCAGAAGGACGGGAGGAAATAGAAGATATAATAGATTCCTATCCTCTTGACTATAAGCCCTTTGACTCTCCCTACTACTGGGCGGCATTTTGTGCCATTGGAGCGTAACATCTAAGAACTGTCTAACAGGAGTGATAAGCTATGACTCCCGAACAACTACCGTTTCCTAGGAGAAACCCTCATCCTAATTCGTAGTCCGGTGGGGTGGCTGATTGAGGTTTTATAGGAGTAGTAAACAGGAGTTGTTGATGATGAACGCATTAGAGTTAAGAGAAAAGGGCTATCAGATTTTAGTCAGTCATTTGGGACAGTCTGATGCGATTCGCTTTTTGCAACAAATGGGTTGGGGACAGGGAGATTATACCCAGGAAAGGCGCGAGGTTTTAGAGTCTGTGACGCGGGAGGAGTTTTTGGAGGAGTTACGCAAAGTTAGGAATCTTTAGCTACCCAGTTTCTGGGTAGTCGGGCAAAAGAAACCGGGTTTCTGGCAGCATCTGGTGTTTCTTCACAAAGATTTAACAAAGAAACCCGGTTTCTGAGGTTTGGGAATGAGGTAAAATCGGGGTTCTATCCCCTACCCGGTGCGCGGCTATGGATGAACAACGAGTGCAGGCTTATCTCTCCCTGATTCAAGAACTCCTCGAATGTCCCAGTGGGGAGGAACTGCAAATCCTCAACGGTCATCTGGAGTTGGTGGATGAGGGGTTTGTGCAGGTGTGCGAGTTGGTGGCGGCGCAGTTGCAGGAAGAGGGAGAGGAGAATCAGGCGCTGTTTTTGCGGGATGTGGTGCAGGAGGTGGGACAATATCTCAACAGTCAAACCTCTGGGGTCGCGACGGGGGAGGGTCAAGCTCAGGGGACAGAGGAAGACTATCTCAACTTTTTAATGCAGGTTTTGCAATTGACTTCAGATACTGGAGGTAATCCGTCTATTATTTATAATTTTCTTGAACAAAATTTAAATAAAATAGGAATAAATTTTGCTCAAACCTTGCAAATGTGGGCAGCTCAGGTACTGCACAGGGTTGAAGACGAAGAAAATCTTAAAATTGCTGGCGTTATCGGTAGTTTTTCAAACTTAATTCATGATTTCCCAATAGGCAACCGAACAAACAATCTTGAAGTTGCGATTGTAGGATATGAAGTTATTTCGAGTTTTTTTCAAAAAAAAGGACATACTAAATTATGGATTATTACTCAAACCAGACTGGGTAACGCATACAGTGATCGAATAGAAGGTAAGCGATCTGAAAATATTGAGAAGGCGATCAATTGCTATAAAAATGCGTTAACACTTTCCGATAAAAAATCTTCAATTCGAGAATTAGTTGATCTAAACAATTTCCTAGGTTGTTCCTATTCCAATCGTGTTCAAGGAGATAAATCAAATAATATAGAGCAAGCTATTATGTATTTTCAAGAGGCATTGCAAATTTGTAGCCGAGATCAGTTACCTGAAGATTGGGCAATGATTCAAAACAACCTAGGACTTGCCTACAGTGATCGTGTACAAGAGGAACAATCTGAGAATATAGAAGCCGCCATTATGTGCTACCAAGCTGCTTTAGAGATCTTTACTTGTCAAGCCTTTCCTGAAAAGTGGGCTGTGCAGCAATATAACTTGGGAAGTGCCTACTCGGAACGTATCCAGGGAGAGCGAAGAGACAACTTGGAGCAAGCCATAACTTGCTATGAATTGGCATTAGAAGTGTATATCTGTAGTGCCTACCCCGAAAGATGGGCAATAACGCAACATAAATTAGCAGACCTATACAACAACCGTATTCAAGGAAAGAAATCTGACAATCAAGAACGGGCTATAGCTTACTGTGAAGCGGCATTGGAAGTGTACACATTTAGTGCCTATCCCGAACAATGGGCAGCTACACAACATAAGTCAGCAGGTGTATATAAAGACCGTATCCAAGGAAAGAAATCTGACAATCAAGAACGAGCTATAGCTTATTATGAATCAGCATTAGAAGTGTACACATTTAGTGCCTATCCTGAACAATGGGCAGCAACTCAATATAACTTGGCAGGTATATACAACAACCGTATCCAAGGAAAGAAATCTGACAATCAAGAACGAGCTATAGCTTATTATGAATCGGCATTAGAAGTGTACACATTTAGTGCCTATCCTGAACAATGGGCAGCAACTCAATATAACTTGGCAGGTATATACAACAACCGTATCCAAGGAAAGAAATCTGACAATCAAGAACAGGCTATAGCTTATTATCAAGCGGCATTGGAAGTGTATAGCCGTAGTGCCTATGCCGAACAATGGGCAATGACGCAACATAACCTAGGACTTGTTTACTCGGAACGCATCCAGGGAGAGCGAAGGGAAAACCTGGAGCAAACAGTAGCTTATTATGAAGCAGCATTGGAAGTGTACACATTTAGTGCCTATCCCGAAAAATGGGCAATGACGCAAAATAGCCTGGGACTTGTCTACTCCAACCGCATCCAGGGAGAGCGAAGGGAAAACCTGGAGCAAGCAATAGCTTACCATGAAGCGGCCTTAGAAGTAAGAACCCGTAGTGCCTATCCCGAAAAATGGGCAATGACTCAACATAACCTGGGACTTGCCTACTTCAATCGCATTCAGGGAGAGCGCAGGGAGAACTTGGAGCAAGCAATTGCTTACTATGAAGCTGCCTTAGAAGTATATACCCGCAGTACCTATCCTGAACAATGGGCGGAAACGCAAAATAACTTGGGCAATACTTACCTGTATCGCATCCAAGGAGACCGAGGGAAGAACTTGGAGCAAGCAATAGCTTACTATGAAGCAGCTTTAGAAGTAAGAACCCGTAGTGCCTATCCCGAAAAATGGGCAATGACGCAAAATAATTTGGTAGCTCTATACAATAACCGTATCTACGGAAAGAAAGCTGAGAATCTAGAACAAGCAATAGCACACAATGAAGCTGCCTTGGAAGTGTACACCCGCAGTGCCTATCCCGAACAATGGGCAGCCACACAAAATAATTTGGCCATTTCCTATTTATCTCGTATTCGAGGAGAGCGATTTTCTAACTTAGAACAGGCGATTATGTACGCTGAAGCTACCTTGGAAGTTTATTCATCAAGTACCTACCCCGAGGAATGGGCAAGAACACAAAGCAATTTAGCCAATATTTACTGCGAGCGAATTCGAGGAGAACAGACCGAGAATCTAGAACAGGCAATAGCATATAATAAAGCTGCATTAGAAGTATATACTCGCAGTGCCTATCCCGAACAATGGGCAATGACGCAAAATAACCTAGGAGTTGCCTATCTATCACGGCTTCGAGGAGAACGAGGTAAGAACTTAGAAAAGGCAATATCTTGCTACAATTCTGCGTTAGAAGTCAGAACTCGTATTGCTCATCCCGAACAATGGGCAGAAACTCAAATTAACTTGGCAAATGTTTACATTAGGCGAGTTCAAGGAGAACGAGCCGAGAACTTGGAACAGGCAATTTCCTTTTGTGAAGCTGCTTTATCCGTTTACACTGCCAACATTTTTCCTGAGCAACGGGCAAGGACGCAAAATAACTTGGCAAATGCTTACGGTCAGCGCATCCGAGGAGAGAAAGCGGAGAACCTGGAGAGGGCAATCATTTGTTCTGAATTTGCCTTAGAAGTCTATACCCGCGCTGCTTTTCCTCAAGAACACACACAAACCTTAGTTATCCTAGGACTAGCCTACCAAACTCAATCCTGGTGCTATAATGACTCCGTAAAAAAACAAACTGCCCTGCGAAATGCCTATAGGACTTTTAAACAAGCACTTAATACAGTGGAATACCTACGGGGTGAAATTACATCTGGAGATGAATCCAAACGTAAACTCAATGAAGAATGGGCTGGACTCTATATCGGCATGGTGGAAGTGTGCCTAGAATTGGGCAGATACACCGATGCCATTGAATATGTAGACCGCAGTAAAGCCCGCAACCTGACAGAACTCATCGCCACCCGCGACGCATACCCAGGCGGAGACATTCCCGCCGAAGTCCGCCAACGGTTGCAAGAACTCCGTCAAGCAATTTCTGAAGAAGACCGTCGCCTCAAACAAGACCCCAACCCCGACTATACCCACATCAGTCAACTGCGGGAAGAATTTCAAGCCAAATATCCCTATAAACCGTTGAAATTCTCGGATATTCAATATCTGCTGAATGATGAAACCGTCATCTTAGAATGGTATGTCCTGAATGACAAGTTTCTTACTTTCACTCTCACTAAGCAAACCCTTAACCTCTGGACATCTTCCGAGGAAGACCTGGACCAACTGATCGACTGGGGAAACACCTATATTGACGACTATATCGACAACAACAGCCAATGGCGAGAAATTCTCCCCCAACACCTCGAACAACTCCCCAAAATCCTGCACCTGGACGAAATCCTGCAAAATCTACGGAAAAACTTCCCCAACTGCCAAAAACTCATCCTCATCCCTCACCTTGCTCTGCACCTGTTCCCCCTCCACGCCTTACCCATTACCACAGAAGACGGTGAAGCCTACCTACAAGACCTCTTCCCCAAAGGTATCGCCTACGCCCCCAACTGCCAAGTCCTCAAACAAGCCCAAAACCGACAACGCCCCGACTTTAACCGCTTCTTCGCCATCCAAAACCCCACCCAAGACCTCCAATTCACCGATATGGAAGTCGAATCCATCCAATCCCTGTTTAACCCCCACCAAGTCCTCAAACATGACCAAGCCGAAAAAACCGCCCTTGATGCGGAAACCCTGAAAAACGCCCACTGTACCCACTTCTCCTGTCACGGCTACTTCAACTTTGAAGATGCCCTCAAATCCGCCCTCATCCTGGCTAAAAGCGAATTTACCCCCCCGCCGCCAACCGATGACCCCAGCCGCTATCTGCCCCTGAAAGACAACAAACTCCTCGACCTGCAAAAATGTCTCACCTTAGAGGATATCTTACGCCTAGACCTGACCCGTTGCCGTCTCGTCACCCTCTCCGCCTGCGAAACCGGTATCACCGACTTCACCTCCACCAGTGATGAATATATCGGCCTCCCCAGTGGCTTCATTTTGGCGGGTTCTCCCAATGTGGTGAGTACCCTTTGGGCCGTGGCGGATATCTCGACCGCGATTTTTATGATTCAGTTTTATCAAACTCTCCAGCAGTCTGACCTGTCCGTGGTTTTGGCGTTGCGACAGACTCAGACTTGGTTGCGGGAAGCCACGGTGCAAGATTTGTTAGAATGGGTTGAGAACTGTGCTGTGATTAGCCCAGAGCGACGGGAGGAAATAGAAGATATGATAGATTCCTATCCTCTTGACTATAAGCCCTTTGACTCTCCCTACTATTGGGCGGCATTTTGTGCCATTGGAGCGTAACATCTAAGAACTGTCTAACAGGAGTGATAAGCCATGACCCCCGAACAACGCCTTGCTGCTTTTTGGGAAATCTGGGAAACGAACCCCGATAATATTTTGGAAACCTCGGGAGCCATTCAAGGATTACCGACCCTCCGAGAGAGTTTAGTGGCTTGTCAAAATCAGTCAGATGCTGACGTGGCGGCGGAAATCAAAAAATGGTGTCGCTCTTATCCTAAGTTAACTCAAAAATTGATGGACAAAGTTGGGGAACGAAAGCTGAGAGGGGCGAATAATGATGGTCCCCAAACTGACGATCGCGCGGTGGTCAATCAATATCCTGAGATTACCCAAATCCTCCGAAACCGGGTTCCGAGAATGGGGACAAAAGAGGGTAAATCGTGATAATTTCTATGACTATCCTAAAAAATCATCCGGTTTGGGACAATTTATCAGAGGTAGTTAAGGGTATTGATGCTAATGCTCTAGTTTTGGAGCATTTAGCATTATGTGATTATCAAATATCCGGCTATTGGGATGAAAGCGATCGCTTTTATGAAACTATTACCCTCCCTCGTCCTCTGTCGCCCCAACTCATCAGCAGTGGGGTAATTTTCACCGGAGACAAACGCCGCATTCAACTGAAATTCACCCTCAATCTCGAAACTGCTAACCCTCCCATTTCTATCGCAGAACTGATGTTAGTCTATGATGAAAACCTAGAATTTGTTGATGAAAATTGGCAAATCGACCTAAACTCGGAATTTATTAAGGTTTAAAGGTCAACACCAAAATGAGGTTTCACCCAAACTTAAAACGATGAAACACCCAAATTTACCGGAAATTACAGAGTCCATTAAAAGTTGGTTTAAGGCTCATTATTCCGAACAGATTGTTCAGATTGTTTTATACGGCTCTCAAGCTAGGGGAGAAGCACAACCCGACTCAGATATTGACCTTCTCATTGTTATGAAATCTGCATTTAATTATACTGATGAAATCGAGAAAACCAGTCGCATAATTCAAGAGTTATCCTTGAAATATGACACTGTAATTTCCCGTTCTTTTGTCTCAGAGCAGCGTTTTGATCGAGAAAAAAGTCCATTTCTCTTAAATGTTCATAGAGAAGGAATTGTTTTATGACTGACGAGCAAAGATTACTACTAGAAAAAGCAAAACGTAGTTTGATGGGTGCAGATTTATTGGTAGAGAATAATCTTTCTGAACTCGCAACATCGCGTGCTTATTATGCGATGTTTTATATTGCTTCTGCCTTCTTATTAGCCAAAAACTTAAGTTTTTCCAGCCATTCTGCTGTAATTAGTGCTTTCGGTCGAGAATTTGCTAAGGATAATCAAAAATTCCGAGAATTTCACCGGGCTTTAATTGATGCACAGGATATGCGCAACCGGAGTGATTATGATTTAGATGTTAACATTACTGTGTCGGAAGCCAAAAAACAAATTCAAGTTGCTAGACAATTTATAAACTTTTGGGAAACTTACCAGGAAAATTAAATAGATGTCATCCCCAGCCATTCGAGACTTAGTAAATCTAATTGAATCCTTACCCCATACCGTTCAACTTCAAGTGATGAAACATTTACGAGACTATATCGCCGATTTACAGGATGAAAAACGGTGGGATACGGCGTTTAATCGGACTCAATCTGCCTTAGTCACCGCCGCACGTCAAGCCAAACAACAACGCGCCGCTGGACAAGCGACTCCCATGAATGATAATCAGTTATGATGAAAATTTTCGCCCCCAACCTCTATTTATGTGCGTATCATCTCCGCAAGGATAACACCCAGGGAGAAACACACCCCCTCTGGGAAAACTGCGATCGCCTCCTCGAACACTTCACCCCCAAACAACTCAGTCCCCAACTCCACCTCGGGGAACATCGCATCCTCCTCCCCCCACCCCAAACGGAGATTGACTTCAACCTCAGCGACGAGTCTAACCTGGAAGGCTTTATCCAACCCCTCCAACTTCAAGATAGCTATGGTGTCTTTTTCAACATTGGCTATGACGAAGAAAACGACCAAACGGAAGACGTTAACCTAGAGACATTACAACAGTTTAATCCCCAGAACCGTCTGCAATTTCCCTTCAGTCCCCGTTTCCTAGGAGAAACCCTCATCCTAACGGTTTGGTTAACCCGCCAAACCCGACAACAAGACCGCTCCTATCTCAAACAACTCGCCAACGGTTGCTATCAACACCTCTTCAACTGTTCCGACCCCCCCTTATCCCGTCGCGGGGAGTTATTTGGGAGTTCTATTTTTGAATATGGGAATCCCCAAAAACCCGATACATCTCCCCAGGTTCTCATCTGGCTATTTCGCGATGAAATTGCCGACCAAACTCTGCAAAACTGCTTTTTCGATATCTTTGACCTCTTCTTCTACCGCCACAAAGTCGTCAAAGCCTTTTACGACAGCCGCCACACCTATCAGAAGCTCAAGCAATACTATGATAGCTTAGACCCCACCTTAGACCATATCCAATCTCAACTCGATCGCGCCGAACCCAACCCCCAAGACTCCACCTATCTCCAAGACTTTAAGACTCAGTTAAAACAACTCTCCAGCGACTCCCTCAGCTACGATCGCATCCTGCGAAAAATGAAAGATTTATTAACGACAATCTACATAAATCGTAACAATTACAACAGCAAAATTGAGCAAATCTGTGCTACCCTGGGTAGTGATAAGGAAGAATTCTCCTTTTTGAGCTATTTCGGAGAAGAAACGGCGCGGCAATTTCAGCAACAAATCGAATCAGATTTAAGGTATTTTGACCAGGGAACCGGGTTAATCCGTCAGGCGATCGCCTCCATTCGGGCTATCGTAGAAATCGACCAAGCCCAATGCGATCGCATCTGGCAGCGTCGGGAGAAAAAGCGAGAGCAAGAACAACAGGAACAGGAGAAAAAAGCCGAAGCCAACGCCAAAGCCGAACAAGAACGACAACAAAAAGCCAACCAAGACTTACAAGACCAAATCCAAGCCGTGGGGGTCGGAATCGCCGCCGGGGCGATCGTCGCCTCCACCTCAGGATTAGCCAGCGAACCCTGGCAACTCCCCAGTAGCGATCGCCCCTGGCTTCCTCCCCACCCCTTTATCATCGCCTTACTAGCCAGTATCCTCTGTTCCCTGGGCGGCTGGTGGATAACCAAAACCCGAATTCAAAAACGGCGATCGCCCCCTCCTGGAGAGCCCAAGGAATAGGCACAGCTCCAGATGTATGGCGATTCTTTGGTGTAATTCCTTTAATATGGATGGTTGAAGCTGAGGAGCGATCGCCCCCCAACCCCAACCTCAACCCCGTTCCCTTACGCCGACTTGGCCAGCACTTCCTCAGCTAGAGGAAAGCCCAACTCCTCCCGCTGCTTGAGATACAAATGAGCCACCCGGCGGGCTAAATTCCGAATCCGACCAATATAACGAGTCCGTTCCGTCACCGAAATCACCCCCCGGGCATCCAGGAGGTTGAAGGTATGAGAACATTTGAGAACATAATCAAGACTCGGGACCACTAAGCCTCGTTGTGTCAGTTGTTCGGCTTCCTGTTCGTATAACCCAAACAGGGTAAACAACATCTCTGGGTTGGAGGCTTCAAAGTTATAGGTACATTGTTCAATCTCCCCTTGCAGGTGAACATCCCCATAACTGAGGTTGTCGGCCCATTGAATCTCGGTGAAGGCCTCCACTTCTTGCAGATACATAGCCAGCCGTTCTAAACCATAGGTAATCTCAATGGCAACCGGTTTGCAGTCAATACCGCCACATTGTTGGAAATAGGTAAATTGGGTAATTTCCATCCCATCTAACCAGACTTCCCAACCCACGCCCCAGGCCCCCAACGTTGGAGACTCCCAGTTATCTTCCACAAAGCGGATATCCCGATCTTCGGGGCGAATCCCTAGGGCCCGTAGAGAATCCAGATAGAGATCTTGGATATTGTCTGGGGAGGGTTTGATGAGGACTTGGTACTGATAATAATGTTGATAGCGGTTGGGATTTTCCCCATAGCGGCCATCCGTAGGGCGGCGACAGGGTTCGACATAGCCCACCGCCCAGGGTTCGGGCCCGATCGCCCGGAGGAAGGTATGAGGGTTCATGGTTCCTGCCCCCTTTTCCGTATCGTAGGGTTGGGCGATCGCACAGCCGCGATCGCTCCAAAACTGGTGTAGGGTCAGGATCAGGTTTTGAAAGTTCATCGCTACGGGGGTCAAAAATCAACGTCATCTATTGTGGCCTGTTGTGACCCCCTTTCAACAAGGAATTAGCGGTTGAGTTGATTGAACCAAGTCTGCAAGTCCTCGAAACAGCTGAACCTCGTCAGGGAAGCCTCTAAAACACCTCTATCATTTTCACCGCCTGAAGCAAATTCGGAACCACCTCTGGTGACCATTCTCCCTCACAGCGTCGTCCATGATTGAGAATTAGACGAATGCGATAGTTCCCTGGATAGCCATCAGCCTCCATCCAAAGGCGATCGCTCTCCACCTCACAGGTAATGCGTTCTTCATCCATTAACTCCGGGGTAATCGCCACAATCGTCTCACTCAGTTGTTGCAACAAGCGGCGAAACTCCTCAAACTCCGCCTCAGTTAACTCAAAAGCGAAATTATCCCCCCCCAATAACCCCACATAAGATCCAGCCTCTGGATGATAGCCCAGCCGCCAACCCGGGCCCTGTTTGAGAATCTTAGCCATCGCGGCGGGGATTAAAGGTTTCGAGCGATCGCAATTTCTCGTAGAGTTCCCGTTCCTCAGCACTAATCTCTGGGGGAGTGACAATTTGCACCTCCACCAACTGATCCCCTCGCTGGCCATCCCGTGTCAGATAGCCTTTCCCCGCCAAACGTAACCGCTGTCCTGACTTCACTCCCTTGGGAAGTCCCACCTTAACCAAACCATCTAAGGTCTTCACCTCCACCTTAGCTGCCAATACCGCCTCGGAGGGTGTCACCGGAACGGTACAGACAATATCCGCCCCTTCAATGCGGAATAAAGGATGAGGGGCAACGGTAATCTTGAGATATAAATCCCCCCCTTGATTGCCCTGGCCCTTGAGACGAATCCGTTGCCCCGTCACCATTCCCGGGGGCATTGTCACTTCGAGCGATCGCCCATCCTCCAAACGAATCCGCTCCCGGCCACCGCTATAGGCTTTCTCCAGGGGTAATGTCAGCAACGCCTCCACATCCTGGGGGGCCGGGCGCGAGACAGTATAAGCTGTCTTGGTAGTGCGGGTGCGGAATGCCTCCGGGCCATCCACCCGTAGGCGTGTCCCTGGGGGCGGTTGGGGAGTGCTGCGGGCATTGGGACGACGATTGAGGAGATCATCGAGGAAACTATTAAAGTCCGCATACTGCTCGAAACGGGCATCCGCTGGGGCAGTACTGCGGGGACTGCGAGCCACCGGTCGCCGTTTGGCTTTCTTCTGATTGAGGAAGCGGCTGAACTGGTCGTATTGACTGCGTTTAGCTGAATCGGACAGCACGTTGTAGGCTTCCCCGATATCCTTAAACCGTTCCTCAGCTGACTTATCCCCCGGATTCATATCCGGGTGGTACTTCCGGGCTAGTCGCCGGTAGGAGCGTTTAATTTCCTCAGTTGAAGCATCTCGGGGAACTCCCAATATTTTGTAGTAATCGCGGAAGTTTTGCATTAGGGGAGATCAGGGAACAGGGAACAGGGAACAGGGAACACCGAAACAGGGGCGTAGGGTGTGTTCCGGCTTCAATCAAGGTTGGGCGACGACTCCATTAAAACTTGCCGGAACGCACCGCCTTGGTATCGTCTTGCCGACTTAGAACCAATCATCGTCGTCGCCCCAATCTTCATCATAGGCATTCGTGCGCGACATCCGAGAGATGCGATCGGGGGGTGGACCGCGACGGACGGGGCGGCGCTCCTCAAAGCCATAATTGGGATCGTCATCGCCGACAATGGTGCGCCGGATATTATCGAAAAAGCCTTCCCCTTTGGCTTCTAGGGAGTATTCTGAAACCTCCCGTGTTAGTTCATAGAGAGCATCCTGCAAACTAGCAGAGGCTAAGTCTAAGCCTCGTTCATCGTTGCGGGCGAGACTATCTCGGAGTTCTCGCACTAGGGCTTCGACGCGGCGGCGTGTCCCTTGGGCAAAGGATAGCCCAAAGTCCAGGGCTACCGAACGTAACTCCCGTTCAGCCCGGGCCGCTAGGGCTTCGGCGCGGTTGCGGCGATCAACTTTCTCGCGACGGAGGCGATCGGTTTCGGCGAATTTGTCCGCCTGACGGATGGCGTTTTGGATTTCGGCTTCGTTGAGAGTTGAGGCCCCTTGCACCGTGATGCTCTGTTCTCGGCCCGTGGCGCGATCAAGGGCGCTGACTTGTAAGATGCCGTTGGCGTCAATGTCGAAGGCCACCTGGATTTGAGGAACTCCTCGCGGGGCTGGAGGAATCCCCGTTAACTTAAAGCGGCCCAGGGACTTGTTATCAGCCGCCATCTCCCGTTCCCCTTGGGCGATATGAATTTCCACTTGACTTTGGTTATTTTCTGAGGTGGAGAAGATATCCGATCGCCGTACGGGAATGGTCGTGTTACGTGGAATCAGTTTTTTCATCACCCCGCCGACGGTTTCCAAGCCCACCGAAAGGGGCGTTACATCCAATAATAAGACATCGGCAATTTCTCCATCCAGGATTCCCGCCTGAATCGCACCGCCAATCGCTACCACTTCATCGGGGTTAACGTTCTGGTTGGGGTCCTTGCGAATTAGATTGCGCACCAAATCTTCTACCATGGGCATTCGCGTTGAACCGCCCACCAGAACAATTTCATCGATTTCTCGGGGATGCAACCCCGCATCAATCACCGCCTGTTTCACCGGTAAGCGTAGACGACGGAGTAAATCGCCACAGAGGCCCTCAAATTGACCGCGACTGAGACGGGTTTCAATGTGTTTGGGCCCGTCCTCCGTGGCCGTGATGAAGGGCAGATTAATATCCGTGACGCCGACACCACTGAGTTCGATTTTGGCTTTCTCGGCGGCTTCGGTGAGCCGTTGTAGGGCTTGGCGATCGCGCCGTAGATCGATTTTTTCCGTCTCTAGGAACTGTTCGGCCAGGTAATCGACAATTTTCTTGTCAAAGTCATTCCCCCCCAGTTGGGTATCGCCGCTGGTGGCTTTGACTTCAAACACGCCATCGCCGACTTCCAACACCGAGACATCAAAGGTTCCTCCCCCTAAGTCAAACACCAAAATGGTCTGACTGTCAGCCCGATCTAAGCCATAGGCCAGCGAGGCGGCGGTGGGTTCGTTGAGAATCCGTTTCACCTCCAACCCAGCAATTCGTCCTGCGTCTCGGGTGGCTTGGCGTTGGGCATCGTTGAAATAGGCAGGAACGGTAATCACCGCCCCGGTTACCTCCTCCCCCAGATAGCGTTGGGCATCATCGGCGAGTTTCCGTAGAATCATGGCCGAAAGTTCTTCTGGGGCAAAATCCCGCTTCATGCGAGGACAGGCAATTTTGACGTTGCCAAAGTCATCACGGCGGATGGTGTAGGGAACTCGTTTCGAGACTGGGTCTAATTCACTGTATTGGCGTCCCACAAAGCGTTTAATGGCATAAAAGGTATTTTGCGGGTTAAGGACGGTCTGACGACGTGCTAGCTGTCCCACAAGCCGTTCTCCATCCTTGCTGAAGCCCACGACTGAAGGGGTCGTCCGCATTCCTTCTGCATTAGCAATAACGACGGGTTTGCCGCCTTCCATCACAGCAACAACTGAGTTTGTAGTGCCTAGGTCAATGCCGACGACTCTTCCCATGATGCTCTTGCTATCTCCTCGTCGATTCTCAGGTTTAGTTTAGGGCGGGGTTCATTTTACCCCAACGGTTTTCATATTTTATCGTGGCGGGGACAGGCCCTGGCGGCGCGATCGCTCAAAATCCGGGGAGAAGCCCCTGGGAAGGCGACAGAAGAGGATATTCCGTTGACATCATTGGCGAGCTGTTATGAGTTCCGCTATAGCCCCAGTCTAATGACCTAGAATCGGCTATTATCGGGAGGGGTTCCCTGAATTAACATGGCCGGATTCAAAGAGCGTTTATGGTGCAAGAGTCTCAGAACAGACAATCGCAGGATGGGCAGTCAACCGAAACCTTGGAAGAGGTGCAACAGGTGGTGCGACAGGTAGCCCAGGGCTGTCATGGGAATCCAGAGGCGTTGCTGGGGTTGTTACGGCTACTCGAAGCCCTCCACCGAGAAATTTGTGAACAGGAGTTTCGTCCGGCTCTACCGGATACTCGCCGGGCCTTATATTCGTTTTTGCGGGAAATTGAGTCAGAGGGGGGCTGGCCCTATATCCCTCGAATGCGTTTGAAAACTCTCTTGGCCCATCTAGAAGCCCAAACGTCGGAGTTATCAGAGACAACGCCGGATTAGCGGTTAGGGTTCGGGGAGATCGGCCAATACCAGATGGGTGACGGTGCGGGCTTTTTCATCGAGTCGTTCCCAATCGACCTCTCCATCGTCAATCAGGCTAGTGTCAATCTCGACTTCGCAGGCCTGTTCAGGGCTGGGGGTGGGAACATAATCTCGGAAACAGACGCGGTAGCAGAGTTCCCAGATGTCAAGTTTTTTTTGGCGATCGCCCAATTCGAGCAGCAGCTGATAGCCGGGAACGGGAACCTGGGTTTCTTGGTAAGTGGCTTTCCAGGAGGTTTGTTCGAGACGTTTGCGGATATTATCCACGACGCGAATCAGTGCCGGTTGCATCAGCAGTTGTGCCTGTTGCCAAGCGAGTTCACTCTTGAATTTCGGTTTCATGGTGTGTTTTGGCCCCTGAGTGGGCGCGATCGCCTTAGGGCAAATTTTACCGCACCCCCCAGAGTGAGGCGATCGCCCTAGTCTGGGGAGCATCCGGGTTAGGGGCGTAATGGCGTCGGGTTGGACAACTTAATGAGCCGATCCATTGCCATGATAGTTATCAGAGTCGTAAAAACCATTACGAGTCCCGAAAAACAGACACAACACCACGAAAACCGGGGTGAGTGCGAGTAAGGCGGTTTTGATATCCATAGAATCCCTCCTGGGGAACTGATCTCGATTGCCAAATTTAGTCTATCTGGTCTGGGACATTCTGGCGGCTTGGCCCCATCTCCTCGCCGTGACTGTGCCCTCATGGGGTAAACTGATAGCGAGCCAATACACTCAGCACTAGGACTTTAGGAATGATTGCGCTGACCCCAGAACTGCTTGCCCTCGCCTTGTATCTCGGTTTAGCCGGAGCCTATCTACTGGTGGTTCCCCTGGGAATCTATCTGTACCTTCAGAAGCGTTGGTATGTGGCCAGTTCCATTGAACGGTTTATCATGTACTTCTTGGTGTTCATGTTCTTCCCGGGCATGATTATCTGGGGGCTGTTCCTCAACTTCCGCCCTCAGAAACGTGAACTCAATCTCTAATCCCTGCTGTACCCCCTCTCCCCCCACCCCGAATCAAGCTGGATAATCTGACGGTCACTATGCGACGAATTGATGCACTTGCGATCGGGTTTGGTGTCTTTATTGCTGGAGGTGCCGCCTATCTAGTTCTGCAACAGGTGGGACTCGATTCAGCCTCGGCGGGAATCTGGAGTCAGGTGCTTCTGATTGCCGGCCTGGTTGGCTGGGTGGCGACGTATTTATTTCGCTTCGCCACTAGCAATATGACCTATCATCAGCAGCTTCGGGACTATACCCAGTCCGTGATTGAGAAACGCTGGGAAACCATGACTCCCGAAGAACGCGATCGCCTCCTGGCGAGTCTCGATGAGTTGGAGTCCTCCCCAGAGACATCTTCCCCCAAATCTTCTTCCCATCCTTCTGAATAATTCAATGAAATCGGTTTCTGAGTCGTTTGCGAGCTTACGTCAAGCGGGGCAATGTGCCTTAATTCCCTTTATTACTGCCGGAGATCCGGATTTAAACACAACGGCCGAGGCCTTACGAGTCCTCGATCGCAGTGGTGCCGATATCATTGAATTGGGAGTTCCCTATTCCGATCCCCTCGCTGACGGCCCCGCCATTCAAGCCGCCGCCACACGGGCCTTGAAACAGGGAGTCCGACTCGACGATGTTTTGGAGCTAGTACGGACGGTTGGCCCTGAGATTTCCGCCCCAATTGTTCTGTTTACCTATTACAACCCGATTTTGCACCGAGGTATCGAAGCCTTCCTCAACTCGATTGCTGAGGTGGGAGTGAAGGGGTTGGTGGTTCCCGATTTACCCCTAGAAGAGTCTCAGTTTTTGCTCGATTGTGCTGCGAAGGTTGGGGTAGAAGTGGTGTTACTGGTGGCCCCCACTAGCCCGAAAGAGCGGATTTTGGCGATCGCCCAAAAGTCCCAAGGGTTTATCTATCTCGTCAGTGTAACTGGAGTGACCGGAACCCGCACCCAAGTGAGCGATCGCGTCAAAGAGTTAATTCCCCAACTCCAAGCCGTCACCGACAAACCCATCGGCGTCGGTTTCGGCATCTCAGAACCGGAACACGCCCGCCAAATGAAGGACTGGGGAGCAGATGCGGCGATTTGTGGCAGTGCCTTCGTCAAACGTCTCAATCAAGGAACCGCTGCCGAAGGCTTAGCACAGATAGAGCAATTTTGTCAAGAGCTAAAGCAAGCAATTTCTTAGGGAACAGAGAATAGGGGCGAAAAATTTTTCACCCCTACCTCCCCTACCTCCTCTACCTCCGTGTCCTCCGTGACTCTGTGGTTCTCCTCTTGCCTCTTGCCTCTTGCCCTATTGCCTACTGAGCGTTCCCACAATCGCCGGTTTGCCGTAGAAGCGAGTGAGGTTGCCTTCGAGGATGAGGGGGATTCTGTCGCCATGTTTGCCCCGTCCCTCACAGGAACCGCGAAAACTGCGAGTTTCCCGATTGAGACAGCGTTTAATATCTTGGAGAAGGAGGTCGCCCGTCTGGGGACAAATTAACTCAAACATGGAATTCAGGGTGACTAAATCCTCCAGTCGGTAATCAAACACATGGGCAAAGCAGGGATTAGCATAGAGGAACTTCCCTTCGCCCGTAATAATATAAACTCCTGTTTGCGTCAGTTCCGTGTTGAGCGTTTCTGAGGTGGGTGATGAACTGTCAGTGGAGGGATCGGAGATGGGAACAGACTCGCTTGAACCGATCGCCTCTAAGTCATTGACTTCAGTTAACTCAATTTTCTGTTGAACATTATCAAGCACCAACCCCACCACAGAAGCCACAACATCCATATAGCGCAGAACTGCCAGGTGACTAAAATGGGCCACATTCGGGTGCATCAGCGTCACCACCGCACAGACTTGCTTGGCTTTAAAAATGGGGATACAAAGCACCGATCGCACCTCATAGGGCTGGTGGGCCAACGTAACCCAACGATCATCGGTTTCAGTGTCATCAATAATGCCTAAACGGCGATGCTTAACCACCCATCCGGCCAATCCCTGATCTAACACTTGTCCAATCAGGTTGCGTTTGAGTTCTCGCATCGTGGCGCCCCGTGCCAGAATACTCTCGATGACAACTCCCTCGTCGTTGAGCAAAAAGATACTTCCCTCTTCCGCCGCCGTCAAACGGCTGAAGACTTGGATGATTTCCAAGAGGACGGATTTGAGCATTAACTGTCCCCGTGCGGCTCGCTGGCTGGCATAGGCACTAGAAATCAGTTCCTCTTGGGCGGCGATCGCCCGTCGTAGGGCCTTAAGATGTTGAACGGCAACGGAATGGGCAGAATTAGGGGACACGGATTTTTGGGAATTAGGGAGATCTGGCATATCCAACCTCATTGTGACACCTGATGTGGTTTAATTATCCCCCCCTCGATGACCCAATTCCAAATCAGCAGGTTACACCCGCCGTCGTACAATGGGAGGGTTGTAATTACGTTGAATGGCGGATGTCGATCCCACGATACACTTTGCCCGAAATGGGCGACCTTTGGACAGATCGGTATAAATACCAAACTTGGCTGCAAGTTGAAATTGCCGTTTGTGAGGCCCAGGCGGAACTCGGCTATATTCCCATGGAGGCGGTGGAGGACATCAAAGCCAAAGCCAACTTTGAGCCGGAGCGCATTTTAGAAATTGAGGCCGAAGTCCGTCATGACGTAATTGCCTTTCTCACCAACGTCAACGAATATGTCGGCGATGCGGGGCGTTATATCCACTTGGGGATGACCAGTTCCGATATGCTGGATACGGCTCTGGCGTTGCAGTTGGTAGCTAGCAGCAATGTCCTGTTGCAACGACTCGAAGATACGATTCAGGCCATTCGCTATCAGGCCCAACAACACCGCCATACCGTCATGGTGGGCCGTTCCCACGGCATTCACGCCGAACCGATTACCTTTGGTTTTAAGTTGGCCGGTTGGTTGGCGGAAATGCTGCGTCATCGCGATCGCCTGGTGGCGGTGCGTCAGTCTGTGGCGGTGGGTAAAATTTCCGGTGCGGTGGGGACCTATGCGAATTTAGACCCCCGGATTGAGGCCCTGGCTTGTCAGAAATTGGGATTAGAACCGGATATGGCCTCAACTCAGGTCATTTCCCGCGATCGCCATGCCGAGTTTGTGCAAGCGTTAGCCTTAGTGGCGGCTTCCCTGGAACGGTTCTCAGTAGAGATTCGCAACTTACAACGCACCGATGTGTTAGAAGTTGAGGAATACTTCTCCAAAGGTCAGAAAGGGTCCTCAGCCATGCCTCATAAGCGCAATCCCATTCGTTCCGAGCGCCTGTCGGGATTAGCGCGGGTGATTCGGGGCAATGCTGTAGCGGCCCTGGAAAATGTGGCCCTATGGCATGAACGGGATATTTCCCACAGTTCCGTGGAACGGATGATTCTGCCGGATTCTTGTACCGTGTTGCACTTTATGCTCCATGAAACCACGGAGTTAGTCAAGAATTTGCTGGTGTATCCCGAGAATATGCTGCGTAATATGAACCTCTATGGCGGCGTAATTTTCAGCCAGCGGGTGTTATTAACCCTGGTGGGGAAAGGGTTGAGTCGGGAAGATGCCTATGCGATCGTCCAGTCTTGCGCTCACAGTGCTTGGAATCAACCCAATGGCGATTTCCGCAAGTTGATTAGTCAAGATCCTCGGGTGGCGCAACATCTCACCCCGGAAGAGGTGGATGAGTGTTTCGATCCCCAATATCATCTACGCAATCTCGATCAAGTCTATCAACGCTTGAATATCTAGGGAATGCCCGAAATTAGCCGCTTTTCGGGAGGGGTGATCACCATGTATTACCATGACCATCCCCCTCCTTATACCATTTTTCAAAAATCGTACCACCGTAGGGGCGCACCGCAAGTGGCGCGCCCTCCTCGCTATCGGATAAACACAATCTCATCCCCCGATTGAGCCTTATGCTTCAAGATATTGTCGCTGTCGAACCTCTTGAGAACGACCAACTTCGGATTCATTTTGAAGATGGTGTTGAGGGGATTGTACAGCTAAGTCAGTTAATTAACTTTACAGGAGTGTTCGCCCCCCTTACAGATCCAGATTACTTTGCCACAGTGAAGGTGAATCCCGACTGGGGAACAATCTATTGGGAAAATGGGGCCGATTTAGATCCTGACGTTCTCTATTGTCTTTTGACATCCTCCCACGCTAATTCAAAGAATATAGCGTGGGATTCCCACCATTACTGATGAGGTTTCCTCTTTCCACGACTCGACTTACCTTGAGGAGTCTCCCCACCAAGGCAGAGATCGATGTCTCCAGAGGCGTGAGTTCCCGTATGCCCTACGGTACGCAATCCTAATTCAAGGATGTTGATGGCTGCATTCCAATCTCTGTCGATGACCAAACCACAATGAGGACAGCGGTGAGTTCTCATTGACAGAGACTTGGGAACGTTCTCCCCGCAGTTGGAGCAATTCTGGCTCGTGTACTGGGGGGGGACAGCAACCGTTGCCACCCCGAACACCTTACCGAAATACTCCAGCCACTGACGGAACGTTGACCAGGCCGCATCCGAGAGCGATTTAGCCAGATTATGGTTTTTTACCAGATTTCGCACCTTCAAGTCCTCATAGGCTACCAAGTCGTTAGACCGGACGACGCACAATGCCGTCTTGACGGCAAAGTCTTTACGCTGCCTACTTACCTTGAGGTGCTTCCTCCCTAACCGAGTTCTCGCCTTCTCTCGGTTTTTGGAACCTTTCTGGGTCTTAGCGAATCGACGTTGGAGACGCTTAAGCGCTCTCTCAGACTTTCTGAGATATCTGGGATTCTCCACCGTCTGACCGTCTGAATCGGTGTAGAAATGATTTAATCCGACATCTAACCCGATCGTTTTTCCAGTCAGCTCTCGTTCCTCCCGGCGCTCTTGGTCGATACAGAACTGAACGTAGTAGCCATCAGCGCGACGGACCACTCTCACCCGTTTAATCTGCTTTAACTGATAGAAATGCAAGTCACGAGTCCCCCACATCTTGAAGCGTCCCGCCTGGAATCCGTCAGTGAAGTTGATTGTTCTTCTATCCTCTGACAGCGTCCAACCTGAGGTTTTGTACTCGACTGAATCGCGAGTCTTGTGCTTCTTGAATTTAGGGAACCCTTTTTTGCCGGGAATCGTTTTCTTGCAGTTATTGTAGAAACGGGCTATAGCTGCCCAAGCTCGTTCCGCCGAGGCTTGACGAGCCATTGAGTTCAGCTTTTTTGCCCAAGGAAACTCTTGGGCAAGAACCGCACAATAGGCGCTCAGTTCATACCGTCCAACTCCTTTGTTGTCCATCCAGTATCTCAGGCAACTGTTACGAACAAACCGAGCCGTCCGAATCGCCTCGTCCAGCCGTTCGTACTGCTCTTTGGCTCCTTCTAGCTTGGCTTCAAATACCAGCATGATTCCGTTCAGTCGCTTGACGTGATTTTACCACAGGTGTTGCCGCGATTCATCTCAACGTTGAATCAAAGATTACAACGTGAGCTTTCTCGCGGATTAAGGTAACGAATCAAACCCCGGAAATTCCAACAGTGAGTCAATCTATTTCATGACAGCGCCCCTCAAAATAGGTCCTCAATCACGGGGGACTCCTCCCCGAGGGCGATCGCCGGTCCGAGAGACCTCCTAATCCGGTAAACTGGGGGAAGTCTCTCGTTGGGGTCTATGGCTTGGCAACCCGGCACGAAAATTTTTGGCAACCGTTACACCATTGAAAAGCGGCTCAAAGTCGGCGGTTTCGGCATCACCTACCTCGTCAAAGGTCCCAGGGGTCGCGCGTTTGTCCTGAAAACCCTCAAGGATGAGGTGATGACCGAGGCAGAGTACATCCCCTATCGAGATAAGTTTCTGCGGGACTTTGACCGAGAAACAGCGAAAATTGCCATCTGTCGCCATCGCCACATTGTCCAAGTGGAGAATCATTTTAACCATGAGGGGTTGCCCTGTATGGTGATGGAGTATGTTCAGGGGCAGGATTTGGGCGATCGCGTGTTGCGCGATGGGGCGTTATCCGAGGATGTGGCGTTGCGCTATATCCGAGAAGTGGGAGACGCCTTGATGGTGATGCACGAGAAGGGATTGCTGCATCGGGATATTAAGCCCCAGAACATTATGGTGCGGTTGCCCGCTGATGAGGCGGTGTTGATTGATTTTGGCATTGCCCGGGAGTTTATCCCCAATTTGACTCAAACTCACACGGTCGCCTATAGCCCCTGTTTTGCGCCCATTGAGCAGTATGATGAGCAAGAACATCGGGGGGAATTTACCGATGTCTATGGCTTGGCGGCGACCCTGTACTATGTGCTGACGGGGACATGGCCACCCATTGCTACGATGCGGCTGAGGCGCGATCGGCTGGTGATTCCTAAGCATTGGTCGCCCGAACTGCAAAACGCGATTAAGCAAGGGATGGCAATTGAGTCGGAAGACCGCCCCCAAACCGTGGCGGACTGGTTGGCCCTGTTGCCTGATACTAAAGGAGGTTTACCGTCCTTTCGTTTCCAGACCGTGCGGGTTAACCGTCAGGGGCAAATTATTGAAACAATCCCCGGTCAGGCGCGGTACTATCCCCAGGATTTAGGTCAAGGGGTGCAGTTGGAGATGGTGCAACTCCCCGGTGGAAGCTTTTTGATGGGAACCGAAGAGGCGGAAATTGAGCGCCTGTGTAAAAAGTATGATGGAGAATGGTTTAAGCGGGAAAGTCCCCAGCATTCAGTCCAGGTTTCCCCCTTTTTGATGGGGAAAACCCCCGTCACCCAAGACCAATGGCGGGTGGTGGTGACGCAAGTGGGCAAAATTGTCCGGGATCTGAACCCCGACCCATCTGAGTTCAAAGGCGGAAATCGTCCGGTTGAAAAAGTGTCTTGGTATAATGCGGTGGAGTGGTGCGCTCGATTAAGTAAGCTAACGGGTAAGGAATACCGCCTCCCCAGCGAGGCAGAATGGGAATATGCCTGTCGTGGCGGGACGACGACCCCCTTTGCCTTTGGGGAAGCACTCACCACTGATTTAGCTAATTATGACGGGAACTATACCGTTGCCGAGGAAGCTAAGGGACAATATCGACAAGAAACCACCCCAGTCGCCAGCTTTCCCCCCAATGGCTTTGGCTTGTATGATTGTCATGGCAATGTTTGGGAGTGGTGTTTTGACCCCTTCCATCACAATTATCAGGGTGCGCCTGGGGATGGTCGAGTCTGGGATGAAAATGTGATTGATAATCGTTATCAAAAACCTTCGGCAAATCTTAAGGTTTTATTGAAGGAAAGTGATAAAACATACGTACGGCGTGGCGGTTCTTGGCTCTACAACCCGTTTGACTGCCGTTGTGCCTACCGCTTCCACTACTCGCGCGACATCTTCATCAGCAGCCTTGGGTTTCGCGTCTGTCTGGTGGGCGCAGGACTCCTGTAGCCCTTTACTCTCTAGCCCTCTTGCCCTTTAGCTCTTTATTTCCCAAAATGCTCATAACGATCATGGCTAAACCTAAGTTATTAACAGTAGAATTGAGTGATAAAGACTACAATCGCCTTGCTAGTCAAGCTGAAAAATTAAGTTTACCGCTTGATGTCTTAGTGCAAAGATTACTGCACGTCAGTCTGGACAACATGACAGAGCCGGCATTGGACAAACAAAAAGCCAAGGCAGCCTTGGTGGGTTTGCGAAAAATTAGCAACAATTTATCCCCTGTAGATGCGGTTGCGATCGCCCGTCAAAGTCGCGAAGATTTGGAACAGAGGTCTATTCTTTAACCGAAACATGAATGTTGTTCTTGATGCTAATTTACTCATTGTCCTGGTCAATCAAGATACTCGTAGTTCAATAGTTCGCCAAAAAATTGATAATTGGATTGATGCTGAAGTCCAGCTTCATGCTCCCAAATTGGCACGTTATGAAATTGCCAATGCTTTGACTCGATTGATTATCAGTGGTATTTTCCCTCAACAAGATCTGGAATCTGCTTGGAATTTTTTAAATGATTTACCTGTGGTCTACCACGATATAAGTCAAGCCACTAGAATTGTTGAAATCGCTTTAACGTTGGGTCGTAAAAGTGCCTATGATGCCGCTTATATCGCTCTTGCCGAACGTTTGGAGGCTCAACTTTGGACATTAGATAGCCCGCTTTACCGCAATGCAGTCAACTGTGGTTTTCCTGTATTTTTTCTGGACAACTCAAACTAATAGGCGATTAAGAAGGGTCTTCTGGATCGAGGGTGGGGTTTGTTGCATGGTATATATCTTATACCATTTTTCAAAATGCTTGCTATATATCTGACACCGAGGAGGGCGAACAGCCGTCCCCTCCTGGGAGGGGTTAGGGGTGGGTTCCCCTACAGACATCTATGGCACGACTTCTGAAAATTGGTATTAGAAATGCTCATTCGAGCAAGATATGCTCGGGAAAAACTAAAAATCTTAGAGGATATAGGCTCTGCCTCCACTAGGCGGCAGAGCCGCCCAACACCCATGCCATGGCAGAGCCAAGGCACGAGAGGTAATAGTGCTTTCAAGCGGTCTAGTATAATATAATTTAAATATTACAAATTTTTTGCAATAATGAAGTGGCGCGTCCATAAGTTCCAGAATGCACCTCTGTTGGGACAACCCAACAAGATGCATTTGATGCTATACGGGAAGCGATCGCGCTTTATTTACAACCTGATGCATTGATATCATTGCCTAAGTTGACGCAATAAATCTTGAATGGATAAGACAGGTATGGGTGATTGAGAAAAACCCTGGACATCGCGAGTAATAATTGCATCAAGTCCTTGAGCAACTGCACTAAAAATCTGAACAGCATCCTCAAAATCCACTAAATTAGAGTCAAAAGCAGATTCTAGAACGGCTCGATCAACAGGGCAAATTGCCATGGCTGTTAGAGTTTCTGAAACAGCCTGTCTGGCTTTCTCCATACTTTGGGTGTGTCGGCGAGTAATGTAGAAAATATCTGTCAGGGTTGTAGCCGTAATATAGCCAATCATTTGCCCAATTTCGATGAATTGAAATAGGCGTTCCGCGTCTTGGCAGAATGGTTCTCGCTGCAACAGAAAATCTAAAATAATGTTTGTATCAATTAACGCTCTCATGGTAGATATTTCTCTCGGCGTCGCTCTTCTAACATCGCGGCTACTTGTTTATCGGTGGGCGGGGGCTGGTCGGTTTTCAGCAAGCCTCGCATTCTCTGGATCGCCTCAGAACGTTCTGACCTAGAAACCTTCATCTCTTGTAAAGATTCGGCAATGACCATCATGAGAGACAGGCGATCGCCCCGTGAGAGTTTCAAAATTTCAGCTTTGAGTTCTGGTAATTGCATCTCGGACAGTTTCCTTAATCAGAGTTTTGAGGATTTTGGGAGTGGGGTTTTGCTTATATTCTAACAGTCGTTCAGGGGAACAGAAGGGAGCAACGAACCTCACTGCAATACAGGAGAAAGTCCATTTCCCTAGGAGTCATCCCTTTGCTCCACACCCGGCGACAAGAACCAATCATCAATGGCTCTGCGAATATCTTGAGCGAAAATTCCTAAAATAATCGCCACAATAATACTGATAACTGTTGCGTAGAGGGTGTAGAGATTGAGTTGAGAACCTGGATCTGGGGGTGTTGGTGGTGGCGACGGTTTGGGTTTGAACAGCGACCTAAACCATTGGTTCGTTTGGGGGGGACTCTTCAACAACGCTAAAAACGCCTCAATGGTTTGAGGGCGATCTTCATACTCCAAGGCCATCCCCTCACGAATCGCCTGATTTGTTTCAGCACTCACCCCAGGAATATCCGACAAGTACTGATTTTTCCGTCGCAATATCACCCGCTCCTCGGCACTGGGCGGGACATCCCCAGATAATAGGGTGTAGAGCGTCGCCGCCAACCCATAGACATCAGAATAGGGTTGCGCCTTCTCACTATAATCATAAAGCTCCAATGCGCTATAGCCATCACTATTGCTCGAATAAATCGAGGTGAGGGTTTCATTAAACCCCTTGGTGACGCCAAAATCAATCAGCACCGCCTCGGATTGTCCCGCCCGCAGCATGATGTTAGCTGGCTTAATATCCCGATGCACCAACCCCTCTCCATGCACCACCGTCAACGCCTCTCCCACTTGGCGGATATAGGTCAACGCCTCCTCCTCCGGCAGAGTTGTGGTGGACAAACTGGCTAAATCATCCCCCGCCACAAACTCCATAACGATAAACGCCTGACCCCGTTCGAGGAATGAACCGAAACAGCGGACAATGTGGGGATGATGGCAACGGGCCAGCTTGACGGCCTCATTAGTCAGCTTGTTATTGAATTTTTCTCGCTCTTGGGGGGTTAAGTCAGCCAAAACCTCATCCCGCAAAGTTTTGAGGACCACGCGATCGCCCCCCTTGTGCTGGGCCAGATAACTAATCCCGACTCGCCCCTCGTTGAGCGATCGCACCACCCTATAGTCTCCCCCATGGAGAGTCTCACCTGCCTGCAAACTCATCGATTCTCCTCGACCTGACTCACCTTCCCCATACTAATCCCAGTTGCCCCTCCCGAGGATGCGAGCTTTGGGTACAGTTCCCTCCTGATACCCACTCATGAGAGGTGACGTAGGCAGGAAGAGTTGAGAATTTGACGATTTGGATACAATTCAGCCATTCTGACTAAGCAAGCATCAGCTAAAGACCTTGGGACTGACTCATATCGTCCTAAGAGTTTATGAACATCTAGGGAATGCCGAAGTTGGTCTAAGTCATAGGCCCTTGTTATGATGTCCCTGGGGACTGCTCCCCGAGGGCGATCGCCGGTCCGAGAGACCTCCTAATCGGGTAAACTGGAGGAAGTCTCTCGTTGGGGTCTATGGCTTGGCAACCCGGCACGAAAATTTTTGGCAACCGTTACACCATTGAAAAGCGGCTCAAAGTCGGCGGTTTCGGCATCACCTACCTCGTCAAAGGTCCCAGGGGTCGCGCGTTTGTCCTGAAAACCCTCAAGGATGAGGTGATGACCGAGGCAGAGTACATCCCCTATCGAGATAAGTTTCTGCGGGACTTTGACCGAGAAACAGCGAAAATTGCCATCTGTCGCCATCGCCACATTGTCCAAGTGGAGAATCATTTTAACCATGAGGGGTTGCCCTGTATGGTGATGGAGTATGTTCAGGGGCAGGATTTGGGCGATCGCGTCTTGCGCGATGGGGCGTTACCGGAGGATGTGGCGTTGCGCTATATCCGGGAGGTGGGGGACGCTTTGAGGGTGATGCACGAGAAGGGATTGCTGCATCGGGATATTAAGCCCCAGAACATTATGGTGCGGTTGCCCGCTGATGAGGCGGTGTTGATTGATTTTGGCATTGCGCGGGAGTTTATCCCCAATTTAACCCAAACCCACACCATCGCTCTTACGCCCTGTTTTGCCCCCATTGAGCAGTATGATGAGCAGGAACATCGGGGGGAATTTACCGATGTCTATGCGTTAGCGGCGACCCTGTACTATGTGCTGACGGGGACATTGCCACCCATTGCTACGATGCGGCTGAGGCGCGATCGGCTGGTGATTCCTAAGCATTGGTCGTCAGACCTGCAAAACGCGATTAAGCAGGGGATGGCGGTGGAGTCAGAAGACCGCCCCCAAACCGTGGCGGACTGGTTGGCCTTATTGCCTAATACTGGAGGAATTTTACCGTCCTTTCATTTCCAGACCGTGCGGGTTAACCGTCAGGGGCAAATTATCGAAACAATCCCCGGTCAGGCGCGGTACTATCCCCAGGATTTAGGTCAAGGGGTGAAGTTGGAGATGGTGCAACTCCCTGGTGGAACCTTTTTGATGGGAACCGAAGAGGCGGAAATTGAGCGGTTGCGCAAAAAGTACGATAAGGACTCGTTTAAGTGGGAAAGTCCGCAACATCCCGTCCAGGTTTCTCCCTTTTTGATGGGCAAAACCCCCGTTACCCAAGACCAATGGCGGGTTGTGGTGACGCAAGTGGGCAAAATTGTCCGGGATCTGAACCCGGACCCATCTAAGTTCAAAGGCGGAAATCGTCCGGTTGAAAAAGTGTCTTGGTATGATGCGGTGGAGTGGTGCGCTCGATTGAGCAAGCTGACGGGCAAGGAATATTGGCTCCCGAGCGAGGCAGAATGGGAATATGCCTGTCGTGGGGGGACGACAACCTCCTTTGCCTTTGGGGAAGCACTCACCACAAATTTAGCCAATTATGACGGCAACTATACCGTTGCCGAGGGAGCCAAAGGACAATATCGAAAAGAAACTACCCCAGTGGCAAAATTCCCACCCAATGGCTTTGGCTTGTATGATTGTCATGGCAATGTTTGGGAGTGGTGTTTTGACCCCTTCCATGAGAATTATCAGGGTGCGCCTGGGGATGGTCGAGTTTGGGATGAGAATGTTACTGATAATCGTTATCAAAAACCGTCAGCAAATCTTAAGGTTTTATTGAAAGAAAGCGATAAGGGATACGTACTGCGTGGTGGTTCTTGGTTCAACAACCCGATTGGCTGCCGTTGCGCCTACCGTGCCCACTTCTCGCGCGACGGCTTCCACTACGACCTTGGGTTTCGCGTCTGTCTGGTGGGCACAGGACTCTTCTACTTCTAGCCCTTTGTTCTTTCGCCCTCTTGCCCTTTGCTCTTTTTTCCCTTTACTCTCTTGAAAGCGAGTGATTCGGAGCATTTCGTGCCTCCACTAAGCGGCAGAGCCGCCCAACACCCATGCCATGGCAGAGCCAAGGCATGAGAGGTAATAGCACTTTCAAGCGGTCTGATATAATCTAATTGAACTTACAAATTTCTAGCAAGCATGAAGTGGCGCGTCATCCTTGAACCCGATCCAGAAACCAACGAATGGGCCGTTTGGTGTCCAGAACTTCCGGGATGTATCTCTGCTGGGACAACTCAACAAGAAGCCCTTGATAATATACGAGAAGCGATCGCGCTTTATTTACAACCTGATACGATTGAACTGCTACCGGGAGCAGTAATCTGTGAAGTTGTTATCGGATGACTCGACAGACGTCGCTCTTCTAACATCGCGGCTACTTGTTGATCGGTGGGTGGGGGCTGGTCAGTTTTCAGCAAGCCTCGCATTCTCTGGATCGCCTCAGAACGTTCTGACCTAGAAACTTCCATCTCTTGTAAAGATTCGGCAATGACCATCATGAGAGACAGGCGATCGCCCCGTGAGAGTTTCAAAATTTCAGCTTTGAGTTCTGGCAATTGCATCTCGGACAGTTTCCTTAATCAGAGTTTTGAGGATTTTGGGAGTGGGGTTTTGCTTATATTCTAACAGTCGTTCAGGGGAACAGAAGGGAGCAACGAACCTCACTGCAATGCAGGAGAAAGTCCATTTCCCTAGTATTCATCCCTTTGCTCCACACCCGGCGACAAGAACCAATCATCAATGGCCCGGCGAATATCTTGGGCGAAAATTCCTACAATAATCGTCACAATAATTGCCACTATTGCTGCATAAAACATATAGAGATTAAGTCGGTCTGGGGGTGTTGGTGGTGGCGACGGTTCGACCTTTTGGGGAACCGGCAACAACGCTAAAAATTCCTCAATGGTTTGGAGACGATCGCCATAATCGACCTTCATCCCCTCACGAATCGCCCGATTGGTTTGAGAACTCACCCCGGAAATTGGAGGCAACTTCCGACCCTTGCTCTCCAATTTTGCCCGCTCCTCGGCATGAGGCGGGACATCCCCAGATAATAGGGTGTAGAGCGTCGCCGCTAATCCATAGACATCAGAATAGGGTTGCGCCTTCTCGCTAGGATCATAAAGCTCCAATGCGCTATAGCCATCGCTATTGCTTGAACGAATCGAGGTGAGGGTTTCATTAAACCCCTTGGTGACGCCAAAATCAATCAGCACCGCCTCGGATTGTCCCGCCCGCAGCATGATGTTAGCCGGTTTAATATCCCGATGCACCAACCCCTCTCCATGCACCACCGTCAACGCCTCTCCCACTTGGCGAATATAAATCAACGCCTCTTCCTCCGGCAGAGTTGTGGTGGACAAACTGGCTAAATCATCCCCCGCCACAAACTCCATAACGATAAACGCCTGACCCTGTTCGAGGAATGAACCGAAACAGCGAACAATGTGGGGATGATGGCAACGGGCCAGCTTGACGGCCTCATTGGTCAGCTTGTTATTGAATTTTTCTCGCTCTTGGGAGGTTAAGTCAGCCAAAACCTGATCCCGCAAAGTTTTGAGGACCACGCGATCGCCCCCCTTGTGCTGGGCCAGATAACTAACCCCGACTCGCCCCTCGTTGAGCGATCGCACCACCCTATAGTCTCCCCCATAGAGAGTCTCACCTGCCTGCAAACTCATCGATTCTCCTCGACCTAACTCACCTTCCCCATACTAATCCCAGTTGACCCTCCCGAGGATGGGAGCCTTTAGTCCAGTTCCCTCCTGATACCCATTCATGAGAGGTGACGTAGCCCTGAAGAGTTGAGAATTTGACGATTGGGATACAATTCAGCCATTCTGACTAAGCAAGCATCAGCTAAAGACCTTGGGACTGACTCATATCGTCCTAAGAGTTTATGAACATCTAGGGAATGCCGAAGTTGGTCTAAGTCATAGGCCCTTGTTATGGTGGCCCTGGGGACTCCTCTCCGAAGGCAATGGCCAGTCCGAGAGACCTCCTGATCCGGTAAACTGGAGGGGGTCTCTCGTTTGAGTCTTTGGCATTGCGCGGGAGTTTATCCCCAATTTGACCCAAACCCACATAGTTGCCTAACTCCCAGGAGGGGAAGGCCAAGAGGGGGAATCTATCTCGGGTTTATCCTCCATGTCCTCAGTGACTCTGTGGTTCTCTCTTGCCTCTTGCCTCTTGCCTTCGCCCACCATTGACGCTCTTGACCCCCGCCACCTAAGATGAGGAAATCTAACCTGTGAGAGAGTGCAAGAGAATTTTATGTCTAAGCTGCGGTGGACTGCATTAAGCAGTGGATTAAGCGCCCTAAGCCTACTGGCATCGCCGGCGATCGCCCAAGGTCAAGACCTTTCAACAAAACAGTTAAACTCAGGTGAAAACCCCATGTTGCTGGCACAAGTCACTTCAGTGTCGCAACTGTCCGATGTCCAACCGACGGATTGGGCATTTCAGGCCTTACAATCCCTCGTTGAACGTTATGGCTGTATTGCTGGGTATCCTGACGGAACCTTTCGCGGCAATAACTTCATGACTCGTTTTGAGTTCGCGGCGGGGTTAAATGCCTGTTTGGATCAGATTATCGCCCTAGTGGATGGAGGAGAGGGAATTGACCCCGGAGACTTAGCTACCATCCGTCGCTTGCAAGAAGAGTTTGCGGCGGAGTTGTCCAGCCTCAGAGGACGGGTTGACCGGTTAGAAGCCCGGACTTCCCAGTTGGAGGCGAATCAGTTCTCCACCACCACCCAGTTACAAGGGGAAGCGATTTTTGCCCTCTATGGCATCGCGACTGGCGATAACATTTTTGGGGAGGATATCGACCATATCCCCTCCTTTGGCTACCGTAACCGTTTAGAGTTCCATACCAGCTTCACGGGCCGGGATTTGCTGATGACTCGTTTGCAAAGCAGCAATATCCCCGCTTTCTCCGATGTGGCGACGGGCTATCGTGAAGGGGATTTATTCTTCTCCGATGATAGTGAGGGTGCCGTGGAAGTGGATGCCTTGGTGTATCAATTCCCCCTAGGAAATGCCAATGTGGTGCTTGCGGCTAATGAAGGGGCGGCGGATGACTTCGCGTCGACGGTAAATCCCTTTTTTGATGGGGATGGTGGCAGTGGGGCCCTGTCTCGTTTTGGAACCCGTGCGCCTATCTATTATCTCATGGAAGGGTCTGGGATTGGGGTGGAATATCCCTTGAGTGATGCCGTTTCCCTGAGTGCGGGTTACTTTGCTGGGGAGAGCGGTAACCCCAGTCGGGGGGCCGGGTTGTTTAATGGTCCTTATGGGGCCATGGCCCAGTTGACGTTTACGCCGAGCGATCGCGCTGAGTTCGCCCTGACCTACGTCAATGCCTATAATCAGGAGGTAAATACAGGCAGTATTCTCAATAACCTTCGCTCAGCCAGCGGTGGTTTGATTCCGACGGTGAGTAACGCCTATGGCTTCCAAGGGTCATTCCAAGTCTCGGATAACTTTGCCCTCGGGGGCTGGGTGGGTTATGTCAATACTCAAACCCTCTCCACGTTGGACGGACTGGTTAATCGGGGGACCCTAGAGAGTTGGAATTGGGCGGTTACTCTGGCGTTCCCAGATCTACTTCTCCCTGGAAATCTGGCTGGGATTATTGTGGGACAGGAACCCAAAATCACGGGAAATCGTTCCGGCCTCCGGCAGCCGGTTGGGGACCGTATCGTCCGAAGTGACCAGGATACGTCGCTTCATGTCGAAGCCTTTTACTCCCTTCAGGTGAGTGAAAACTTGACGATTACACCAGGTTTAATTTGGCTGACAGCACCCAATCACAATGCGAATAATGATGATGCTCTAATTGGGGTCGTCCGGACAACATTTAGTTTCTAGTCGTTTCTAGAACTCACGGATATCTAACGGTGAGGGGGCGATCATATCGATCGCCCCCTTTGTTGACGGTATCTATTACGATCGCCCCAACAGATTCGGCAGTCTAAAGCCCTGAAAACCGTCGCTCAACGTCTCCTGACAGGCCCGATTGAAATTATCCACATAGGTAAACAACACCGGAACCACTAACAAGGTCAACATGGTGGAGGTGGAGAAGCCGCCAATCACCGCGATCGCCATGGGGGAGCGGACTTCGCCCCCAGCCCCTAACTCCAGGGCAATCGGCATCATCCCCGCCACCGTGGAAATCGCCGTCATGAAAATCGGACGCAGCCGGGACACCCCAGCTTCTACTACGGCCTTAAATTGGGGAATCTCTTGCTCTTGATTCGCCAGGGTACAATCCACTAACAAAATAGCATTTTTGGTGACTAACCCCATCAGCAAAACAATCCCAATGAGGGCAAAAAGTCCCAATTCTTTTTGCGTGATCAATAGTGCCAATAAGGCTCCACCAATCGATAAAGGGAGTGCGACTAAAATGGTGAGAGGATAGAGGAAATTGTTATACAAAAGCACTAAAATGGCATAGATGCAGAGAATTGCAAATGCTAAAGCACTTAAAAAACGGGTGAAAATATCAACCATAATCCGGGCATCTCCAGAGGGTTCTTCAAACACCCCTGGTGGGAGTGGATTCATCGCTGGTAGTTCCCGTACTGCTGACAGGGCATCCCCGAGGGAAATTCCTTCCAGGTTCGCTTCTACGGCAATCTGACGGGAGCGGTCATACCGGTCGATTTGGGCTGGCCCGCTCCCCAGACGAATCTGTGCCACTGAGGAGAGGGGCACTAAGGCTCCCGATTGATTGGGAACTTCTAGATTCCGCAGGGTTCGCAGGTTATTACGATATTCCTCGGCAATTTGCACGCGGATGACAATTTGTCGGTCGGGGAGGTCAAATTTGGCTAGGTTGGCTTCCACATCCCCTAGGGTTGCGAGATTGGCGGTACGGGCGATCGCCTGAACCGATACCCCCAAATCACCCGCTCGTTCCAGATCCGGTTGAATTAATAATTCCGGCTGTACCAAACTCGCACTAGAGGCAATTTCCACTAAACCTGGAACGCCCCGCATTTGCTGTTCTAAGGCCGTCGCCGTCTCTAACAGCACCTCGGGGTTATCACTATTGAGGACGATGGAGAGGTCTTTTCCACCCCCACCCGCCCCGGCCGACTGGAAGCTCAAGCGTGCTCCAGGAATCTCAGCCAATCGAGGGCGAATCTCCTGTTCAAACTGCTGTTGATTCACATCCCGCTCGTCAGTGGGTTTGAGAATGGCGCGTACCGTGGCTCGATTGACAGACCCCGTCGCCCCCCCACTTCCGGCGGAGACAAAGACATTCTCGGTGGCCGGATGGTCGAGTAAGACCGCACTGAGGCGATCGCTCACGGCGAGGGTATCCCGTAACCTGGCTCCAGGAGCGAGTTCCACATTGATGGTACTAATCCCTTGGTCGCCATCGGTAAATAACCCCTGGGGGATATAGGGAATCAGTTGCAAGCTGCCAATAAAGAAGGCGATCGCAATCAAGAGGGTGGTGACACGATTGCGGAGGGCCCAGGTCAACACACGCCGATAGGGCCCCGGCTTGGGGGAGGGGTTGAGGAGATTAGAGGTTTCCTGAGCTTGGGGCTTGGGTTTGAGCAAGTAAGCCGATAACATCGGGGTCATGGTGGTGGCAACCAGGGTCGAGAACATGGTCGAGACCGCCACGGTTACCCCAAACGGTTGAAAAAATTGTCCGGGAATCCCCCCCATAAACGCCACTGGGAGGAATACCGCCACAATGGTCGCCGTTGTGGCCACCACCGCCAAACCAATCTCGTTCGCAGCATCTAAGGCCGCCTGAAAGGGACGTTTACCCATACTCAAATGGGTATCGATGTTCTCAATCATACAGATGGCATCATCCACCAGGTTCCCCACCGCTAGGGACAAGGCCAACAGGGTCATGCCATTGAGGGTGTAGTCCAACAGTTGCATCACCATGAAGGTGGGCACAATCGACAGGGGCAATGCGACCCCTGTGATTAAGGTAGCCCGCCAATCCCGTAGGAACAAACCCACGGTGAGAGTAGTGAGGATGCAGCCAAAGATTAAGGCATCAATGGAGGCTTGGTAGGAATCGCGAATCTCGTTGGCGCGGGTAAACAGGAGTTGAAACTCAATATCCTCGGGGAGAAGGCCATTTTCCAACTCCGCGACTCGTTCCCGCACCCCCTCTTCTACGGGGACGACACTGGACCCACTACTCCGTAACACCTGAAAAGACACCACTTCCTCAGTTCCCTCATGGGTGATGAGTTGCGCCTGTTGACGGCGATCGCCGAAACTGTCCTCAACGGTTCCTAAACTGGACAAGGGAACCGACTCACCATTGGGGAGGAGAATGCGATAGCGTTGTAGGTCGTTGACCGTGGGGGCGCTTCCGAGGGTGCGAATACTTTGTTCCAGGCCGCCGGCTTCCGAGCGCCCCCCAGAGAGGTTAAGATTGAGGGCGCGAATCTGGTCATTCACCTGGGTCGCTGTAATGCCCAGGGCCTTGAGTCGTTGCGGGTTCAGTTGCACGCGAATTTCTCGGTCAACTCCCCCGGTTCGGTTAATTTGGGCCACCCCCGGAACCTGTAATAAAGCACTACTAATTTGGCGATCGACCAGTTGGCTGAGGTCCTCAATGCTGCGTTGGTTAGAACGGACGGCATAGCCCATAATCGCCCCCCCGGCAAACTCCAGCCGCTCTACAATCGGTTCGTTGATGTCTTGGGGGAGTTCCTGGCGGATTTGTGAGACCGCATTGCGCACATCATTGGTGGCGCGATCCGTGTCGGTTCCCAAGACGAAGTTGATGGTGGTGACGGATACCCCATCATTGACCGTTGATTGCAACTCATCGATATTCCCTAAGCCAGCTACCGCATCTTCAATTGGCTGTGTCACCTGGGATTCTAACTCCGAGGGGCCGGCGCCCGGTTGGCTGACGGTGATTTGTACTACTGGGACATCGATATTGGGGGTGTTATCAATCCCCAATTGGAAGAAGGAGGTGATGCCCACAAACGTCAAAATGATGAATAAGACGAGAGTGGGGACAGGGCGTTTGACAGACCAGGTTGAGAAGCTCATAAAGAAGGCAGTAGGCAGTAGGCAACAGGCAATAGGGGGGCTTACCCTTGTGGTGCGCCCTCTTCGGGGAATAGGGGGTTAGTCGACGACTCGGACGCGATCGCCGTCGTTGAGGAATCCGGCGCCGGAGACGACAATGCGATCGCCCATCTCTAAGCCGCTGAGCACTTCCACCTGGGACTCTCCAGACTCGTCTTGAGCCTCCACCACCTCTCCTAACTCAATGCGGGTGGCGGTGACGGTATCATCGGGGTTGAGGCGGAAGACTTGGGCGCTGCCGTCGGGTTGGGGCAATACCGCCGCGGAGGGGATGGTTAAGCCGTCTCGGGTTTCCGTGACAATTTCTCCGGCTAGGAACATCCCGGGGCGTAAAATCTCGTCATTGGGTAAATCCACCACCACCGTGGCTTGACGAGTCTCTGGATTTATGGTAGGCAGGATTTCTCGAACTCGTCCCTGGACATTGATGCGAGAGTCAGCATCGGAGCGAACCTGCACCGGAGCGCCGGGACGAATTAGAGGGAGTTGGGTTTCGGGAACCTGTAACTGCAACTCCAACTGTCCTTGAGCAATTAGAGTAAAGAGGGGATTCGTCCCACTGACATCTCCCACCCGTGCCTGACGTTCAGCAACAATCCCCCCCTGAGGGGCAACCACTAAGGTTTGATTGAGGCGAGTTTCTAACTCCTGTACCACGGCATCTTGATTCTGTACCCCAGCTTGGGCATTGGCGACCCCGGCTTGAGCAGCTTCAATTCCCGCCAGGCTACTGTCTAGAGTCGCTTGGGAACTTTGCACATTGGCCTGAGCGTTGAGGACATCAGCGCGGGCGCTTTCCAACTCCGCCTCTGCCACTCGCACATCTTCCACCGCTTGGTTGACCTCTTCACGAGCGGTGCGCACATCCCGTTCTCGGAGTTCCGCTTCCTGTTGACTGATGGCCCCTTGATTGGCCAATTGCTGAGAGCGCTGATATTCCCGTTCTGACTGTTCTAAGTTAGCTCGAGCTTGGCTAACACGGGCCCGGTTGCGGGTGAGGCTGGCTTCCGCTTGGGCGACACGGCTTTCGGCTTGGCGAACCCCTGTTCGAGCGCGTTCTAGGTCGGCTTGAGCTTGGCTACGAGCCGATTGGGCTTGAGAAATATCGGCTTCGGCCGCACCCACTGATGAACGAGCGGAGTCGATTTGGGATAGGGCCCCGGAGAGTTGGGACTGAAGCACCGAGTCATCGAGAACCGCGAGGATTTCTCCAGCGCCGACCAAATCCCCTTCCCGGACGCGCACATCAACAATTTGTAGGCCGGTAGCTCGGGGGAGAATGGGGAGTAAATCGTAGGCTTGAACGGTTCCACTGGCATTGAGAGTCCGATTGACCGCTTGTTGCCCGACGGTGACAGCAGTGACCGTTTGACTGGGATTGGCTTCCCGTTCCTCAGTGTCAGCAACTGGGGTGTCCGAGGAGGATTCGGCAAAGATGCGTCCGCCAATTCCTGCTAAAACAATGCCCAGACCCACTCCGATCAGGATGGATTTCCAATTGACTCCCCCCGCTTTCGGAGGTTCAGATTCTGGGGGAAACTCCGCAGGGGAAGCGGCGGGAGGAGACTCCTCGGGCGTTGGGGGAACGCTGGAGTCGGGGTTGGTGCGTTGGTTGTGGTCGATGTCGTAACTCAAGGGTTTCACGGGAAACAAAAACAACGGGTCAGGTAACGCTAGGTTGGGGATTCCCCAGAGGGGTGAACCCTATCTAGATCAAGGGGTTGAGGCGAGGCAGACTCAGTTGTGGGGGGAACTCGGCTAACGGGGGATGGGTTAAGACCGACAATTTATTAAGAATTATTTAATTTATTATAGATCGGTGACAAGGAAAATGGAGAAGTCATGATGAAATCTCTTCAGGATTGCTAAAGATTCACTACACTAGCATCCAGAGTCACAGCTCGATTTACCGCCTCCCTTCGCTGTTATGGCGAATTTGCTCATTGTTTCGACGAGATATCATGCTGGATTTGAACATCACTCCCGACCCCCAACAGCCCAGTTCGGGTCCATCGAGAACCGCTGCCCCTGAGGTATCCTCTCAAGGGGAGTTTGACTTTGCTCGGCGTCATAATGGTTCAACGGCTGGTGAGATTGCCCAGATGCTGTCTGAGTTGGGTTATGGGAGTCTGGGGCAACTGATTGACGATATCATCCCCGAGCCAATTCGCCTTAAACAGCCTCTGAATCTGCCTCAACCTCTAACGGAAGCGGCGGCCTTGCAGAAGCTGCGGGCGATCGCCCAACAGAACCAAGTCTTTCGCTCTTTTCTGGGCCTGGGCTATCATGATTGCATCACGCCGCCGGTGATTCAGCGCAATATCCTCGAAAATCCCGGTTGGTACACCGCCTACACTCCCTATCAAGCAGAAATCGCTCAGGGACGTTTGGAAGCTCTCCTCAATTTCCAAACCCTGGTGATTGACTTGACGGGGTTAGACATTGCTAACGCCTCCCTCCTGGATGAAGCCACGGCGGCGGCGGAAGCGATGAGTTTGAGTTGGGGCGCGTCGAAGGGGAAGTGTAATACCTATTTTGTGGCCGCTGACTGTCATCCTCAGACCATTGAAGTCGTACAAACTCGCGCAGAACCCTTGGGGATTGAGGTCATCGTGGCAGATTGGCAGTCCTTTGACTTCCAAACCCCCATTTTTGGGGCGTTATTGCAGTATCCGACCACCAAGGGGGGGGTCTGTGATTATCGCCAGTTTATTGAAGCGGCACATCAGCAGAAGGCCCTAGTTACAGTGGCGGCAGATTTACTCAGTTTGACCCTGTTAACACCGCCGGGAGAGTTTGGGGCCGATATTGCTGTGGGCAGTAGTCAACGGTTTGGGGTTCCTCTGGGGTATGGGGGACCTCATGCGGCTTATTTTGCGACCAAGGACACCTATCAGCGCAAGTTACCGGGGCGTTTGGTGGGCGTGTCCAAGGATAGTAGCGGTCAACCGGCCCTGCGACTGGCGTTGCAAACCCGCGAACAGCATATTCGTCGTGATAAAGCCACCAGTAATATCTGTACGGCTCAGGTGTTACTGGCGGTGATGGCGTCGATGTATGCGGTCTATCATGGTCCGGTGGGGCTGCGTCGTATTGCCCAGGGGATTCACCAGCGAGCGGTAATGTTAGCCGAAGGCCTGAAACGGCTTAAGTTTCGGCTGGGAGAGGGACCCTTATTTGATACGCTGACGGTGCAGGTGGGGTCGGCGCGACGCATCATTGACCGTGCGGCGGCCCAGGGGATTAATCTGCGTCGGGTGAGTGAGACGGAGGTGGGGATTAGTCTGGATGAGACCACCACGGATGCGGATTTACTGGATTTATGGCAGATTTTTGCCGATTCTCTGGAGTTACCGTTTACCCTAGAGCAGATACGAGAGCGGCTGGCGCAGTCGCCCTATGGGATTGGAGGATCGTCTCTGGCCCGCCAGAGTGAGTATCTGACGCAGGCGGTGTTTAATCGCTATCACTCGGAGACGGAGTTTTTGCGCTATGTCCATCGTCTTCAGGGCAAGGATTTGTCCCTGACGACCTCGATGATTCCCTTGGGGTCTTGTACGATGAAGCTCAATGCCACGGCGGAAATGCTGCCGGTGACTTGGCCGGAGTTTGCGAAGATTCACCCCTTTGCGCCGAAATCCCAGACTCAGGGCTATCAGTTGCTGTTTCGGCAGTTGGAGGCTTGGCTGGGAGAGATTACCGGGTTTGCGGGAGTTTCGTTGCAACCCAATGCCGGTTCTCAGGGGGAATATGCTGGGTTACAGGTGATTCGGGCCTATCATCGCCAGCGAGGTGAGGGACAACGGCGGGTTTGTCTGATTCCCCAATCGGCCCATGGAACCAATCCGGCGAGTGCGGTGATGTGTGGGATGAGGGTGGTGGCGATCGCCTGTGATGAGTCGGGAAACATTGACTTGGAGGATTTACGGCGCAAGGCTGAGAAACACGCGGCTGAGTTGGCGGCGATTATGGTCACCTATCCTTCAACTCATGGGGTGTTTGAGGAGAGTATTGTCGAAGTCTGTGAGATGGTTCATGAGTTTGGCGGCCAGGTGTATCTGGATGGGGCCAATCTCAACGCTCAGGTGGGGTTATGTCGTCCGGGGGATTTTGGCGCAGATGTTTGTCACCTGAATCTCCATAAAACCTTCTGTATTCCCCATGGCGGCGGGGGGCCGGGAATGGGACCGATTGGGGTGGCGGCTCATCTGTTGCCCTTTTTACCGGGTCATTCCCTGGTATCTCCCCAGTCTCAGCCTCAGCCTCAGGGAATTGGGGCGATTTCGGCGGCCCCTTGGGGGAGTGCTAGTATTTTGCCCATTTCTTGGATGTATATTGCCATGATGGGGGCCCGGGGACTGACGGAGGCGACGACGTTGGCGATTCTCCATGCCAATTATCTGGCAGCGCGTTTGGATGGGGTGTATCCGGTGTTATATAAGGGCAAGTCGGGACGGGTGGCCCATGAATGTATTTTGGATTTGCGTCCTCTGCGCAAGTCGGCGGGGGTGACGGTGGAAGATGTGGCGAAGCGGTTGATGGATTATGGCTTTCATGCGCCGACGATGTCTTGGCCCGTGGCGGGGACGATGATGGTGGAACCGACGGAGAGTGAGTCGTTGGCGGAGATTGACCGCTTCTGTGAGGCGATGATTGCCATTCGTGGGGAAGTCGAGGCGATTGAGTGGGGTGAGGTGGATGAGGAGAATAATCTGCTCAAGAATGCCCCCCACACGGCGGAGTCGTTGTTGTCTGGGGAGTGGGAGCGTCCTTATTCTCGGGAACAGGCGGCGTATCCCCGTGCTTGGTGTCGGGAGGCCAAGTTTTGGGTTCCGGTGGGCCGGATTGATGCGGCGTTTGGCGATCGCAATTTGGTCTGTTCTTGTGTGGGGATGGAGGCTTATGGGGACATCCCCGTGGAAACCGTTGAGTCGGTGGAGGTGGTTGAGGAGACGGAGGTGGTGAATCCCCGTCCGATGGAGTTGTTTTTAGGGGATGGGAAGAACGAATGAAACCGTTACAGTTAAAGTTGGATCGGGTTGAGTTCACCGATGAGCAGTTTTATCAACTCTGTTGTAATCATGATGAACTGCGGTTTGAGCGATCGCCCCAAGGAGACTTAATTATTATGCCTCCTGTGGGTGGAGATAGTGGCAACCGAGAAGCTGAGTTCATTGCTGATTTGGTCATCTGGAACCGTCAAACGGGATTGGGGTATGTGTTTAGTTCCTCGACCATTTTTCGTCTTCCCAATGGGGCCAGTCGCTCTCCTGATGTGGCTTGGGTTCAACGGGAGCGTTACTTAAGGTTAACGCCCGAGGAGCGCCGCAAATTTCCCCCCATTGTCCCAGATTTCCTAATTGAATTGCGCTCAGCGACGGATTCTTGGGAGATGTTGCGAGCTAAGATGCGGGAATATCAGGAGGTGGGGGTGCGGTTGGGATGGCTGATTAATCCGCAGCAGCAACAGGTAGAAATTTACCGTCTTCAGGAGGCGGTAGAGGTGCGAGATTTGCCAGCGGATGTTTCAGGAGAGGGGGTGTTGCCCGGATTTGAGTTACGGATTGGGGATTAGAATCCTGAACGGGTGTCTTCATGACACCATTAGGGCAGCCAGATTTTGATGCTTATCTGCAAACGGTAGGGTGTGTTGCAGCCCAAATCTATGGGAACTTAAGAGGACAATGTAGAAGCTGCCGCAACGCACCAACTCCATGATTTTGTTGCTGGGTGATTCAGTTTTCCTGAGGCATAGAGAAGCGATGCTTTGAGGTCATCTGGTTCAAGATCTGGCATTTCTTCTAAAATTTCTCCGGCGGTTAAACCCGCTGCAAACAGATCTAGCACATCGGAAAGCCAACAGCAGTCGCTCAGTCTTAAGGGGTTCTTGAACTTACCGCCAACTCAACCAGAAAGCGAATATATCAACGGATAAATCATACAAAAACCCATGCCAAAGGCGCGTCATTCGCGGCTTCAGACGAAGCTCCTGCAAGGGATTAACGCCCTGGCTAAGGACGCTCAACTGACCTATGCTTTTTTTGAACTGCGTTGCACCTTTGGCGATCGCTCCCTCGTTCCGGATATCGCGGTGTTTTCCTGGGAACGGATTGTTTTCGATGCGTCGGGTGAACCCGTTGATGATGTCCAACAAGCGCCAGACTGGGTGATTGAAATCCTCTCCCCTCAGCAAAGTCCCAACCGCGTCGCCGGAAAGCTTCTCCATTGTCTTTAGTATGGGAGTCAAATGAGATGGCTTGTCGATCCGAGCGATCGCTCCATCCTCGTCTTCCAACCCCAGCGTGAACCGATCCTCTATGAGGGGTCCACACCACTCCCCGGCTCAGCTTTCCCTTGAGGGGAAGGTGAAAGCGGTCGCGAAGGGGTAAGTGCTAGACTGGGGTGAGCATTGCTTGCCCCTTTAGTTTTATCCTCCTCCTCGTGTCATGGCTGAAGCCGTGACACGCACTCCGGCGGCTCTGCCGCCTACTCGGGAGGCAGAGCCTCCCCAAAGACATGACTCGGCTGGAGCCAAGTCACGAGGAGAAGTGGGGTGTAATTTGTTGCATTAGACACCAAATTGTAGGGGCGAAAAATCCCCTCCTGGGAGGGGGTAGGTTCGCCTATTTTATAGTTTAAATTCACAATTTGTCTCAAGCGAACTGATGAACTATGGCTCAAAAAATAGCACTTTTTAATCATAAAGGTGGTGTTAGTAAAACTACAACAACCTTCAACTTGGGCTGGATGCTTGCCTCTAAAGGAAAGCGAGTTATTCTGGTGGATGCCGACCCACAGTGTAATCTAACAGGAATGGTTCTGCGAGAGGAAACTGAGGATGAGATGAATCGCATTGCCAAGATTTATCAAACTCAGTCGAATCTCAAAACGAGTCTTGCACCTGCCTTTGAGTCACAGCCTAAACTCATTGAACCCGTTGACTGTATCCCCGTTGAAGGTCAGGACAATTTATTTCTGCTTCCGGGTCATGTGGGTCTGGCTGAATATGAAGTAACTCTGGGAATTGCCCAACAATTAAGTGGTTCGGTTCAAGCACTCAGAAATATCCCTGGAGCGATGAACTATCTATTGGATAAAACCGCCCAGAGGTTTCAGGCGGATTATGTTTTGATTGATATGAGTTCTAGCTTGGGTTCTATTAACCAAAACTTATTAACAATTAGTGACTTTTTTATTGTCCCAACCACGGCGAATTTCTTTTCAGTTATGGCAATTGACTCTTTAGCCAAAGTGATTCCACAATGGGTGGCTTGGGCTAAGAAAGCCAGCTCACTTTCTATTTTGAAAGAAGCGACATATCCCTTTCCTGAGGTTAATTTAAAATGTTTAGGAATTATTGTTCAGAATTATCGAATTATCAGAGGTAAAGAAACTAAGGCATTTGAAAAGTGGATTAGTCGTATTGAGGAAGATGTGGCCCTAAAAATTGCTCCAGCCTTCAAGCAGCAGGGTATCATGCTGCCGGATAGAGCTTATCAGGAAGCGGGCATTGCAGAAAGCTTTTGCCTAACAAAAATCGCTAATTTTAATAGCTTAATTGCCTTAGCTCAAAAGCATCGCACTCCAGTTTATGCTTTAACACCAGAGCAGTTGAAGCAACGGGGAAAGGTCTTAGAGCTAAACCAGAGAAAACAGGAGGAGTTCCGACAGGTGTTTTCAGCTTTGGCGGATAAAGTGATTCAACTGACGTCCGAGGCGTATGCAGTCAGCGCTTGAGCAGTTCCACATTAGTCTCAGTCGTGTTCGGGATCTGATTGCACTTCATGATTCACTGAAAGCACAGTCGACTCAGGTTTTAGATCTCTCAGATATGTTGAGATCTGCGCTCGTGTTGGCGGTGAGTGCGTTAGATTACTATGTCCATGAAGTGGTGACCTTGGCAATGTTGGAAATTTATCGAGGTCAACGTGCTGAACCTCCTCCATCCCGCAACAGTTCTCGCTCTGGTTTTGCTCGGTTTCAAGTTCCCTTGGGGGAGGTGAAACAGGAGCGGCTAACTCTATTAACGATTGAGGATTGGCTGGAGGATGAAATTCGCGTCAGTCAAGGTGAAGAATTTTTAGAAGGGTCTTATCGTCTAGGGGAGTTACTTCCTCATATTTCTCAAGCGATGAGCAAGCGGCTACAGGATAGTGTATGGCTAGAATTAGAAATTCGCCAACGTCTTGGTTATCAGAGTTTTCAGCATCCTGATAAGATTGCTGAGGCCATTCGCTTGATTTCTAATAAACCGTTATGGCAAGATGTTGGCAATTCTTGGGGACGGCCTCATCAAGAGATTAAGAAGCAACTCAGTTTAATTGTGGAACGACGGAATAAGATAGCGCATGAGGCGGATATCAATCCGACCTATGAAATTGGTACACGCTGGCAGATTAATGAGGAGTTGGTCTTGGAGGCTGTTGACTTTTTGCAGAAACTTGTTGAGACCATTCATCATGTCTTGAACAGTCCCTAAGGGTTTGTGATAGACGGCGTGATGATGACCTTTCGGTGGCGGCTTCATACGATGCTCCTGCAAGAGATTAAAACTGTCCCTAACCCTGACCTGCGATCGCCTTTTCGGCTGGCTTCAGATGACTCCCCCCAATAGCTGACGTCCCTCAATCCTTCCCAACAGTCGTCTGAATCTGTGGTATGATTTCAACTTTAAAAAACTTTAAGCAAAAATCTCATCCCCTCGCCCTCTGTGACCAGATTCGGCTGACCCTGCAACCCAAGTTACGGGATGATTGTATTAACCATATTTCTAGTCGCGCCCAGAAAGAAGGCCATCGAACCCTCATCCCTCAACATCTCAAGGACGCCTCCCCCTTTGCGATCGCCAACCTCTACCATTACTTCACACTTCGCGATGACTCAGGAGAGGACGACAGCGAAGATCTCCCACCGCAACCCGTCGCCAGTTGATGACAATGGGATGTCAGGACATCCATCCCTCAAACAAGACTGGGGGAGTCGTGCGATCGCCCCCCCAGTCAACTCCTATTCCCCCAAAACCTCCGTTAACTGCTGATAGGTGGCTTCAATTTGAGCTAAACTCCCAGGATTCACCAGACCATAATAATCAAACAGATACACCCGATCCTCCCGAACCGCCTTCAAACTATCCCAAAACCCTAACGCCTCAAAACTCCTCAACGGATCATCATCCCCAGGCGTTGCAATCACGAGAATAGACTCAGGATTCGCGTCAACAATTTTCTCAGGCGAGAGCGTCACATAGCCCCGAAATGGACTTTGACCCTGCCATTGTGCTGAAAGATTATTGAGTCCCAAATTCGCCAACACATCCCCCGCCCAACTCTCCCGATTGGGAGAGACCACTGGCTGCGATCCCACCAATAAGAGGACTGCTCCAGAAGACCCCGAAAACTCCTCAGGAATAAACCCCTGATACCGACTTAAAAGCACCTCAGGATTCGCCCCAATTTTTTCGGAAATCTCGCGAGTTAATTGCTCTAAATCCTCTAAACTATTCAACTCATACCCTAATACCTCAATCCCCAATTCTTCCAAACGTGCCAAAATTTGCCCCTGCATTCCCGCTGCCCCAATCACCAAATCAGGCTGCTGGTCAATCAAGGTTTCTAAATTAGGATTTTGACCTAAACCAATCTGAACAATATCAGCCGCTCTTGGGTCATTTTTGAGTAGTTGATTCTCCGGGACTCCGACCAATTTCCCCTCATCTAACTCCAAGAGAATGTCCGAAGCAAGGGATGTCAACGCCACCACCCGTTCCACTGAGGATGGAAAGGCTTGACTCAAGTCTGGCTCAGTTGGATTATCTAACACTTGTGGAACATCCTCCGTAGAACACCCCACTAAAGCAACTCCCAAACAGCCAACAATCAGCCATGTCAAGCCTAAAGACCGTCTCAAAAAACCAAACATACTAAAACCTCCAAACGAATGATGCACTGATGTTTCGCCCCGGTTGAGTGAGGCGGTCAAAAATCTGTAAATCTCGACTTTCATTGCGATTTAACTGGCGGACATCGCTGTAAATCTGATACTCCTCATCAAACAGATTAAATACCCCTACATTTAAGGTCAAATTCGGGGTAAACCGAACATAGCCCAACACATCCACCAGAATATAAGAATCTGGGACAATAAAGGTGAAATCAGGACTGGGACTATCGGTGCGGGCCCGTCCCACATAGGTCGCCACGGTTTGCAGTCCCCAGCGGTCATCGTCACCCTGATAGCGAACGCCCAGTAACGCCGTAAAGGGTGGAACTGTTTCTAGGGGAACATTATCCGTTTGATTATCTCCCACGGTGAAAGCTAGGCGTGTGAAGGCGCTTAAGCCATCTGATCCAGGACTAAAGCGATATTCACCAGAGGCTTCTAAACCATAGGTACGGGCTTCGGCGACATTTTGGGTCTGGAAGACGTTAATGGGAATGTTATCAGGACCCCGTTCAATGCCTACGCTGGCAAAAGATTCAATGAAATTATCAAAGCTATTATAAAACCCCGTTAACCCCAAGTTAAAGCGATCGCCCCCAGCCCGAAGTCCCAACTCAAAGCTATTGCTCGTTTCCGCTTCTAAATCTGGGTTAGAAATAGTGCGGTAGCGGAAAAAGCCGGAACTTAGGTTACTAAAGCCGCTATTAATTTCACTGTAGAGTGGGGCGCGAAAGCCACGAGAGTAGCGACCATAGAGAAAAAGATTGGGGCTAGGTTGATAGCCAATGGCCAGACTCGGACTCAACGCATCATCCGAGAAGTCTACCGCTTCGGAACCACTTTGGGCGAAAATCGGGTCGTCCGCTGGATTGAGGCTGTAGTAGTCATAGCGCAACCCAGGAATCAGACTCCAGCCACTCTCGCCAAACGTGATTTCATTTTGCACATACAACCCTAAGCGAAAGGTGTCCGTATCGGGGAAGTCCTTGGTGGGAAAGGTGTCTGGAGGAATGACCCGAGTTCGTTCCCCCGTGACGAGGTTTAACTGAGTGCGATCGCGCGGTCGTTCATTACGAGTTGAAGAAATATCGAATCCATAGGTCAGTTGGTGGGTCGCGGTTCCCGTGGTGAAATTGCTTTGGAGTTGAACATCGCCCCCCCAGACGCGATCAATAAATTCATTGCGAGTGTCCCGTTGAACTGGGGTCGATTCCCGAGTCCGTTGGTCGACCAACAACCGCCGTTCCCGAGTCTGTTCCTCAATCTGTGAGTCTTGGACATAGAAACGAACCTGCACCCCCTGTAGCCAGCCTTCAGCATCGGGGTCATCATAGCGATAGGCTAATATCCCTCGAACCCGTTGGGTATCCACGTCTTCCGTGAAACTTTGGGTGGTTTCAATTCCATAGAGGGCGAGGTTTTCCGCCGTTGCGGTGGTGTCACGACGGTTATCGAACAATTCCCCCAAAAGGCGGATATGACTGTGTTCGTTGAGGTTATAAACCAACTGTCCCAGAATGTTGTTGCGGGTGTTGGCTTGAGGGTCGATGAGGTTGGAATTGTTATTGATACGGGTTCCCAGGCTATCGCGACGAGTATAGTTGAGTGAATACTCGACATTCCCTGATCGACCTGCATATTGCAGATTCGCCCGTCCCCCTTGGTTGACGCTATCTCCACCCAAAGAAATTTGACTGTACTGGTCTTCTCCCAAAATATCCAGGAGTTCACCGGGAGTGGGGGTGATAAAACTGACCACACCCCCCAAGGCGTCACTTCCATACAGAGCCGATGCGGGACCACGGACGATTTCGGCGCGGCTGACGCTGTCGAGATCTAGATAATCTCGACCGAGTTGGAAAAAGCCAAATTGGAAGCGGTTAGGAAGTCGGATTCCATCGGCTTGTAAGAGGACGCGATTTCCCTCTAATCCCCGAATATTAAAGTCTTGTAAGCCATAGCGGAAACTGTCCCGCACGGAAATTCCGGGGGTGTAGCGGACGAGATCGCGAATGTCTTGGATGGATTCGCGTTCGATGCGATTTCCATCGATGACATCAATGGCCAAGGGAGTGGTTTGTACGGGACGACGGGTTCGCGTGGCGGTGATGGTGATTTCGACAACGTCGTCGTCGTCCTCTTCCTCATCTTCTTCTGGAGGACGGGCCTGTTTGTTTTGTGGCGGGACATCCTCCAGGACTGGGGGGGGAGGAAGGGGCGATCGCTCTTTGGTTAGGGGAACCGGGTCCACACGATCGAGGGATTTGACAAGAGTTTTAGGATGGCTGGCCTGGGCGTTCGAGCCATTAACTAAAATAATTCCTAATAAGCTGCAAGTCAAAAGGACGGGACATTTCAGGGTATTCATAATTTTTCTCAACAAACGTCTAAAACGTCACCCAGATTCTTAGATGCAGACTTTGGGAGTCTTCAGTGAGAATGGGCGGGACGCAAGGGACAAACCTGTAAGCCAACAGGGGTATCGAGGATTAAGGCTTCGATATCAAACACCTGCTTGAGACTCTCCGGCGTTAACACGTCTTTGGGGGGGCCAATCTCTAAAATTTGCCCCTGTTGGATTAACGCGAGACGATGACTATAGCGGGCGGCTAAGTTGATTTCATGGAGAACGGTGACAATGGCGAGACGGCGATCGCGATTTAGGCGTTTCAGTAACTCCAACAGTTCCAACTGATAGCGAACATCCAAAAAGGTGGTGGGTTCATCCAGGAACAACACCTGAGGATTTTGGGCCAACGCCAGGGCCAGAAACGCCCGTTGTCGTTCACCCCCCGATAGCTGAACCAAGGGACGCTCAGCAAAATCCCTTAAATCCGTCGATTCTAGGGCATTTTCAATCCAATAGCGGTCTTCTGGGCTACTGTCCCATTGCCACCAGGGTTGATGAGGCGATCGCCCCATCGCCACCAATTGCCAAACGGTCATCCCTCCAGGAACAGAAGGCTGTTGCTGAGTTTGAACCGCCAACTTTTGGGCCACAGCCTGGTTCGAGAGTCTATCAAGGGAGTCTCCCGCCAGAAACACCTGGCCCCGTTGACGGGGAAGCAAACGACTCAGCAAGCGCAGCAGCGTCGATTTCCCGGATCCGTTGGCCCCAATTAGGGTTAGCCATTCACTATCATGGAGGGTTAAGGAAATATCCCGAATAATCGCCTGTTTGCTATAACCTCCAGTCAGGTCAGAAGCGGCGATGGGGATAGTCTTACCAGTTTGAGATGGACGGATTGGGGTTCCCCGCATGGTTCCTCGGTTATTGATAGGTAGTATTATTAAGCTAAATGAAAGCTAATGTCAATAGCTAATTTAAAACTCGGCGGCGATAGAGAAGCAGGAGAAAGACCGGTGACCCCATCAGGGCCATCACCGCCCCAACCGGGAGTTCAATGGCCCCCAACCGGGCGAACCAATCGGCGAGAATCAGGACGATCGCCCCTCCCAGGGCCGACAGCGGTAAACTCAAACGATGGTCTGACCCCACCAACAGGCGCACCCCATGGGGAACAATCAACCCCACAAAGCCAATCAAGCCGCCAATACTCGCCGCCCCCGCCGCCAAGAGGGTCGCCGTTGCGCCAATGAGGAGACGCGATCGCCCCAAGGACAGCCCCAAACCCACCGCCATATCATCGCCCAAGTTCAACAAATTGAGTAATCGTCCCGACAGACAGCCCGCCAGCAACGCCAGTAATAAATAGGGGGCGGCGGCGTTCACCTCCGACCAACCGCGACCATTGAGACTCCCCACCAACCAATTAAAGGCCTGTTGAATTTGGCTATCATCACTAAGAACAATCAGGGTGGTTTGCAAGGCCCCCAACAGGGAATTAAGGGCGACTCCCCCTAGAATCAGGCGATCAATGGCGATTTGTCCCCCACTCCAGGCCAACCCATACACCAACAGGGCCGCCCCAATCGCCCCAAACCAGGCCCCCGCCGGGATATAGACCGCACTCACCCCCAAAACAATCAGACTGGCCGCCACCAACCCCGCCCCAGCGGACACCCCCAATAGATAGGGCGTGGCGAGACTATTCCGTAATAATCCTTGCATCAGACCCCCAGCTAACCCCAAGGAACTCCCCACCAAGGCCGCCGCGACGATACGGGGGAGGCGTAACTCCCAGATGATAATTTGCTGAGTCAGGCCTCCACGACGGAGTAACGCATCCGTCAGTTCGCTGGGGGTGAGAGAGACGGTTCCCTTCACCAAAGACAGGGCGATCGCCCCCACCAGGAGGCCCAGTAACGCCAGGGTGACTAAGAACACCCGAGAATAGTGAATCTGAGGAGATTGGGCCGGGTAACTCAGGGGGGATGTCATTTACTCAGATGGGTTACGGTGGGACTGGGTGGCGATGGCCAGGCGCAGGTTTTCGATTTGACGTAAGCGATCCATAATGGCGATCGCCTGACCATGGGGAATCGCTTCATCGGCGTTCAACACCACTAAGCTGGTGTCCGCCGCCGCCATTTGTTGTCTAACCTGGTCTTGTAAGGTCTCTAGGGTCACCCCATCCTCATCAACGCGAATCTCTCCCTCAGCCGTCACAGAGACGGTGATGCGGGTCTCCTGTTGCACTTGAGAACTCTGGGCTTGGGGTAAGTTAACCGGTAAGCCTTCGTTGCGGGTGAGAAATAAACTGGAGATAATAAAGAAGGCTAAAATAGCGAAAATCACATCAATAGCAGAGACAATGTTGATTTGCGCGGGAATATCTGGGTCGTCGTCAAGTAGTTTCATGGCTCAATATCGCTAAAAAATTATGGATAACATCAGCTAATTCTTCATGGATAAACTGGGTTTTGTCTTTAACTTCCTAAATTGTAACTCTAGGCGACCGGAATATTCTTCAATGAGAGACATTTGACGACGGTAAAAACTCCGAAACGTATTGGAAAAGAGCAGCGTAAAAATCGCCACCACCAAACCTAACACCGTTGACCCGAGGGCTTCACTAATCCCCCCCGTCACCCCAATGGTGTCGCTTTGGGTCACATCTCCTAACTGCAAGGAGGCAAAGGAGGTCATCAACCCTAACACCGTTCCCAAGAGTCCCAATAAGGGCGCAACAGCAACAATGGTATCAAACACAGTATTAAAGCGACGTAACACCGGAACTTCAGCACGGGCGGCAGTTTCTAGAGCAATTTGAAACTCCTCAATGGTTGGGTCGTCTAACTCCAACGCCTCCAGGAAGATTCGACACATGGGAAATTTGAGGTTATTTTTTAGCAGTTTAATTGCCGAATACCAATCGGATTCGATTAACCGAAACACCTTTTTAATAATTCGGTTTTGTTGTCGCAAAATTTGAATCCAAAAATAGCAGCGTTCAGCAATTAACGCTAGAGATAATACAGAAAAAATCAGCAACGGAATGGCAACAATACCACTCGATGTCAAGATATTTAAATTCATCATTTTTTGGGTCACCTCAACCAACCACGTTAACTCAATTCTCACTCAAAACGAGATGCCATTCCCCAGACTGGAGGGACAGAAGCCTCATTCCTGGAATTCCCCTTCAAGCCAACGACCCTCAACTTGAGTTCCATCTTCCAGGGTATAAACCCCCAAGCCATGTTTCACTCCATCGCGAAACTCTCCCTCATAGCGTTCACCATTGTCATACTCGCAGATGACCTGTCCATGAAGGGTTCCATCTTGAAAGTTTCCCTCACAGCGATCGCCATTCCCGAATCGCAGTTGTCCGTCCCCAGTCATCTGACCCCCCTCAAAGTGTCCCTCATAGACATCCCCCTCTGCAAACGTATACGTTCCCAGTCCCTGAAAGCGTCCATTCACCGAGGGACCCTCATAGCGACTCCCATCATGAAACTCCCAAACCCCTTCCCCGTGGGGTTGGCCCGCCTCAAACTCTCCCTGATAGCGATCGCCATTGGCCAATTCATACCGTCCCACCCCCTGGCGACGACCATTGACCATCTCCCCCTCATAGCGATTTCCATTCCCATACTCACAGACCACCTGACCATTGAGTTGTCCCTCAGCCACCTCTCCCTCACAGACATCTCCAGCAGCGGTTTCATACCGTCCCTGACCTTGAGGAACCCCCTCTCGGAAATCTCCCTCATAAATCTCGCCCTGGGGTGAGACATAACGCCCCCTTCCATGGAATTGATTATCCGCGACCTCCCCCTCATAGCGACTTCCATCTGCAAACTCCCAGATTCCTACCCCGCTAAAACGACCCGCGTCAAACTCCCCTTCATAGCGATCGCCATTTGCAAATACATACAATCCCTGACCGTGGGGTTGGCCGTTGCGAAACCCCCCTTCATAGCGATCGCCGTTGTCATAGTCACAGCGTCCCAGCCCTTGCAAAACCCCATTCTCCGTCTCTCCCTCACAGCGGGTTTCCCCCATCACCTCGGGGGAAGGGGTGGGAGACTCGTCAACGCCTTGGGCGAGATGGGATTGAGGGAATCCCAAACTGAGACTGAGTACAGAAATAAGGAAAAGAGGCGATCGCAGCATGAACAATCAAGAAAATGAACAATATGAATAAAATGAACCCTCTGACAGACTCGTTGATACTGAGGCTTCATCTCCTGAAGGGGTGGTCAGGATGGTCCTATTTTTTTTGCATCGGTTCTTCATAGACCGGTTCTTCATAGAGGGGTTCCTGATAAACCGGTTCTTCATAGACCGGTTCTTCATAGAGGGGTTCCTGATAAACCGGTTCCTCATAGACCGGTTCTTCATAGAGGGGTTCCTGATAAACCGGTTCTTCATAGAGGGGTTCTGAGGTGGGTGTAGCGTCTAGCTGGGGAAGGTTCTCCTGGACTAAGGGGTTAGCCAAGGGGTCCGAGGTCACTTCCTCCTCCCAGTCCGAGTTCACCGTTGAACTGGGGGGATTGTCCCACTCCTGAACCACCGTCTCTTGAGAATCCGGTTGGGGAGTTGGTTCAGCCGCTTGTCGGGCCCGTTCCCGTTGTCGTTCAACCCGTTCGCGCGATTGTTGGGCCTCTTCTTCATTCTGGGCCACTCGCGCCCGGATCGTGAACTCATCACGATCGCCCTCAAACCGAGATTGACGGGCCGTTTCCAAGGCCGCGCGATCAGCGGCGTCACTTCCACTAGACTCGATTAACTCATATTCCAACTCTCCCCGTTCATTGCGACGGGCGCGAATCAGAGGATTTCGTTCCACTGTGTCTGAGTCAGGCGCTTCATAGGTTCCCTCACAGCCTTCCCCGCAGGCTAAACCCCCTCCTGTTCCCGTTCCCGTTTCTGACGTAGCGGGAGAGGAGGCTTGGGGAGGAGAGGGCCGACCTTGGCGACTGGGGGCTACAGGCGATCGCAAAGCTTGGGGGCGATCGCGAGTCTCCTCCTCCCCTGCGGATGACCCTTGAAACGACTCACTCCCCGAATTAAACAGTCTCGTCGCCATCGTCCCCGGTGTAATCGGGCTGGCGTTGACGGAAGTTCCCCCAGACGGGTTATCCTGACCTTCCCCAGAGTCCGCCAGGGGGACATCTTCCCCAACCTCAGAATCAGCCAGACTAGAGTCAGTCCCAGTCTCTCCCGTCTCAGTCGAGTTCACCGCCAAGGGGTCTTCAGCGACCGACTCTTGCGCCAGAGACTCCTCAGCCAGAGAGTCTTCCCCTAGCAACTTATCCTCGGGGTCGGCTTCCGTGACGGACTCCGACTGTAACGAGTCTTGCGCCAGAGGGTCTTCCGTTATAGACTCCTTCACCAGAGACTCCTCCACCCAAGTCGGTTCAGTCAGGTCAGTTTCGTCTAGGGGGTCTGGCGTAACATCCTGACTCCTCTCAACCGGAGTTGACCCATCAGCGACCTCAGCCGGAAAATCGGGCGTGAAATTCACATCCGCCTCCAGAGGACTCGCCTCAAGGGGGGAACTGTCGCTAACTGGGTCTGGCGTTGAGTCTAAAGGGTCCACTGCTGCGAGGGCGAACTCTTGCACAAGCACCAATTCTAGGGGTTCATCGGCGTGAACCTGGGGAAGATCGGGCGATCGCGTCAATAGCCCAGCGCCGATCACCACACCATGGGCGATCGCCGACCCCCCCAAACAGCCCCACAACAGCCGTTTTAGCCGTTGGACGTCCTGCGATCGCTGGTCTTCAATTAACTGGCTGTACTGTAGCATCGCGCCCTCTTCTCGATAAACACATCAAAATCAGTCATTAATCATAAGCAAGCCTTCTACCTCACCGTTGGCTTAAGCCCTGTTACGTATTGCCACTCATTTTTAATAAAGTTTCCCAAATCTCCGACGGCTCAGCCATAGCCAAACATTGACACACCCTCAGAGGCGTTTGCATCTAAGAGACTTAAACCACCTCAAGAGACCGGACTCATTATGGTACTAATTAGTATATCTTGTCAATAAGGGACTGGTCAGTCCCTCAAATTCCCCTAAGCTGAAGAGAGTGATCATCACCAGTTCCCAGTTCCCCCACCCCCATGTCCCAAAGCCAAGACCTTCTCACTCAAATTCCTGGTAATCCCTGGCGAGGCTTACAGAACGCCGATCGCCGCTGGAGTCAACTGCGCCAAACCCCTCCCCCCAGTCCTCAGGTTGTTGAGGAATCCCCGCAACCCCTCGGAGAGTGCGAGTGGGATGTGGTCATCTGTGGCGCAACCCTGGGAATCCTCCTGGGGGCGAGTTTAGCACAACGGGGATGGCGGGTAGCCATTTTGGAACGGGGAGTTCTCAAAGGGCGTGACCAAGAATGGAACATCTCCCGTAGTGAACTACAAACCTTTGTCGAGTTGGAATTGTTAACCCCGGAGGAATTGCAGACGGCGATCGCCAGTGAGTATAACCCAGCCCGAGTGGCGTTTCCCGGAAGTCCAGAAATCTGGGTCCAGGATATCCTCAACATCGGCGTCGATCCCGTCTATCTCCTAGACATCCTGAAACAGAAATTTCTCGCTGCTGGGGGAACCCTCCTGGAACAGATTAGTTTTCAAAGGGCCGAGATTCATCCCGACGGGGTGCGAGTGACCACAGATGGCCAAGTTCTCACCACTCGCCTACTTCTCGATGCAATGGGCCATTTTTCCCCCATTATCCAACAAATTCGCGGTCCGCAACGGCCTGATAGCGTCTGTCTGGTGGTGGGAACCTGCGCCCAAGGCTATCCTAAAAATGAGACGGGAGATTTATTCGTCTCCTTCACCCCCATTCTCAACCAATGTCAGTATTTCTGGGAAGCCTTCCCGGCCCGAGATGGACGCACCACCTATCTGTTTACCTATCTCGATACCCATCCCGATCGCTTTAGCTTAGAGTTTTTCTTTGACGAATATCTGCGACTTCTCCCCGAGTATCAACAATGTCAACTCGATCAACTCGACATCAAACGGGCCTTATTTGGAATGTTCCCCAGTTATCGCAACTCCCCCGTGCGATCGCCCTTTCCCCGACTTCTCCCCATTGGCGACAGTAGCGGAAGTCAATCCCCCCTGAGTTTCGGCGGCTTTGGGGCTATGGTACGTCACCTTCAGCGGCTAACAGCGGGAATCAGTGAGGCCCTAACCGCTGATTGTCTCGATCGCCCATCTCTGGCCCTCCTACAACCCTATCAACCCAATCTCTCCGTCACCTGGCTATTCCAACAAACCATGACGGTGGGGGCTAACGACCGGGTATCCGATGACCAGGCCATCAATCGTCTCTTAGGGGATGTCTTTCAAGCCATGGAGGGGGCGGGGGACGAGGTGTTACGGCCTTTTTTACAAGATGTCGTTCAATTTGGAAGTTTATCCCAAGCCCTATTTCGGACTTCGATTTCCAGTCCTCTAACGGTGGCGAAAGTGGTTCCTCAAGTGGGGATTCCCCCGTTACTCAATTGGCTACGTCACTATCTCGCGTTGGGAGGGTATCAAGCCCTGAGTCCTCTGGGGCGGGCGATCGCGCAATGGAGTCGTGAGTCTGACAATCCCCAGCAAGGCTATCAACTCCGACGTTGGGCCGATGCTTGGTATTACGGATCTGGAAATGATTATGAGGAAAAGTCAAGGTTTTGATACAATTCTTTTAACTTCAACTCAACGCCCAACGACTCTAAAATAACACTCTGTTCAGGGTCTTGATATTCTGTCATCAACCACTGATTAGAATTTTGTTTGAGATGCTGTTCCACATACATATTGGACTGCTCAACAAGCAGATACTCCTTAAAACCAGGAATGGTTCGATAGGCTGCAAATTTCTCACTGCGGTCATAGTTTCGGGTGGAATCGGATAGAACCTCGGCAATAAAGACTGGATTTAAAACGGTATCTTTTCGCCCCTCTTGAAGTTCAATTGGAGTTGGAAGAACCAGAATATCAGGATAGGTATAAAGGTTAGCTTGAGGAACCCAAAGGCGCTGATCCGCCAGAAATAAACGATAGGGTTTTCCCGCCAGGGACAAACTTAGAATGACCGTCAAGGCGCGGATAAGTTCATTGTGATTTGGAGTTCCCCCAGTCATTTCAATTATCTCTCCATTGCGATATTCACGGCGAACTGAGGCTATTTCTTCTAATTCCAGATAGTCAGCCGGGCTATAGGGTTGCGTTGATGTTACTATCATGGGTAGGTTGTCCTGTTGAGGTACCAGTGCTTTTATCAATTAACTAAACTGACGTTTAAGAAGAAAAAATAGAGGCGATTTCCACCTCGAACTCAGGAAAGAGGGGTGAGGTTAGGCGATCGCCCTCTAGCAGCGTCTGAACCCGTTGAAGTTGGGCCTCCTGACGACGATACACCTCCAGCGTTTTCAGCCACCAATTCACCAGCCAATACTCCTGAACCCCATATAGAGAATAGAGTTTTAACTTCACCTCGCGATCGCGCTGTTCATTGGTTTCCCCTTGAGAGAGAATCTCCACCACCAACTCCGGGGCCACCGTCAAATGTCCCGACGCATCCACCCCAGTCTCTAAGCGAGATTGGCTAATCCAGACCAAATCAGGAATCACCGCATCCCGAGGACTAAAAATCAGCCCTGGGACTTGAAATGTAGTTCCCAATCCCGTTCTTTCTGACCAAGTTTCTAGGCGAACCTGAAGCTTAGTGGCCACACCTTGATGACGAAAATGAGGGGCGCGAGTCACAAACAGATCTCCATCAATAATCTCATAGCGAGTCCAACCCCCATCATCGGGCATTGCATCGAGATCACGAATTGTCCAAACCTGTGTGGGTGTCACCATGGGGAGTCCTCAATTCCAAGCAAAACCAATCGGGCATAGACCCAGCCTGTTGTTCCAAGACTGGTCCCTATGCCCTATGCTAAGGCAAATTCAAGCGACCTAGGAGGTCTCATCCACCTCAACATCCGTTAAGCGCATCTCAGCGCGAACCATCGACTCCCCGAACACCCGTTTAATCGTGAAGCCGAGATGTTCAGAAATGCGTTGCATCGCTCGGTTATCCGAGAGAATTTCCGCAAACACTAAATCCATCCCTTCGGCGCGGGCAATTTCCAGGGAACGGCGTGTCATTTCCGTCCCTAAGCCCTGATGCTGGAAGCGATCGCTCACCAATAGAGAATACTCCGCATCACGGGTTCCATGAATCAGACTCAAGCGGGCCACCCCCACCAACTCATGGTCTCCCGTTTCAGGGTTGCGATAGTCGGCAATCAGGGCCATTTCCTGATCGTAATCAATAAAACAGAGGCGCGATAGCCGTTCATGGGCCACCCGACGACTGAGTTTAAACGCATGGGCGTAGCGTAGATAGACACTTTCATCGGAGAGACTTTCGTGGAACTTCACCGCCATCGGTTCATCTTCCGGGCGGATGGGGCGAATCGTCACCTCCCGTCCATCGCGAACCGTCCACTCTCCCACATATTGGCTGGGGTAGGGGCGAATCGCCGGTTTGGGTAAATGGGCCACATCCGTATCCGGTGGATGGAGAACCACCCGTGCATCCAGAGAAATCAAGCGTTCTGGACTCGCTAGGAGGGGATTGACCTCAATTTCCTTAATCCAGGGCTGTTCCACCACCAAATAGGAGAAACGCACCAGCAGTCGTTCCAAGGCCACTAAGTCAATGGGATCTCGTCCACGAACCCCCTTGAGGGCGGTATAGATTTTCGTGTTTTCCATCAGACGGCGGGCCAGGGTGGTGTTTAGGGGGGGGAGGCCCAGGGCGCGATCGCGGAACACCTCCACCAACTGTCCCCCGGTTCCAAACAGCAATACCGGACCAAACTGGGGATCTAAACTACTACCAATAATCAACTCATAGCCGTCGAGTTTCAACATCGGCTGAACCGTCACCCCTTGGAAATCCTCGGGGCTATGGAGTTCACTAACGCGATCGCGAATCCGTTGATAGGCTTTGCGAACCGCCTCTTGGTCATTGAGGTTCAGTTGCACCCCCCCCACGTCAGTTTTATGGGTGATGGTTTCCGAGAGGAGTTTTAAGACGACCGGATAGCCCATCTCCTCAGCCGCTGCGATCGCCTCGTCTACTGTATTAGCGATACGAGTTTCAACAATAGGGATATCGTAACTCGCCAGCAGTTGCTTGGACTCAAACTCCGTTAACAAGGTGCGCCCCGCCTCGCGAACCCGTTGGATAATGGCATGGGCCGAGGGGCGATCGCGGCCCGAAGATTCCCCCTCCTCATCCCCCAACAACATGGGCGTTTCATACAAACTGCGCAAATTGCGGCTGTAGCGCCACATATAGTTAAACATCCGCACCGCCGTATCGGGGTAAGGGAAGGCGGGGATATTCGCCTGATTGAGAATCCGGGCCCCCGCTTCCACATCCGCCCCACCCATCCAACTGGCAAAAATCGGCTTTTTATGGCGGCCTTCCATGGGACAAGCTTTCAGTTTCTCCGCCGTCTCGGTGGGAGAAGTCATCGCTTGAGGAGTTAAGACCACAATCAAGCCATCACTATTAGGATCTTGTACCGCCACTTGTAACGCTTTAGCATAGCGATCGGGGTCAGCATCTCCCAAAATATCAATGGGGTTGCCATGACTCCATTGAGGCGGCAAAATCTCATCAAGACGGTCTAGAGTTTCCGGGGCCAACTCCGCCAGTTTCCCTCCTTCCGTAATCAGAGTATCCGTCGTGAGAACCCCCGGACCCCCCGCATTGGTCAAAATGGTTAAACGGGGGCCTTTGGGGCGCGGTTGTTTGGCCAGCAGTTCCGCCATATAGAACAGATGGGCCAAGTGATAGACTCGTAACACCCCCGACCGTCGGAAGGCAGCATCTAAGACCTCATCACTGCCCGCCAAAGCCCCGGTATGGGACGCCGCCGCCTTAGCCGCCGCCTCAGTGCGACCCGCTTTAATGACAATAATTGGCTTACTGAGGGCAACTTCTCGGGCCGCCGACAGGAACGACCGGGCATCGCCAATGGACTCCATATAGATGACAATGCTTTCTGTGCGGGGGTCATCCCCCAGATAGTAGATGAGATCTCCCCAACCCACATCTAACATCGACCCCAAGGAGACAAAGGAACTGAAGCCCACATTGGCTTGAAAACTCCAGTCTAAAATAGACGTACATAAGGCCCCACTCTGGCTAATAAAGCCCACACTTCCAGGGCGGGCCATGGAACCGGCAAAGGTGGCATTCAGGCCCGATAAGGGACTCATCACCCCCAAACAGTTGGGTCCAACAATCCGCATTTTGCCCCGGGCCGCCTCCATGATTTGCCGTTCCAGTTCCCGGCCCGCTTCACCCACTTCCTTAAATCCCGCCGAGAGGATAATCGCCCCACGCACCCCAGCGGCCACACATTGGCGAATCAGATCCGGGACGGTGGAGGCGGGGGTCGCAATGACCGCTAAATCGACTTGGGCGGGGACTGAGGCAATATCCGGATAGGCTTTAATCCCCAGGACACTGGGCCGTTTGGGGTTGACGGGGAACACCGTCCCGCCAAAGGGATGACTAATCAGGTTCCACAGCAACGTCCGCCCTACACTGTTGGGCTTTTCCGTTGCCCCAATGACGGCAACATTTTCAGGGGTGAAAATAGCTCGCAGTAAATCACTTTGAGAACGAAGAACATCATGGGCGGGATCGGTTTTATAGGGGACTGTCGTAACCATAGTTACACTCCATTAAACAACGATTTTTAGGACGATTCAATGGCAATTCAAGGGCGGATAAACTGGATGTACAGGACTCAGACAAGTTCCCGTCAAACCACTATCATCATGGCATTGGCCCTTCCATCGTCCTAGGACAAGTGACCGAGAGGTAAGGCATGATCTGCCATCAGTCTCCATTGGCTTCAGTGTAGCGGTAGATCCGGAAATAATCGTGAATTTTAAGATAGTTTTACTATTGCTTCATGTTGGTTAGAATAGCTTGCAAAATGTAGGTATGACTTGATACATTTTAAAGCTATACTGGATTTAAGGTAGTGTACCGGATCACAAATCAATGGGGGACAAGTCTGAAAAATGGCCGAAACTGCCCCTGAAGGCCCTTAGGGAGCCAGTCTGAGAGTTGGGTGCGGCTGAGGGTCTAGGAGAGTCCTAGATGGAACCTAAGTTGAAAGTCTCTCACCCCAGTACAACCGATGTCCTAAAACGGGTGATGCCCTGCGCCCAGCCTAGATTATGAATGTCCGTCATGCTCACTGGAACGACCTTTCTGCCATTGTGGGAATTTATAATGCCGCCATCCCGGGGCGAATGGCGACAGCGGATTTAGCGCCCGTGTCCGTGGAGAGTCGCCGGGCTTGGTTTGCCGGTCATTCTCCCCAACACTATCCGATCTGGGTCACGGAACGAGATCATCGGGTGGTAGGTTGGCTAAGTTTTCGCCCATTTTATGGTCGGCCGGCCTATGAAGCGACCGCTGAATTGGCGATTTATATTCACCCAGACTATCAGCGGCAAGGGGTGGGACGGTTTCTTTTAGAGTTGGCGGTGGCGAATGCTCCGATGTTGGATCTTAAGACCCTGCTGGCCTTTGTTTTTGCTCATAATTTGGCGAGTTTGAGTCTGTTTGAGCAGGCGAAGTTCCAGGAATGGGGCTATTTACCGAGAATTGCTCAACTCGATGGGGTGGAACGAGATTTGATGATTTTGGGACATCGACTGGGGATGGGCAATCGCCGTTGACCCCACTTTTCCACAGCTTTTCCACAGTTACTGAGTTAGAAAAGCCAGGAAAAAAAGCAGATAAATTTAACTTTTCCACAATTTCCACAGGAGCTTGGGTTAAGATATTTTTTCTGAATATTTAACCCTTGTTAACGTTAGACAAGACCGCTGAGTCACTGAAATTTTGTAACATCTTGTGACGTTTGCCGGATAACGGGATTTATATGCCTGCAAAGACTTGACAAATTTATTATTTATGCTATCGAGGAGTTTAGAGTAGTATGGTGTTTATCTGTACCTGGGAATCGTTCCAAGAGTGAGGGTCCCAGGGGTTGGTGTGGCGCGCCCTCTCCGTTGAGATTGGACGAGTCTGCATCAAGCCAATTTGCAAACTGTCTGCGATCGCGAAACAGTTTGCCCCAGTTTTACATCAATACCCATAGATACAGCATCGCCATCAACCATCCATCCCCCATATCGGCCATCGTTTCATCTTAATCCTTATGAAATCCTTACGAACCCTATTGTGCTTCCTATTGGGAACAAGCCTGTTCCTAAGCCTAAACCTATTTTTGCCCAGTTTGCCCCTCTTGCGCCAGAGAGCGGTGGCTGCCCAGCCGCTCAATGACCTCGTGGTTCATAAATCTATTAGCTTCAAAACTCATCCTGAGATGAGCGCAACTGGGGAGAAATCCCTCAACGCTTTATCCTCAGGGGGCGATCGCCAACTGGCCCAACGCCCTATTCTCCAAGAACAGGGTCGTCTAACCAACCGCAGTCCCCGGCTACGAGATGGCAGTCGCTACAATATCTATGACTTTTCAGGAAATGCCGGGCAGGAGGTTCGCATTCGACTGGAAAGTTCAGAATTTGACACCTATTTAATTCTCATTGGTCCGAATAATCAGCCCTTGGCCGAAACCGACGATCGCAGCCCCGGAGAGACCAACTCAGAACTGGTGCTGAATCTGCCGGAGAATGGGACGTATCGCATCGTGGCCAATGCTCTCGATTCTCGTGGCCGGGGCAACTATCAGCTTGCCGTATATCCGGCGGGCCCCACCTACACCGCCCAGCAGCAAAAACCCGACCCCAACGCGCCCCAGAACGTCAGCGCCCCCGCCTCCCTCAGTGAACGGGAAGCCTTGCTGGCCCAAGGCGATCGCTACCATCTCCAGGGGAACTTCCGGGAAGCCGAACGCCTCTATCGTCAAGCCAAACCCGAGTTTCCCGCCGAAGGAACCGTTCAAATCGCCGAAGCCATCACCGAGGATCAACTCTCCCCAGCCGGGCGCGTCTATTGGAACAATGTTCAAGAGGGACTGGCCGAAGACCGGGAATCTCAAGTTGAAGCCTCATTAGATCTACTGTTTGAAGAGGCCCCCGGCTTTGCACCGCCCTATACCCTGATTGCTCAACGTTATCTGGATGAGGGAGACACCGACGAGGCGATCGCCTTCTTAGAAGAAGCCACCACTCGCTTCCCCGGGTCCTATGAACTGGCCCGAATGCTCGCCGAAACCCTACGAGCCGATGGACAACGCCTAGAAGCCTCCATCGCCGCTCGGGAATTTGCCATTGTCAACCCGGACCATCCCCAAGCTGGAGAGATGACGGAACTAGCCGATCGCTATCTCGGCCAGTTCCGAGGTCGCCTGCGGGAAAACATCGCCCTACGGGGATTAGGTGGCTTAGCCGTGGGGGTCTTAACCGGACGTACTACTTCCACCGTGTTTCAGGCTATCAACCTGGCCCAGTTAATGATTGCCGGGGAATCACGCCTCGGGGACCAAATCTCGCAACAGTTACAGGGTCAACTGCGGATGGTCAATGACCCAGAAATTCTTGGCTATGTGGACGAGTTAGGTCAAGATGTTGCCCGTTATATGGGACGAGATGAGTTTGACTATGAGTTTTTCGTGGTCGATGACGATAATCTCAACGCCTTCGCCCTACCGGGGGGTAAAGTCTTCGTCAACACCGGTGCCATTTTAGCGGCTAACTCAGAAGCAGAACTGGCGGGGTTACTGGGCCATGAAGTGGGTCATGCGGTTCTCTCTCACGGCTTCCAACGGGTGGTTACCAATAACCTCTTGGCTAACCTGGCTCGGGAAATTCCCTTTGGTAACTTGTTGGGAACTCTAGTGAGTTTGGACTACAGCCGTAAACATGAACGCCAGTCTGACATTATTGGCACTCGGGTAATTCACAGTGCCGGTTATGCGGCCGATGGCCTGCGTAACTTCATGCAAACCCTGCGGGAACGTCATGGTGGGGGTCCTGCCATTCCCTATCTCTCAACCCACCCCGCGCCGCGAACTCGGGTTCGGTATATGGAGGAGTTGATTGAGCGGAATAATTACAACCGCTATAGCTTTGAAGGAGTGGAACGCCACGCTCAGATTAAAGCTCGCCTGTCCTAATTTGGGGTTGGTTTGACTCCTGACCGTAACGTCTTTCGGGGCGTTACGGTTTTTTTCTTTCTGCTGTTTCGGGGGGTCGGGATGAGGGGGCGGCATCGGCTTTGGGGAAAATCGGCAGTGAGACAGGAATTGAGGGGTTGCTCACTGCCCTCAATGACTCAGACGAAGATGTGCGCGGGAGGCGGCTGAGGCTTTGGGGGAAATTGGCGATGCTCGATCCTTGAGTGATTGAGGGCAGTTGTATCGCCTGTGAGTGGATTTCTACCTGTGGAATACCATTACCCGAATCCAAAACCGCTGCCAGTTCTATCAAAACGTGGGGGTCTGGGGGAGCAATAGAACCCCGTCCTCAACGAAGCGAAGCGGAGTAGGGCGGGGATACATGGACGCCCCCAGGCAAAGAGCAGGTATTCGATGTGCCTGCTCTTTGCCTTTCCTAACAAGCTATGCTAAACTCCTCAGCATAGAGTTAGATTGGCCATGCTAGTATTCGAAGCAAAATTGCGAGGAACAGGTAAGCAGTACGCCATCTTAGATGAGATGATTCGTACCGCTCGTTTCGTTCGTAACTCCTGCCTTCGTTACTGGATGGACAACCAAGGGGTTAATAAGTACGACCTCAATAAATATTGCAGGATACTTAGAAAAGAGTTTGAATGGTGCAAAAAGCTTTCAGCTCAGGCTTGTCAAGCTAGTGCCGAAAGAGCATGGAGTGCCATCGCTAGATTCTTTGATAACTGCAAGAAAAAGGTTCCAGGCAAGAAAGGTTTTCCCAAGTTTCGCAAATATCAAACCCATGGCTCAGTCGAGTACAAGGTTGATGGCTGGATCTTGTCGGATGACCGATTAACCATTACGTTTAGGGATGGCTTCAAGGCTGGAACCTTTAAAATGTGGGGAACTCGTGATTTGCACTTTTACTCCAAAAAACAAGTCAAGCGAGTCCGTGTTGTGCGTCGGGCTGATGGATATTATGTTCAATTTTCCATCAATCAGGAGCGTAATGAACATCATGAACCCACCAAGCGAATGGTAGGCGTAGATGTGGGTTTAAATCATTTCTACACCGACTCTGATGGCAATACAGTAGAGAATCCTAGATTTTTCAGGAAAGCTGAAAAAGCCTTAAAGAAAGCACAGAAACGGGTTTCTCGCCGAAAGAAAGGTTCCAAGAATCGCCTCAAAGCCATTAAACGGTTAGGCAAGATGCATCTCAAGGTTTCAAGGCGGCGTAAAGACTTTGCAGTTAAGACAGCAAGGGCGCTTGTCCAGTCGGCAGACTTGGTAGCCATTGAAGACCTAAAAGTGCGGAATATGGTTAAAAACCACCATCTAGCCACATCAATATCTGATGCTAGCTGGACATTATTTAGGCAGTGGTTGGAGTATTTTGGGAAAGTGTTTGATGTGCCAGTGATTGCTGTGGCACCTCATTTCACGTCTCAAAACTGTTCCAATTGTGGAGAGGACGTGAAGAAAGCCTTATCCACTCGCACTCATAAATGTCCGCATTGCGGTTACTTGAATGACCGGGATGTTAACGCCGCCATCAACATTTTAATGAAGGCACGGCAAGGTTTAGCACAACTACCGAGGGGCACTCGGAAAGTTACGCCTGGGGATGAGATGACCCTCTGCTTGGATGGGGAAACCCAAAAAAGTAAGGTGGCTCGACGAGCCAGGAACTCTCGTCAGCGATGATGGGAATCCCCGCCTTCAACCAAGTAAGGCGGGGAGGATGTCAAAACGACGAACTCTGGCAAGCCGCTCTAGAATCCAAGAAGAACAGCCATCCCCCCATTCCAACTAGAGACAAGTCCTCCTCCAGCACCTACAATATCAATCAGGTCGGCATTCTCAACACAGGCAACGTCACGAACCACGGCGATCAGATTGGAGAGCAACTCCCATGACTCAACATCCAGCCCATCAACAACTGGTGCTTGACACCCTTTATACTAACCTCAAAGACCCCATCCCGGTCATTCGCGCCAAAGCGGCTCAAGCTCTTGGTCAAATGGGTAGTGAACAGGCAATTCCTCCATTGCTGCAACAGGCCCAAGACCCTAATTCTGAGGTGCGTCGGGAGGTGGCAAAGGCATTAGGACAGCTCGGCAGTGAGCCAGCAATTTTAGTATTACTACAACTCCTAGAAGATAACGAACCTAGAGTCCGTAGCCATGCCGCCGAGGCTTTAGGCAACATCGGTAGTGAACAGGCGATTCCCCAATTGCTGGGACTCCTCAAAGATCCTCACTTGGATGTTCGTTGTGGTGCCGCCGAGGCTTTAGGCAACATCGGCAGCGAACCGGCAATTCCAGGCTTGCTCAGTCTGTTCACCGACTCCGATGTAACTGTTCGACAAACGGCGGCGATCGCCCTCGGGCGCTTTCCGGGTTCAACGGTTCTCACGCCTCTGCTCGACGCCCTGCAACAATCTAATCCAATCCTACGCCAAACGGCCGCGATCGCCCTCGGACAACTCAATCAAGAAGCTGCCATTCCGGCCCTGGTGCAATTGCTAAATGACCCGGATAGTCAAGTCCGTGAATGTGCCATTGAAGCGTTAGGTAAACTGGGAAGCGCCGTGGAGCAATCTCTTGTGTAGAATGACGTGACCTCAGAGAGCCGTCAAATCATTATCGAAACCCTTTGTGTCTTACTCTAATACACAAAAAATAGTAGCATAATTCGCAGTTGTGCTTCACAATCTCTAGCTCAGCTAGGTGCAGAAACCAGCATCCCATTACCCTGTCAAGTTTTCCGTGAAGATGCTGACACCAATCTTCGTCTCGCGGTCATGGATTCCTTATCATTTTTGCAGGGGTAGTCGAAGCCGCGAAAATTTCAGTGCCGATTTCAGGCATCCCAATCGAAGTCCTCAAGCGGCTTTATGAAATTTATAATCGCAACCGACAACAACTGCCAGAAGCCTAGCCTAAATCTTATCTGCTTAGATATATATGCCATTCTTTAGCCAGCTATGATACTCTCATGCAGAAGGGGTCAAGATGACGCAATCATTCCCGTCTAAAATCTATGCCGAAGCCATCGTGCGATCGCGCCGAGGGACTTCTCTTTGGTTGACGGAACTCCCCTGACCGCCGAGGCGATCGCCCAGTATTATGGCGATCGCCGCACCCTGGACGAAGCCTGCGATCACTTCCCCGGATCTTATTGACACCTTGGCACTTCCAGTGATACTATGCGCCCATCACAAGGGCTAGCATCGCATAAATAAAACTTTAAAATAAGTTGGCAAGTTGGATGACTGTGTTACATCACTGGTTTTCACTCCATTTTTATTTGATTTATCAGTAACGCAGATGTCAAGCCGATAAACTCTTGGTCATAATTTTCATCAGCTAGTAGCTAATATGCAAATCAAGAAATTAAAATACTATGATGACGAATATAAGTGGGAACTGGCAAGAGTCGATTTTTTACCGAATCTCAATCTTCTTGTTGGTGTATCTGGTGTAGGTAAGACAAGAACCCTCAAAGCTATTTATAATTTGAAGGCTATAGCTAACGGTGCATCGTTGAACGGAGTGAAATGGGATGTTTGCTTCGTAGGAGATGACGGACATGAGTACAGCTGGATGGGAGAGTTTGAAACGCAAGAGGAGGCAATTCTAGTTGATGACAGTTCAGATGAAAATCAGCAAGTCAGGCTCACCAACGAAAGATTAGTTTGTGATAATCATGGGGTTTTGATTGAGAGACAAGGCTCAGACATTGTTTTAAATGGGCAGAAGACTCCCAAACTATCACCTTTTGAGAGCGTTATTGAACTTCTCAAGCAAGAGGATCAGATCTCTCCTGTAAAGGAGTCTTTAGACAACATTATACTAGCCGACTCTACAAGCTATGGTAGATTTTGGAGCTTGCCAGTAGGTATTTTGAGGAAATTTGAAAAAGCTAAACTTTCTAACTTGCAGAAGAGCGGATGGCCAGTGCATATAAAACTATCTATTCTTCATAGAGCTTTCCCCGAAACTTTTAATAGAATTAAGGAAGCTTTTATATCAGTTTTCCCAAATGTCTCAGATGTAAAAATAGAGACAATTAGAGGTAATAATATTCCCGTTGAACTATCTGATTTCTTCAAAGAAGCTAATACTGTTAGTATTAAGGAAAAGGGTGTGAAGGACTGGATCCAAAATATATCTTCGGGAATGTTGAAGACGTTAATGTATATTAGCGAGTTGTACTTAGCCCCTGAAAATAGCATCATACTCGTTGATGAATTTGAAAATAGTTTGGGAGTTAATTGCTTGGACAGTGTTACTGAACTTATACTGGGAGATAAGGGGTTTCAATTTTTTATAACGAGTCATCACCCTTACATAATTAATAACGTTAGTCCTGCTTACTGGAAAATAGTGACTCGAAAAGGTGGAGTAGTCACTATTAAAGATTCGGAAGATTTTCATATATCTGAATCTAGACAAAAAGCTTTTATTGACTTAATAAACGTTTTAGAAGATGATGAGGATATGGAGTAATAAACGTGAACATTTATTTTTTAGTAGAAGGACAGAGCACGGAGAAAAAAATATATCCTAAATGGCTTCAATATCTAATTCCCGAACTAAAACGAGTCAAGTATCACGATGAGGTCAAAAATAATAACTACTACCTCATCAGTGGCAAAGGCTATCCCAGCATTTTGGGTGATGCACTTGAGAACGCAGCTGATAAAATTCGCAAAACGTCAAAGTATGATTACCTTGTAATCTGTGTTGATGCAGATGAAGATTTAGTAGAAGATAGAGTTCGGTATATACGTGAAGTGGTGCGAGATAAAGAAATTAACTTAGGAAAGACTAAACTTGAAGTCATTGTGCAAAATCGCTGTATAGAAACTTGGTTGTTAGGAAATAGAAATATTTTTCACTCTAGACAACCATTACTCCAGGGAAAATTGCCAGAGTATGTAAGATACTATGATGTTTCTCAGGATAATCCAGAGGAGATGGGCAAATATAAAGAGAAAAATCATGCAGATTTTCATTTCAAGTACCTACAGGAAATTTTTAGATCAAAAAATACAGCTTACACTAAGAAGTATCCAAGAGATGCCGCTGAGAAATACTATCTTGAGCAACTGCAAAAAAGAGTGCAAGAAAAGCCAGAGGATCTCAAAACCTTTCGGTTTTTTTGAACTTTTGTGAAAGGGTTAGAAACGGTCTGATTCAAAATACGGAGTAGTGGCAGCTTACGCAAGCTGGATTAAAGTTATCCAACAATTGTTATCACATAATTAAAATATCGAAAGTATTTTGGTCGGGAAGTTTGAAGATGAAGGGTGATCCAGCCGGACTCGACAATCAGTTTACGCTCGAAATTCTGGCGACTTTTCTGCGTTCACCTTTATCACATTCTCCTTACTAATTTAATGCGTTGACTCTGCTCAGAACACCTATCAAAATCAACTTATCTTAACTATGAAAGCTATTGAAACGACAGCTATCGTCTCAGAAAATGGGCAACTTACCCTAGATAAACCACTGGCACTTAACGTCAACAGCCGAGTTCGCGTGATTGTACTGGTCACTGAACCTGAAGATGACCCGGACGATACCCCCATCGCCGAGATTGAGGAAGGACTTTATCAAGGCTGGCAAGATATCTTAGGCGGCAGAACGAAACCCGTTTCCCAACTTTGGGAGGGTATGGATGTCGACTAACTCACCCGTTCAAGTTTTAGTCAGCGATCGCTTTATTAGGGACATACGTTAGCTGGCAAAGGGATATCGCCGTATCCGTTTAGATGTTCAACCCCTTATCGGTTAACTCCAAGGCCCGGCAATGGCAGTTCCCGAAAAAACGTGCTATGACCGAGGTGAGCCGTACTATTTTCGTCAATAATGGTTTATGGATGAGGGAGACACCGACGAGGCGATCGCCTTCCTCGAAGATGCCACCACTCATTTCCCCAGGCTCTATGAACTAGCACAAATGCTGGCGGAAACCCTACAAGCCGATGCACAACGCCTAGAAGCCTCCATCACCGCTCAGGAATTTGCCATTGGCTGGTTACCAATAACCTGCTGGCCAACCTCCTCGGTAAATTCCCTTTGGTAACTTGTTGGGAACCTTAGTCACTTTGGACCACAGCTGTAAACATGAATGCCAGTCCGCTATAGCTTTGAAGGAGTGGAACGCCACCCTCAGATTAAGGCTCGCTTGTCCTAGTTTTAGGGTGATGTCTTGACTCGTTGCGGTTAGCTTCATCTCCCGGCTCTCAGGTTTCCTTAGGATTCCTGAAGCAGCGGGGAGCTGTCGAGACAGGTACAACTCGGAAGTTTGACGCTAAAGGTGGTTCCTTCCCCAACTTGACTCTCAACGCTGATGCTTCCACCATGGCATTCCACGGCTTTTTGACTGATATAGAGTCCTAAACCCGTTCCAGGAATACGAGAGACATTTGAGGCCCGTTGGTGGCGATCAAAAAGATGACAGAGATCGGCTTCAGGGATACCAAGACCATGGTCGGCAACTTGCACCTCAATTCCCTTGGGAATGGGTTGCAGCGTTAGGGTGATGACGCCACCTTCGGGGGAGTATTTTATGGCATTGATCAGGAGGTTGGCTAAGATATGACGCAAGAGAATTTTATCCAAGACTGGGGTCTCAGGAATTGGCTCATACTGGAACTGCAACTGATGTTTATTTTCTGATAATGGTTCAAACTCAGCGATTATTTCTTGAATGAAAGCGACCAAGTCCAGAGGCTGGGGTAAGAAGGGCAATTTACCAGATTCAGCTTTGGAAACTAAGGACACTTCATCGAGCATACCGTTTATGCTGGTAATCGCTCGCTGAATTCTCTCGAAATATTTTAATTTTCGTTGACGATCCCAACTCTCGTCAAAAGTTTTCAACATATCCGATGACATCTGAATGGCGGTTAATGGATTCCGCAAATCATGAGAGGTCATAGAGAGATATTGAGATTTTTTTTCGAGGCTATCTTTTGATTTTTCGATAAGTTGTTTCAGTAATCTTGCATCTTTGTGTTTCTTTAATACCATTTTTAATGTGGCATGAATTTCACGCTCTTTAGGCGGTTTGAGAAGATAGCCATAGGAGCCAGATGCTTCGGCGCGATCAAGGGTTTCATCGTCGGCATAGGCGGTCAGGTATATCACGGGTATATCAATGGACTTCAGCAGTTTTTGGGTGGTTTGAATGCCATCTATTTCCCCTTGAATGACAATATCCATGAGGACAACATCTGGAGGGTGTTCGATGATTTTTTCAATCGCATCCTCCCCTGACGTCGCAGTTCCGATTACCTGGTATCCCAATTGCTTGAGTTTACGGGATAGGCTGCGGGCTAAAATGATTTCATCTTCAACTAAAAAAATGGTGATAGTCATGGTATTAAACTCTCCGTTTGTATGTTAACTCAGAAAATGTAATATGAAATTCAGTTCCCTCTTGACGATTAAGATGGATTTGACCTCGAAGTTGCTCCACGAGCATGACAATCAATTCCATTCCGAGAGAGTCAGTATTAAATAGATCAATGTGTTCAGGAATTCCGATACCATTATCTTTGATTCGCAGATGAATGAGTCCAGTTGGCTCTTGGTTAACCAAGATTTTAACAGTTCCTGTTCTAGCATCAGGGAAGGCATGCTTTAAGACATTGGAGATGATTTCGTTAATAATAAGTCCACAGGGATGAGCTGTTTCAATGTTGAGTCGAATTGGCGCACAGTGAATTAAATAGGTAATTTTATGGCTATCTATATTGTAGGACAAAAAAAGCTTTTCGATGAGAGTTTCTAAGTAATCCCGAAACTCAATATGAGAGAGATCTGTCGATTGATAGAGACGTTCGTGAATAAGGGACATAGATAAAACACGGTTTTGGCTGTCTTGCAAGGCTCGATGGATTTCTGTATTATCGCTATAGTCTGACTGAAATTCTAACAGAGAGGCGACAACTAAGAGGTTGTTTTTGACTCGATGATGAATTTCTTTAAGTAAGATTTCTTTTTCTTGAAGATTTTGTTTGAGTTCAGCTTCTGAGTCTTTTCGTTCAGTAATGTCCACATGAGTTCCCACAAAGACATTCGAGATGGTTTGATGTTCACTCACTCCTCGATAGTGATAAGGACTTCCCATACTCTGAATCCAACACCAGTCACCCGACCGACGTTTCATGCGGAACTCAACAGCAAAGGGAGTATTGGTGTTGATGGCTTCTCGAATGATAGGTAAAACCCTCTCTAAGTCGTCGGGATGCGTGAGGGATGTCCAGGTGTCAAAAGAGCCGCTAAAGTCATCGGGTTGATAGCCAAGCATGGTGTAGTAGCGACGGCTAAAAAAGCAGTGGTTGTTATTGACACCCCATTCCCACACGCCATGTTTAACGGCATCGAGAGCCATTTCTAGTCGTTGCTGGCTATGATCTCGCTCAGCTTGGGCTAGTTTTCGCTCGGTAATGTCGTTGAGAATCCCGGAGAGACCGATAACGGTGCCTTTAGAATTTTTCATGGCAATGACATCAATTTCTAGCCAGCAAATTTCTCCATTTTTCTTGTAGAATTGAAGTTCTGCTTTAAGTCGTTTGTTTTCCAGTTCTGTCTCTTTTTGTTGCCTAAGTTTTCTGAATTTTTCGTGAATAGAAGAACGACTTTTGGGATGAATATACGTCCAAAAGGGTTGACCGAGACTCTCGGCGACGGAAAATCCGGTAACGGTTTCCCAGGCAGCATTGAGAAAGCTCCAATTACCCTGTTGATCAATTTGAAATATGATTTCTCTGAGACTTTCTAGCAAGCTCTGTAACTGCTCTTGGCTATCTCGTAACGCCGTTTCCATATCCTGCCGCTCTTTAGCCAGAGCGATGGAACGGGAGACGGATTGTAGGAGGGTGATTTCTAGGTTGCTCCAGGGACAGGCGCGATCGCAGCGGTCAAAGCCAATAAAGCCGAATAAATGGGTGTTGCGGCTCAAACAAATTGGGACAAGAGCGATGGATAAGATCCCTTGGGGTTCCAGGATGGAGCGTTCAGGATGGGGGAGGTCGGCAACATTCCCGCCATAATATTGACCGGCTTGAAAGCGGCTCCAAACAGTTGGGGTGGTTTCGACGGACAAATTTTGTAAGTTGGGATCATCGAGATGGGAGATCACCCCTTCGGCACACCATTCGGCAACTTGACTGACTAGGACTGTCCCCTGTCCTTGATTATGGGTATGGAAGATATAGACGCGACTGGCGGTGGCGATATGTCCAAGAATGGCAAGAATGGTGTCATAGTCAGGGATAGAAGTCGCGATGAGATGTCGTTGAATTTCGACGATGCCGCTGAGATAGCGATCGCGTTGGGCAAGTTCTTGGGTCCGTTGCTGCACTCGGGATTCTAACTCTTCGTTGAGTTCCCGTAGGGCGGTTTCGGCTTTGCATCGCTCTTGCAGTTGGGATTGAACTTGTTGGTAGAGTTCCGCTTGTTGGATGGCGATGGCCAGTTGCAGGGCGATATCCTGTAACAGTTCGATTTCGTTGGCATCCCAGGGATGGGGTTCGCGACAATGGTGGGCAATGAGGAGTCCCCAGAGTTCAGCGTTTGAGTCTGGGCATCCGGGCCTCTCCTCCCGTAAGAGAATGGGAACTACCAGGTTCGCTTTGACCTTTAACTCCCTCAACATGGCATGATAGCAGGGGTCGAGGTTAGTCCGATTCTCGATATCGCTGACGAGGGTGTAATAACCTTGAAGATAGACATTCTGACAGACGTCACCAAAGCAGTTGTCCTCAAATGAGCGGTGAAGGGTTCCTTCAATCCCTGGGGCGGTGGCTTCAGCGGTGATAATACCCTTGATGGAGTCGGTAAATTGATAGACGATGAGGCGATCGCAATGGAGGAGTTGCTGGATTTCGGTGACGGTGGTCTCCAGGATGCGATCGAGGTTGAGGGACTGTCGAATTTTTTGGGCGGTTTGGTTGATGAGTTGTTCGGATTTCGCTTGACGGCGGAGTTGGGTTTCGGTATGTTTCCCGGCGGTCATGTCTCGGGCGATGCCGAAAAAGGATTGTATTTCTCTGTCGCTGTTAAATTCGGGAAACAGACGGGTTTGAAACCAGTAGGGACCATCGAGAGTGGGGAAGGGGGACTCGATAATCACTTCTTGGTGTGTTAGGAGAATCTGCTTGAAGCTATTTTGCCAATATTTGATCACTTGTGGATCAATCCCCATGGCTTCGGGAGTTTTGCCAATCCACTCCTGAGCTGTTTGTCCGGTGAGTTTCTCGAAGGCGGGGTTGACGTAGAGATAGTGCAGGGAGCGATCCATACGGAAGATGAGATCGGAGGCGTTTTCAACGAGGCTGCGATATGCTTTTTCTTTTTCAATGAGGCGAGTTTGGGCGGCTTGACGTTCTCGGAGTTCTTGTTGGGCTTGTTTATAGAGTTGAGCTTGTTGTAGGGCGATGGCAATTTGTACGACTAGATTTTGCAGGAGGTCGACTTCCCAAGGCTTCCAGGTTCGTGGTTGCTGACTCTGTTGCAAGCATAAAATTCCCCAGGGGCGATCGCCTTCACAGAGCAGAATTGAGATTTCAGCGGCCAGGGGAAGGCGGTGCAGCCGTTGACGCTGAGCTGGCTTTAGGTGAGGATCACAGCGGATATCACAGCGGATGACGCAGGGAGCGAGGCTCGGGTTTGAGTGCGGCTGTTGTGGGAACGTGGAGCTACTGCTGAACTCCCACAGCGATCGCCCCAGGCGGGAGCTGTCCTCGGGGGGGAGGGATTCGGCGACGATTTTGGCTGAGCTGTGGTCGGTTTGAGATTGGAGTTTGGCAATGAAGACGCGATCGCAGTTCAGGCTCTGACGGATTTCTTGGACAATCGTGTTGAGGATGCGATCGAGATTGAGGGATTGGCGAATTTTCGCGGCTAAGTTCGCCAACAATTGGGCTTGGGTGGCCTGTTCTTGCAAGGTTTGGGTCTGTTGCTCCACTTCGGCTTGCAGTTGTTGGGTTTGCTGTTGCAACAGTTGAATTTTCTCTTCTTCTAGGGTTCCGATGTGCTCTTGTAAGACATCGATGGTTTCATAGAGGGCTAAGGGAGTTAGGGCGTTGAGAATGGTACTTTGGGTAATCAGTCCCAAGAGTTCGCCCTGTTTTCCGATGACGAGTAACCGCCGCACCCGCTGTTTTTGCATCTGTTCGTAGCCTAGCCAGAGGCTCTCGCCAGTCTTGAGACAGAGGGGGGGAGAACTGGAGAGTTCTAGGGCAGTGTACGTTTTAAAGTCTAAGTTCAGGAGACGATATTGGAGGATATCTCGTTCGGTTAAAATCCCGACAGGGTACTTTTGGGGGTCGTTTTTGGATTCTCCCCGTTGACAAATCACAATGCAACTGGTGTGATGTTTGGCCATCAGTTCAATGGCCTCGATGGCGATCGCCCCTACGTCCAAGGTGAGGATATCTCGTACCATGACTTCGGAGACATCTCTGAGGCGTAAGAGATGCTCTGGTTGCAAACTGTCTCGGAGAACATCTTGACTAAATAACCCTTCTAGTTTTTCGCTGTCATCGACGAGGGGAAGATGGCGAATGTGATGAGTCCGAAAGCAACTAATGATTCCAAAAATGTCTTTAAATTCACTTCGTTTTAAGGTGATGGGGTTCGGGGTCATCACCTCAGCGATCGTCGTGGTTTGGAAGTCATGGTCTCTGGCGGCAAGCCCCACCACATCCCGCTCAGTGAAGATTCCCAGCAGGCGATCGCCCTCCGTGATTAGGACGCCACTATGAGAAGCTTTATGCGGGTTACATTGTCCCTGAGCATTCACACAACTCATCTGGGCCAAGACCTCTAAGAGAGGGGTTTGGGGGTGGAAAATGAGGGGGGTCTGATCAAGGATCTCGTCAAGGGAGGGCAGGTACATCATCAGGAACTCGTCTCAGAAGACAAGGGGATAAGAAACCGCTGGGAAGGAACTCTTGACTCAGTTCCCCACCAGAGTTTCCGTCCTGCTAGGGTTCTAGGTCTTGGGTCATTGATCGTTGAGAAGACACAGCGATCAAGGTAGGGAGCATTTTGATGGAGATTATGGCTGGCTGATTCTGGATCTTGCATCCTGAACATTTTAGATTTTCATCATGTTTTCATCATGTTTTCATCATAGCTGCTAACTTGCGGTTATGCAACTTAAGCTTGAATCTTACGTTTATGGGTGGGACAGCCACAGAAATGTTGAGTTTTTTTAGGTCGACTTGATACTTTAGATGTATTAAATTAAGTGATTTCTCGGGGCATTTCCAACAAAAAATATGCAAAACCATTGAGTGTTATAAGGTGTTAAACCATTAATATTCAGTATATTTACTGAAGAGATTGCAGTGGAGCCGAGCGCCAATCCAGTAGCACCAAGGGGATCCACCTCCAGGAGAAGACGGGAGTGAAATCTGTCATATCCTGGTTGTTGTCTTGAGAAGGGAGCGACATTTGCCTCAAGCGATGATATAACCGATGTAGATGATTTAACAGCCGGCTACGATACTCTCATGCAGAAGAGGCCAGGATGACGCAATCATTCCCATCTAAAATCTATGCGGAAGCCATTGTGCGATCGCCCCGAGGGACCTCTCTCTGGTCTGACGGACCCCCTCTGACCGCCGAGGCGATCGAACAGTATTATGGCGATCGCCGCACCCTGGACGAAGCCTGCGATCGCCTCACCGCCGCCGGGTTTGACGTCCTACAGGTGGGCAATTTATCGATCAGCATCGCCGCCCCAGGCGACCTCTACGAACAAGTCTTTCAGACCACACTCCGTTTTGTCGAGCGTCCCGTCATCAAAGAACGGGCCAGGGAAACCACCGCCACCTTCATCGATGCGGCAGATACCCAACAATTTGGCAAAATCGACACAGAAAACAGTCCCTTAGCCGACGTCTTAGATGGGATCGCCATTAGTGAACCCGTGTACTACCTGAGGCATCCCTGTCCTTTGCCGACTCCCCCCAGCGTCCGTCAAACCTATCTCCAGGTTCCCGACGGTCTCGCCCAAGCCTTAAACGCCCAATCCCTGCATCAGCAAGGCATCTGCGGTCAGGGAACCCATGTGGTGATGGTGGATACGGGATGGTACAGACATCCCTATTTCACCCAACATAACTATGATGTCAAGGTGGTATTAGCCCCCGGTTCCGATTCCCCTGAGATGGATCATCATGGCCATGGAACCGGGGAGTCGGCCAATCTGTTGGCGATCGCCCCTCAGACTCGATTAACGGTCGTCAAAGCCGATGTGGCGATCAACGGAAAATGCCGTAACGTCAACTCCATTGCCGCTTTTCGGACCGCCGCCAATCTCCGTCCTGATGTGATTTCCTGTAGTTGGGGATCGGATGTCCGCTATCCCCCCCTATCCGCCTACCATCGTCTCCTGGCCGCCACGGTTGCTGATGCCATTCATCAAGGAATCCTGGTCATTTTTGCTGCCGGGAATGGTCACTGGGGATTTCCCGCCCAACATCCTGATGTGTTGGCGGTCGGTGGAGTCTATTTACATCTCGATGGACCCTTAAAGGGAGAGTTAGAAGCGAGTAATTATGCCAGTGCCTTTAACAGTCCCATTTATCCCCAGCGAGGGGTTCCTGATGTTTGTGGATTAGTCGGACAACGCCCCGATGCCAGTTATATTATGCTCCCGGTTCCGCCGGGAAGTCAGATTGACAAAAACCGGTCTTTAGGGGGGGATGAAACTGAGTCAAATGATGGCTGGGCGGCGTTTAGTGGCACATCAGCGGCAGCTCCCCAAATCGCTGGAATCTGTGCTTTAATAAGACAGATGGCTCCAGGATTATCGCCGTTTCAGGTCAAAGACATTTTGCAAAAAACGGCTCGGGATGTTCAATCAGGGGGATGTCATCCAGCCGCAGGGGGCTATCGGTCTCAGCCGGGATTCGATTTAGCAACTGGGGCGGGTTTGGCGAATGCAGCAGCGGCGATCGCCGTCTTAACTCAGAGGCAGTTTTCAACCCATCACAGGGGCAACCACCAGGTTTATCAGTCAGCAATTCGGAGGACTCCTAAAATGAATGACTTTCCTAAGCTACGCAAAAACTTGGAAGCTTTAATTATTGAGTTTAATGAGACTCTGCAAGAGAAATTTGAGGCGGGGGAGATTGAGGCGGTTGAGCTAAATGTCTCTGAGTTCAATTTTGTGGAGCGATCGCCCAGAACTCAGGGTATTCTTGCTTTAGTGAAGTTATTGAAGGAATTAGATGACCCTGCCAAACTCGAACTTAAACATGTTTTCGCTGCCCAGAGTTTGTTGAGAATTAGTCAACATCGTGAACTAGCCACTGAAATTTTGATTCAAGCTATTCCCCATGAATCTAAAAAGATTTCAGAAGCAGCAACTAAAGCTCTTGGTGAACTTACGAATTTAGGAGAAACTTCAGAAGGTTCATCAGGTGATTTAGATACTCAATTTACATCTGAAATTTACTCAGAGAATGGGATTGAAGTGTTCCGACGAAATGGGACGCAACTAGGTTCCCGCTTAGGAACTGCCCAAAAAATGGATAATATTCAAGACCTTTCTCGAGAAGCAAGCCGTGCTTTTGAGAGCCGCCGTCCGGTCTACTTAATTACTTAAGGATTAAAACCAAGGTTCTTAATTGAGAAGATTCAGGATATATGGTGGTATTTTTTGCATTAGATATCAAATTGTAGGGGCGAACGGCCGTTCGCCCCTACGGCAAGGTTTTTAATCTGTTATCAACTTTCCTAATCACCCTGAAGCCTGAATATCCTAATTTACGCATTGGTCTAAGTTTATATTTTCTAAATATGCGGGCAATATTGTTCTACACAAAATAGCTTCTTCTAGCTGCTCCTGGGTAAGATTGAGGGCAGAGCTTAGATTAACATCAGTCAAGTCCGTTTCTCTCAAAGTTGCCTTATAAAAGTCTATTTCATAGACAGAAGCGTTACTTAAATCTGAATGACTTAAATCTGCATGGGTAAAATTCGTGTGATTGAGGTCAGAGTCTTGTAGATTCGTGTTTATAAATTCTGAAAATGTACAGTCGGCAAAATCCAAATCAGCTTTTTCAAGATTTGAAGCTATAAATTTTGTGTCCCGCAAGTCAGCATCTCTTAAATTTGCAGCTATCATGGTTACAGTGTTTAAATTTTCTCCACAGAGTTTCATCCCCTCTAATCTATAATTTGGCCACCAAAGATATTGAATAATAAAGTTAAGATTAGGTATTGGTCTATAGGTATCGGGACCTTCTACAATTAGGTCACAGTCTTTCTGAGATAAAGCACCTTCAGTTAAATAAATGACTCCAAAATACAGAGAGATGAGAATCAGGGTTACAGGCATCAAGGAATATAATCCTAAAGATTTAGCCCGATCGCCCCTCCGCTTCCACTGACTCTTATGAATAAACTCCCGAGCCAACGCAGACAACGCCGTTTCCCCCTCCGAGGACTCCTGAAACTCCTTCGCATCCCGTAACAGACGACCTTGTAGCAAATATCCCTTCGACTGACCCGATTCCTGCCAATCCTGCGCTAATTCCTCAATCTTGCGTTTCTTGCGTAACGCCTCCCGAGATTCCTTAATCCAGTCCTGTAACTGGTTCCAATGACGAATCAACGCTTCATGAGTCACCTCCAGAGTTTCCTGGTGCTGCTGATTCAGGGAAACCGAGACAAACCGCACCCCAGGCGCGGCAAACTGCTCGATAATGCTCTCCAGATGATCATCTTCGCTAGAACAGGCGACTAACTCCGACACCAAGACTCGCCGGCGGGTATCCTCACTTCCCTCCCCCAACTGCACCAGGCCCAAAAACATCCGACGGGCCAGAGCGCGATCGCCCTCATCCAGTCGTTCATACAGCCGTTGAGCCTCCCCCGCCAACGCACCCCCCACACCGCCAATCGTGGTTAACGTCTCGACTTCAGAAACCCCGGCTTCCAATCCTTCCCAAATCCGAGTTAAAGCAAACTGTAACAGCGGAAGTGCATGATCCTGTCCCTGCATCTGTTGCAACAGGAGCGTAATCACCGCCTCATCTAAGGGATGATCTGCCAATTCTGCCGGTTTGGCGATCGCCTCCCGCAACTCCTCGACTAACAGAGGACGCACTAACACCCCTTGTTCAGAAAACAAATGATAGAGAGGCGGATGCTGTTGCAACTCCCGCAAAAAATCACTGCGGAACGTCACCACCACCGTCACCTGTTGACTGCGATCGCCCGCTGCTTGAACCAAATTACCAATAAACGCCTCTCGTTCCTCCTCCGACTGACAGAGAGAATAGATTTCCTCAAACTGATCCACAAACACAATCAGCGGCGAGGTGTCAATCTCCGGTAACAGGGCCGCAATCTTGCGCAACCCACAAAACTCCGGTTGATTTCCCAACATTCCCGGTTTCACCGCACAGGGTTTCTCTAACACCGCCAAGAACTCCTCACTCTTGGCTACTGGGGTGGGTTCGTTCGTGGCGACTTTCGCCAACACCATCGCCAAAGCCTCCAGGGGACGAGGCCCAGGAACCAGAGTCGCCACCCGCACTGAGTGACAGACGGGGAGAGGATGACGCACCAACTCAGGAATTAAACCAGCGCGAACCAAAGAGGATTTCCCACAACCCGAGGGACCATAAACCGGCAGAAATCGCAGCTGCTGATTCTGTTCATAGAGATCCCGCAATTTAGTCCATAGGGTTTTGATTTGGCGATCGCGACCAAAAAAGCGTTGATAATCCCGTTCCTGAAACGCTAACAGTCCTTGATAGGGATTCGTCTTGAGTTGAGCGGGAGTTATCCGTTTTTCCTGAGTCTTGATGACACTCCCATAAATGGTCACCTGATTGTTATCACCGGAGATGAGGAAACTTCCCGCCTGCATCTCCCGCACGTTCAACGCCGTGCTATCGACCATATTGCCGGTCACTTGGCTATCCTGAGCGGTCTTAATCTCTTGGCGAATCGACTCATTCATCAGAAGTTAACGTCGCCTCCCACGTTTCCTATCTGACCGACATTGGTGGCTTTACTATTGCTCATATTACCGATCGCCTGTCCGCCACTCATCTCACCAATCGTTTGTTGAACCCCTGGGGAACTAGCATCTTGTTGCGCCTCGGCCAAAATGTTGGCGATCGCCTCTTGTAATTGCGGGTCTTTCTCAATGAGTTCCGACAACTTGGCTTCAAAGGGTTTTTTCCAAGTATCATCCTCAGGATTTTTGGCCAACTCCTCTGCTGCCATTTTCGCGGCCAGTTCCGTCTCCAGCTTGGGTTGTAGAGCTTTCCAGAGTTGACAGGCTCGCTCCCAACCGGCTTGTCCCAGCTCACCAACGCTTCCCACGAGTTCTGACTCGCTCACCTTTTTGAGAAGAGCTGGCAAGTAGGGAATTAATAGACTCGAAATAACGGTAATGTTCATGGTCGGTGCTAACGTTTCAGGACGGTCTTATCTCAATCCTAATCTCGAATCTTCGACTGTCAAGACTTTAAGCTAGTCTCGTTTCACTTCGTTACAGCAAAAAATTTTATGAAGTTAGTGGCTATTTTTTAAATTTCATGTTAAAATTTCGGGACTAAAGTTATTTTTCGGGTCGTGCCTGATGTTGATTCCCACATCACTCGTTCCCCTCGATGAAGTCCTGACATTACCTAAAGCTGACCTCACCTATGAATATCTAGATGGGAAGGCAATTCCAAAACCATCTCCCAACTTTCGCCATTCTCGTAGCCAAAAGAAACTCCTATTTTTACTCGAAGCTTGGGGAGCCGCTCAGGGATTTGTTCAATCTGAATGGGGCGTTAGACTGCAACCCCTCCCCTGAATGGTTACGATTTTAGTATTATCATAAATAGGATTTTAAGCAAACCAGAAGCGGAATGAGTTTAAGAAGCAAACCTAACATTAAGATTCAACCCGGAAAGGATTTACAATTCTCAGACCATCAATCTCTGGGTAGCCAAAGTCCTCTGTATAAATCGTTTGAACCTGAACATCCAGACAGGCAGCGATGAGCATTGCATCCCAGTGAGACAAACTATAGCGGCTCATTAAGCTCTCTGTTCGATTCAGAATGTCCCAGGTGGGAATTGCGGTGTACCAAACCTGTTGTAAGCTTCGGATGTACTGATAGGCTTGTCCTCGATCATATCCCAACGGCTCTAGTTTGCGACTCGCTGCCAGATACTCACAAGCAACTTGCCAGAGGAGAACAGCATCGCTTAAAGTCGCGACAAGAGAACTAGCGATTCGCTGTTTCATCGGGTCCCGTGGGTCATTCACATAAATTAGGATATTCGTATCAACGGCGTTCATGCAAACTCTCGCGGCTTAATTCGGGTGCAGTTGCGGGGATGGGAGATTGCTGCATCTTCTCAACCAGTGACCTGAGAAAGATAGCTTTCTCACGCGGATCTGAGATTTTAGGCGCGATGAGCTGGGAGGAATTGACCCATAGCTCAACTTCGGCGCCTTCGGGTAAATGACAATCGGTTTTTAGGACAAAAGTTCCGTTGTGATAGACCGCTTTTAAGGGGTTAGGCATGATAAGAGGACTCCTTTGACGTGAAACCTAGAGCGGTGAAAAACGCCTAGAGAAATAGGGATGAGTTCTGTCTATAATATAGCAACAATTGGTCTCAATAGGACAAAAAACGGGGTAAAACAAGGCAACAGGTGGCGGATTCTCTCTCAATTTAGGGTGTCCTAAGATAATCAAGGACACCAAGACCCTCACTAATATAGGCGTTGAGTTGTGGGACAGCGGGCCAGAAACCGGGTGTCTTGGGAGACACTCGGTTTCTTTCTCGCTGCTGTGGGACTGGCCCAGAAACCGGGTGTCTTGGGAGACACTCGGTTTCTTTATCTGGAAATCTCCTCGGCGGACAACCAATCCCTGTAGCGTCTGCCCCGGATCGTCAAACGGGGGTGAAGAAGACTACAATATCGCTCGATTAACATTTCATGACCGACGAGCTTCTATGACTCTAACTCGCTCCTCGGGTATCCCCAAACAGCGCCGACTCGCACGGCTGCTCTGGGTTGCCCTCACCCTCGCCACTCTTGTGCTCACCCAACTCCCGAGCCTGGCCCGCCAAGACCTGGCTAGTGCCCCGGACTACGAATTTCGAGGCGTTTGGGCTGCCTCGGTGGTCAACATTGACTGGCCCTCTAGCCGCAATCTCAGTACTCAACAGCAAAAAACAGAACTCATTGGCATCCTGAACCGGATGCAACAACTCAACCTCAATGCCCTGATTCTGCAAATTCGCCCCGCTGGAGATTCTCTCTACTACTCTGATATAGAACCTTGGAGTTATTGGCTGACGGGGCAACAGGGACGACCCCCGAGTCCCTTCTATGATCCCCTGGAATTTGCTATTGAGGAAGCCCATGCTCGCAATATTGAGCTGCACGCCTGGTTTAACCCCTATCGTGCCAAACTTGGGGGCAACTACGACCTGGCCGCTAACCACATGGCCCGCCAGTACCCCCAATATGCCTATCCCTATCGCAACCTGATTTGGATGGACCCTGGGGCGAAAGTCATTCAAGATCGCACCTATGAGGTGATCATGGATGTGGTCAATCGCTACAGTCTCGATGGGATTCACCTTGATGACTACTTCTATCCCTACCCGGAAGCTGGGGTTGCGTTCCCCGATGATGGTACCTATGGGGAATATCTCAAAAATGGTGGCACGTTAAGTCGAGATGATTGGCGGCGGGATAACGTCAATCGTCTGGTGCGTCGTCTCTATGAAGGGATTAAAGCTCGGAAACCTGAGGTTAAATTCGGCATTAGCCCCTTTGGTATCTATCGCCCTGGCCAACCCCCGGGCATTCGTGGCATGGACCAGTTTGCAGCCATCTATGCGGACCCCAAACTTTGGCTACAACAGGGCTGGGTAGACTATATGGCCCCGCAACTCTACTGGCGTATCGATCCCCCCGAACAGAGTTATCCTCGCTTGCTTGACTGGTGGCTGGGCCAAAATCCCCACGGTCGTCATATCTATGCTGGAAACTATCTCAGTCGCCTCAATGGTACCGATTGGCCCGTCAGTGAGTTTCTACGTCAGGTGGATATCTCCCGCCGCGCCAATGCTCGTAAATCTTTGGGGAATATCTTTTTTAGTGTCAAGGTCTTTATGGAAAACCGTTTCGGGGTCAACGAAAGCTTCCGATCGCAACTCTATCCCAGACCGGCCCTGATTCCCCCGATGCCTTGGCTCGATGCTCAAGCTCCCGAGGCTCCCCAGGGAGTAGAAACTAGCGGCCATCACATCCAGTGGCAACCCCAATATTCCGAGGATGTGCGATCGCTCGCCCTCTACAAACGCGAAAACCGCCGTTGGCAGCTTGAACAAATCCTCTCTCGTCAGCAAACGGAGGTCGAGGTAGAGCCAGGACGCTACGCCCTGCGAACCGTAGATGCTCTCTCCAATCAAAGTGAGGCGGTGCAAGTGTCGGTAAGACGCTAACCCACCTCGCCAACAACTAACCCGGTGTCAGCCTCGGAGTTCCTACCCCAGAGCCGACACCGGGTTTCCCATACCTAAGCGGTTTCATCGCAGACATCGAGATCACGATTAAAAATATCAATCGCCTCGCGACAACAGCTTTTTAGCTTCTCTTGCATCTCTGGAACCGGCTCCTTCCGACCCACAAAGTGCCAGCGCTCTACCGTAGATAAGCGCCAGAGACAACCCAAGCCACTAAACCCGGCCGCCTCCAAGCCGATCGCCCGCACATCAGCATCAACAGCATGAAAGCGGATCTGAATCAAAATACTCCGACAATGACAGCGGAAGCTATAACCAGGAAAGTGAAAACTAATATCAATAGAATCGGGATCTAACATCTCCCGCGTCTCCACATCATCAGTCCAAGGCTTCAAATCGGAGCGCAAATCAGGAAACTCCGTCTTAAACAAGTTGACCACCGCCGCAATTTTACTAGCAATGCGGAAATCCTTGGCTTGTTCGGCTGCGTTCAAGGTCAATCCCCCCTTTCTCAACGTCATGCCCAGGTCCCGCCTGCTGATGAAGCGGTACCATCTTTGCTTCACTTTAACGTATCCACCGGCGAAGCACGTCCCCAGAGACCCTTACCTTGAGGCCCCCGGAGCGAGTCCGCCGCCATTGAGCTGGGGGGGCCTCCTCAAGCCTGCACCCCTTAGCCCATCGCCTCACATCCGGCTTGAGCGTGCCAACGCACCGTTTCGTCGGCATCCTCTAAGAGCGATCGCACCACCGCCTCAGTCTCCGGCTGCTGGAAATTCCCCAACCCCAGGGCGATCGCCTGACGAACCTGAGGCGTTTCTCGTTGAGGAGGATGACGATTCCACCAAGTCGTCAGCGCCTTAGCCGCTCGGGGTTTTAAGGATTTGCGCTTCACCTGGGATAACACCCGAATCGCCTCCAAACACAGTTGTAAACTCGGCAGAGACAGAGCCGTTTGTAACAGTTCAATCGACTGGGGTCGTTCAATCCAACCGAGGGCGCGAATCACCTCTAGATTCAGAGGAACCGGTGTTTGTGGCGATCGCAAACAGCGGCCGAGAGCCGCGATCGCCTCCAAAGTTCCCACACGAGAGAGGGCGATCGCCGCCTGTTGACTCACCGCCACATCCAAATCCAGCAATCGTTCCTGAAGTAACCCCACAACCACCACCTCAGGGGCCAACTCCTGAACCCACTCATGCTGTAACCCCAGAGCGATCGTCGCCTCCCGGCGTACCAACGGTGACAAATCCCGTAACCCCTTCAGTAACGGGGTCAGCAAACGCTGATGACGATGACACCCTAACAGTGCCAGCACCTGAGCGCGAACCTCAGGATTGTCATCATCCCAAAACGGGGCCACCCGTTGACTGACATCCCCATGACGAATCTGGGCCAGGGTGCGAATCCCCAACAAACGCCAGCGTTCCTCCTGTAATAACTCACTTAGAGGGGCGATCGCCACCGCACCCAAATTCGCCAACGTCCGGGCCGCCATTCCCTTGACATCCTTATCCGTTGCCTCATTCCTGAGCAACTCTAGCAACGCCGATAGAGCCTGCGACGAGTGAAACTGGCCAATCACCTGAGCCGCAAACCACGCCAACTCATCATCCTCCGGGTGCGATCGCAACAACACTAACGTCCCTTCCAGGGCCGGTTCCCCAAAACTCGGCAAGCGTTTCGCCGCATCCCAACGTTCCTGAAAATCTCCAACCTCTAACAACTCCAAGAGAGCCGTCACCGTTTGAGACGCTACCCGACGCTCGGTAGAGCTCTCCATAGCTGAGGTTAGCTGTGAACGCTTTTGTGGCTGAGAACTGGAACAGGAGGAAATAAACGTCATAACACAATCAACAATGAACAATCATAAACAACGGGGAACACCCCTGATGGTCTTTACTGACCGGACTATCGATGTTCTCTTTCATATTCCGTGCAGCAAACCAACACGAACTATTCAACCCTTGCACCAAAGCGGCACCTATCCAAAACTAGCTTGACCCAAACCACTCCTAGATGCCAAGGCAGTTTTCCATCCAAATTGAGCATTTCATGTATAAATTGCATGGACTTGATGCGAAAGCCAAAAAAAAACTTTTTTTTTGTAGTCAACACTACGAAATAGTCCTAAAACTTCTTTTAACGTTAGACCCAGCCTAGCTCTCACCCCAAGCTCTTTTCAGTTCCAGAAACCCAGAGCTACCAAAAACGCAATTTACCATGAATTTAGCTACGTTTAAATAAAAACCATGATTTCCATAAAGAAAACCCTAAAAAATTACTAAACCTCAATCGCACCTCATTTCAGACCCACCCAAACCAGACTAGCCCCTCAACAAAACTATCATGACCTCTTCTGCACCTGCCCCAACAAAGCTCAATAAATTCGAGAAATATAAAGTTGAAAAAGATGGCTTAGCCGTCAAAGACGAACTTGAAGAGTTCAGTCGTCTGGGTTGGGAAGCCCTAGATGAAACCGACCTAGTTCACCGCCTCAAATGGTTAGGAATCTTCTTCCGGCCCGTCACCCCCGGTCAATTCATGTTGCGCCTACGGATTGCCAACGGCATCCTCAACAGCGAACAACTGCGAGTCCTCGCCGGCATTGTCCAACGCTACGGCGACGACGGCAGTGCCGACATTACCACCCGGCAAAACCTACAACTGCGGGGGATTCGCTTCGAGGACTTCCCCGATATCCTGCAACAACTCCAGAACATCGGTCTAACCAGCGTCCAGTCCGGCATGGACAACGTCCGTAACATCACCGGTTCCCCCGTTGCTGGCATTGACGGCGCCGAATTTATCGACACCATCCCCCTCTGTCAAGCCATCCAAGATGCCATCACCAACCACGGAGCCGGGAACCCTGACTATACTAACCTCCCCCGTAAATTCAACATTGCCGTGGCTGGAGGCCCCGACAACTCCGTCCATGCCGAAATCAACGACATTGCCTATGTTCCCGCCTTCAAAGACGGTAACTTTGGCTTCAACGTCCTCGTTGGGGGCTTCTTCTCCGCCAAACGTTGCGAAGCCGCCATCCCCCTCAACGCCTGGGTCACCGCCGACCAACTCGCCGACCTCAGTTGTGCCATCCTGCGGGTTTTCCGGGACCACGGACCCCGGGCCAACCGGCAAAAATCCCGTCTCATGTGGCTGATTGACGACTGGGGCCTAGAAAAATTCCGAACCGCCGTCGAACAAGAATTCGCTCAATCCCTCCCCGAAGCTGCCCCCAAAGACGAAATCGCCTGGGAGAAACGAGATCACATCGGCATTTATCCCCAAAAACAAGAGGGACTGAACTATGCTGGCCTTCATGTTCCTGTCGGTCGCCTCAACGCTGAACAGATGTTTGAAATCGCCCGCCTGGCCCAAGTCTATGGCAACAGCGAGATTCGTCTAACCGTTGAACAGAACGTTATCATCACCGGCATTGAACAGGCTAAACTAGACGCTTTCCAACAAGAACCCCTACTTCAGACCTTTTCCCTGGCCCCAGCCCCCCTGGTGCGTGAACTGGTCTCCTGTACGGGGGCGCGTTTCTGTAACTTTGCCTTAGTGGAAACCAAACAACGGGCCTTGGCCTTAGCCCAAGAACTGACCGAGGAACTGACCCTTTCCCAACCCGTGCGTATCCATTGGACTGGATGTCCCAACTCCTGCGGACAGCCTCAAGTGGCCGACATTGGCCTCATGGGTACGAAAACCCGTAAAGATGGCAAAACCGTCGAAGCCGTGGATATCTATATGGGAGGTAAAGTCGGTAAAGATGCCAAACTTGGGGAACGAGTGCTTAAATCGATTCCCTGTGAGGATCTCAAACCCGTCTTACGAGACCTTCTCCTAGACAAATTTGGTGCCATCCAACGGGCCTAAGCCAAGGAATTTTTCTGAATGGGAATTGGTCATTGGAGGATGAGATCATGACAACGCCGACAAAAACCCTTTGCCCCTATTGTGGTGTCGGCTGCGGCCTAGAAGTTCAACCGCCGGCCTTACCGGGGAAAGCCACCTATCGGGATGACGCCGGAACACCAACCTGGCGAGTTCGGGGCGATCGCCAACATCCCTCAAGTCGCGGTCGGGTTTGCGTTAAGGGTGCTACCGTTGCAGAATCCCTGGACAAAAGCCGGCTCAAATATCCCATGATGCGAGACACCCTGGATGAGCCATTTCGGCAGGTGAGTTGGGACGAGGCCCTTGATCGCATTGCCAACCGCATCCGCTCAATTCGCTCTGCCTATGGACGTCATAGCATTTGTATGTATGGCTCAGGCCAGTTCCAAACGGAGGATTATTACATCGCCCAAAAGCTGATGAAAGGCTGTTTGGGAACCAATAACTTCGATGCTAACTCTCGTCTTTGTATGTCCTCAGCGGTGGCAGGATATCTCCAGAGTTTTGGTTCCGATGGCCCTCCCTGTTGCTATGACGATTTGGAACAAACCGATTGCGCCTTTCTCATTGGCACTAATGCGGCGGAATGTCATCCCATCGTCTTTAACCGACTGCGGGAGTATCACAAGAAAAATCGCAAGGTGAAACTGGTCGTGGTTGACCCTCGGGAAACCTCCACTGCCAAAGCCGCCGATTTACATCTGGCTATTCGCCCCGGAACTGATATTGATTTGTTACATGGCATTGGCCATCTCCTGTTGCGTTGGCAAGCCTTGGACTCTCTGTTTATTGAGGATTGTACCCGTGGCTTTCCCGAATATACCCAAATCCTGGAGAGTTACCCCCCAGAATTAGTAGCCCGTCGTTGTGACATCCGTTTGGATGAATTGGAACTGGCGGCCCGCTATTGGGCGGAGAACGAGCGAGTCCTGTCGATGTGGTCTATGGGCTTAAATCAGTCTTCCGAGGGGACGGCCAAGGTGCGATCGCTCATTAACCTACATCTGATGACCGGTTCCATTGGCAAGCCGGGGGCAGGCCCTTTCTCCCTAACCGGACAACCCAATGCCATGGGAGGACGGGAAGCTGGGGGCTTAGCCCATCTCTTGCCTGGGTATCGGACCGTGAAAAATCCCCAACATCGGGCCGAGGTGGAACGCCATTGGCAACTTCCCCCCGGACAAATCGATGCTATCCCCGGCTTAACGGCTTGGGACATGATCCTGGGACTCGAAGCTGGCCAAGTGCAATTGCTTTGGGTGGCTGCAACCAATCCAGCCGTGAGTATGCCCGATATTGAACGGACTAAGGCTGCCCTACGACGCTCCCCCTTTACGGTCTATCAAGATGCCTATTACCCCACGGAAACCGCCGACTATGCCCATGTTCTCCTGCCGGCAGCCCAATGGGGGGAGAAAACGGGAACGATGACCAACTCAGAACGGGTGGTGACCCTCTGTTCAAAGTTCCGTGATGCCCCGGGGGAAGCTCGCCCCGATTGGGAAATCTTTGCCGAGGTGGGACGACGACTGGGGTTTGAAACGCAGTTCCAGTTCTCGGACTCAGCCGCTGTACATCGGGAATTCGTTGCCTTGACAAAATCACGTACCTGTGATATGTCGGGCATCACGTATGATCTGTTGCAAAAGCAGACCGTTCAATGGCCCCATCCCGAGGGAGCTGACGAGGCTGAGGCGGGGTGCTATGACAAACGACTCTATGAGGACTTGCGCTTTCCGACGGAGGATGGTCGGGCCCGCTTCTGTGCCGTCCATAGTCGGGGGTTGGCCGAGGCCCCTGACCCCGATTATCCCTTTGTCCTAACCACAGGACGGGTTTATGAACATTGGCATACCCAAACTCGCACCGGGCGCATTCCTAAAATTACCAAGAAGCATCCCCATCCGTTCATTGAGATTCATCCCCGAGATGCGAAGAAATTGGAAGTTCTCGATGGTATGTGGGTGATGATTCGATCGCGGCGGGGTGAGGGGAAATTTAAAGCCCAGGTGACGAAAGCGATCGCCCCGGGAACCCTGTTTGTCCCCATGCACTGGGGCTTCCTCTGGGCTGACAATTCCCAAGCCAACGCCCTAACCCATCCCGAAGCCTGTCCCGATTCCCGGCAACCGGAACTCAAAGCCTGTGCTGTTCAGTTATCTCCTCTCGACGGTGAGGTTGAGGCATCCCAGGCCCAAGCCTCCACCTCAGAATTGTCCCCGATCGGGGCTACAGAGGGTTAGGACATGGGCTCCAGACTCCTCCATCCCTACCACTCAAGCCAGCGAGACATCATGCCGGTAACCCCAACATTTTTTCAATTCGAGGCGGACTTTGTCGAGTCCCTGCGCTGTATCCCCATGCAAGTTCGCTATAAACTCGATACCTGTGGCGTGAAGCTCAAACTGCACCATTGGCATCAGTTAGAGGATGAAGAACGACAAGGGCTCGTAGAGATGCCCTGTGCAACCATCGAGCAGATCGCCGATTATCGACGACACTTGCGCCAATGGGTGCGCGATCGCACGGGGGAGACTCCCAAAGACCTGGCCCTGGACCCGGACCCTCCTTGGTTGGGGGAGCGGGTTCCAGGGACAGTGCGGGAGAAGGGGCGATCGCTTGATGTTAGCATCAGCGATCGCCAATGGGCGGCCCTGACTCCCCTGCAACGGTTCGCACTCATCAAACTCAGTCGCCCCAGTCACGAAAACCGTAATTTTTACCCCGCACTCCAAGAGTTCGGGCTAGTGTGAGGAGTTTAACCCTAATGACCCATTCCATCTTGAGCGCTATCGGCCCCATCGGAGGCGTAACCGTTCTCCTAGGAACCGCCCTGCCCCTAAACAGCGCCCCCACGACCTCTGGAGACCCCCAGCAGTTGGCCCAAGTCACCTCGGTGTCCCAGTTATCCGATGTCCAACCCACGGATTGGGCCTTCCAGGCCTTGCAATCCCTAGTGGAACGCTATGGTTGTATTGCCGGTTATCCCGATGGCACCTTTCGCGGCAACAATTTCATGACTCGCTACGAGTTCGCCGCCGGTTTAAACGCCTGTTTGGATCAGATTATTGCCCTCATTGACGGAGGTGATGCCGTTGACAGTGGAGACTTGTTAACCATTCGTCGCTTACAAGAGGAGTTTGCCGCCGAATTGTCCACCCTACGGGGACGGACCGATCGCCTTGAAGCCCGCACCTCAGAACTCGAAGCCAATCAGTTCTCCACCACCAGTATCCTGCAAGGGGAAGTGGCCTTTGTCTTGGCCGATGCTTGGGGAGGAGATGGCATCTCTAGCAATAGCAACGATGCCCAAACCATCTTTGCCAGTCGGGGACGACTGAACCTGGTCACCAGTTTCACCGGACGCGATCGCCTCCATACCCGCTTGCAATTCGGAAATCTAGGCAATGGCTTCGCTGACCAAATCAACACCAACGAAGGCCGATTTGCCTTTGACGGCGATACCGACAACAGCCTGGACTTAAATCGCTTGCACTATGTCTTCCCGGCCACGGACAATCTGCAAGTGACGATTATGGCCAACGCTGGCGGACACCAATTCTATAGTGACACCTTCAACCCCGGCTTAGAAGCCGGCGGGGGCGCTGGTGGGGCCTTATCCCGCTTTGGCGAACGCAACCCCATTTATCGCAGTGGCCTAGGGGGCGTTGGCCTCGGCTTGCGGCAACGTCTCGGCGACAACCTGGAACTGTCTCTGGGCTATGTCGCCCGGGGGGGCAACAATCCCAGCGAGGGGGCGGGCCTATTCAATGGCAACTATTCCGCCCTGGGGCAGTTGGTGGTGGAACCGAGCGATCGCTTCAAATTTGGCCTGACCTATATTCACGCCTATGACGTCTCCCAAGGACGGCGTTTTGGCTTTGGGGGAACCGGAACCCAACTCAGCAACCTCTCCCCCGCCGCCCTAGCCGCCAGTTCCAGTCTCTCCCAAGACCAACTGACAACGCCGGTTTCTAGTAACCACTATGGGCTAGAAATGCTGTGGGATCTCTCCCCTCAATTCCGCATTGGCGCTTGGGGGGGCTTCACGAATGCCCGCTTGATTGGTTTAGGGGATGCGGAAATCTGGAACTACGCCCTGACCCTCAGCTTCCCTGATTTACTACTCCCGGGGAACTTTGGGGCCTTGATTGTGGGATCAGAACCCTATCTGGGGGGGATTGATGTGCCGGGAACGCAAAACTTCCAAAATGAAACGCCCTTGCATATTGAGGGCCTCTATCGGCTACAAGTCTCCGAGAACATCTCCATCACCCCCGGCTTCATCTGGTTAGTGAATCCGAACCAAAATGCTGACAACGATGGCGTGTTTATTGGCACCCTACGGACCACCTTCTCCTTCTAGATGGACAGACTCATCTCCTGCTGAGGGGGATGAGTCCAATTCTGCCGTATCAAGGCTTACTTTTTACAGGGTTCCTCTCTCTGTAGAGTGGATGGGGCAGATTTAACGAACGAGCTGAATGCGATTAGAACAGGTGGAGGCCTTTTTAGCCGTTGTGGAAACGGGCAGTTTTCAAAAAGCTGCCCGTTTATGTCAGGTCACCCAATCCACGGTGAGTCGGCAGGTGCAGGCTTTGGAAACCGAGTTGGGGCTTCCCTTGTTACACCGTCAGGCTAAGGCCACCCTCACCGTGGCCGGCGATCGCTTTTTACCCCATGCCAGTCGTATCTGTCGCGAGTGGCGCAATGCGGTGACGGAGATTCGGGAACTTGCGGAAGGGAAACAGACGGAGTTATGTGTGGCGGCCATTCATTCAGCCTGCGCCCAGTTTTTACCCCCAGTTTTGCAGCAATTTTGTTCCCGTCGTCCTCAGGTGCAGTTACGGGTGACCTCCCTAGGGAGCGATCGCGCCCTTAAGGTGTTACGGGACGGCCTGGTGGATGTGGCTATTGTCATGAACAATCCCCGTCTAACCCTGAGTTCTGAGATGGTGGTGCGATCGCTTTATACGGAGACGGTGGAAGTCCTGATGGCGGCCGGACATCCCCTCACTGAGTATGAGGCAATTCCCTGGACTGCCTTGGCCGAGTACCCCCATGTGGTCTTCAAAGATGGCTATGGGATGCAACGCCTGGTGCAAAACACCTTTGCCCAATTAGGAAAACAGTTCTATCCCGCTCTAGAACTCAATACCCTCGATGCCTTTCGCGGCATGGTGCGTCAGGGGAAAATGATTTCGATTTTACCGAAATCTGCCCTCTTAGATGCCGATGACACCTTAGCGGTGCGGCCCATTGCCCAAGATGCCGGATGTCACTCCTTGGAACGGGAAGTGGTAGCCGTCACCACTCAGGATCGCCTAGAGATTCCCCCCATCGCTGAATTCTTCCAACTGGTCTGTGATAAAGTGCCACCCCTGGTGGCTAAGATGTTTGGCGACCCTGCCCCATGAGATCTGCCCAGGATTGCAACCTCTGAAGCAGACTCGTTATAATTGAGCCAGTTTCCACTGGAAACGACGGCATGAGACCCCCTTAGCCGGTTTCATTTGCCCAGTGTCACTAAAACCAATTTACCTTAGGACATTTTTATGGAAGATCGCAAAGAATACCAAGGCAATATGGAAAAACAGCTTCAGGAATGGGGGGCTAAAATTGATGACCTCCAGGCCCGGGCTGAAAAGGCAAGTAGAGATGCCAAAGATGACCTCAATCAACGAATTGATGCCCTAAAGTCGAAGCGAGATGACGTGCAAAAACGTCTTTCTGATTTAAAATCTGCCAGTGATGATGCTTGGTCGAGTCTAAAAAGTGGCTTTCAAAATGCCTGGAATGAGTTTAGTAGCTCCGTGGAAGAAGCAAAATCTAAGTTTGATTAACGCTGGCTCTATTTAACAACTCAATATCTGAAAGTCCCGTTTTACGAGTTGTTTTAAGTATCGTTTGTTTAAGATTTAACTCGTCTCAAGCGGGGCTTTAATTGCGGCCAATAATGGAGGCGGGAGAATGATAGGCTAGGGGGTCATTCAGAAACTGCATGAGTCATCAGCACCGGTAGAATACTAAGATTGATTTTAGGTCAGTCTCCCTGAAACAATAAGCCTGTAGCAGTTGCGTGATGGATCAAGACAGAGAAAACACCTGATACCTGTCCACTGCTATGGGTGTTTTCACCCCCTCCCTAGATGGCACTCGTGACCATGAGTTATAACTTTCGTCCCTTCATTCAAGCTGTGGGTAGCGGCCCCCACACCGGAAAAAATCTCAGTCGAGAAGACGCCGCCCAAGCTATGGGGATGATGCTGAGTTCAGACGCCACTCCCGCCCAAATCGGGGCCTTTTTAATTGCCCATCGTATCCAACGGCCCCGGGGTGAGGAACTGGCGGGGTTTTTAGATGCCTGCGATCGCCAGGCCCAGAAACTGCCAGCGATTGAGGAATTAGTCACGGTGTTAGGCTGTCCCTACGATGGGCGATCGCGCACCGCCCCCGTCACCGTCATCACCGCCCTCGGCTTAGCGGTAGACGGAGTCCCCTGTCTCACCCACGGTAGCGGCCGGATGCCCACAAAATATGGAATGCCCCTAATTGACATTTGGCAAGGATTAGGCGTTGATTGGACAAAACTCGACCGCGATCGCCTCAGCCAGAGTCTGCGTCAGCATCAACTCAGCTTCTACTACCAACCCAACTTCTTCCCCGCCGCCGAACAGCTAGTGGCCTATCGAGATCAACTGGGGAAACGTCCCCCCATTGCCACCATGGAACTCATGTGGACCCCCTATGACGGCAAGGTTCACCTCGTCTGCGGATTTGTCCATCCCCCCACCGAAGGCCTGTTTCAAACCGCCCTCAACTTACGCCAGCAGACCTGTTTTACCACCGTCAAAGGCTTAGAAGGCAGTTGTGACCTCCCCCGCAGCCGCCCTGCCATTATCGGTCAATATGGGCAAGCCCAAGGGGATAACCACAACCCCGAGTGGGAACGATTACATTTACACCCGATTGAATATGACTTAGGGGGGAGTGATGTTTCCTTAGAGTCAGAACCCGGCTATATCGAGATGTTGCAACAGACCATTAGGGGAGACAACACCCCGTTAACCCCAGCCGCCATCTGGAACTTAGGCTTTTATCTCTGGCGATGTGGCGTTAGCGGGAGTTTACAGCAAGGGTTAACCACGGCTGAACAGAATCTCAGTCAAGGGCGCTTGATGGCGAAAGTTCAGGAGTTACGTCATTATGTCTGTTAACGTAAAAGCCGTAATTTTGTCCGGGGGCCAGAGTCGCCGCATGGGCCGGGATAAGTCTCTCGTTTTGTGGCAGGGAGTCCCCTTGTTGCGGCGAGTGTATGACGTAGCAGCAGCGGTGGTCGGAGAGGTCAGCATCATGACCCCCTGGGGCGATCGCTATCAGGAGATTCTCCCCCCAGGGTATCACTGGTTTGCCGACGAACAGCCCGGAGAGGGTCCCTTAGTGGCCCTACAACAAGTTTTGCGGGAGTCGAACCCAGCCGAAGTGGATTGGATTTGGCTGTTAGGCTGTGATTTACCCTCTCTGAATCCCGAGATTTTGCAGCGATGGCTAGAGAACTTAGAGAACTCTACCCCTGAAGACTTGGTGGCCGTCGCGCGATCGCCCCAAGGTTGGGAACCCCTCTGTGGCTTCTACCGCCCCCAAGTCTTACCTCAATTACAAAACTTTATTGCCCAGGGAGGGCGATCGTTCCAAAATTGGCTGGATCAGGTTCCCCATGTACAAATCCCGTTAGGAAAAGCCGAAGAGGAGATGCTTTATAACTGTAATTCCCTGTTCCCTTCCCCCTAATGCTATCATCGCCTCAACCGGTCTTCTGTTGGGCTAAACCGTGAGGAAATTCCGCACCGCGCGTCAACGGCGTATTAACCACTACCGTCGCTATCTGGCGATCGCCATGGTGGTCTCCATTCCCTTGGGAATTGGGACAAAATTTTATAGTGGAATCTGGGAACGTTGGGTTGAGGGGTCAGCCGGGGGGATTCTCTATGTCATGTTTGGGATGTTTCTCCTGGGGTTTATCTTTCCCGAACTGGCCGCCGGGGCGATCGCCCTCATCGTCTTCCTCCTCACCAGTCTGGTGGAATTCTCCCAACTCTCCCAACATCCCCTCCTAGAAGCCATCCGCACCACCTTTATCGGCCGTCTCCTCATCGGCACCACCTTCGACCCCTGGGACTTTCTCGACTACTTTATCGGTTGTATGATCGGTTGGGTCATCCTGCGCCAATTGCAACGAAAGGTCTTAACCCCCAAGCGCTACGATCGTTTTTAGCCGTTTCATCCCCAGATTGCCACCATTATGCGCGTTTTCCTCCAGCATCTTGCTCATGTCCTTGCCGCTACCCCAAAAGGCTGTTCAGACCACTCTCTGAATCGTGCTTGTACCGGGATTTGTACGGATACGCGCCAGGTGAGTCCAGGGAATTTGTTTATTGCCTTGCCGGGGGAACGCTTTGATGGTCATGATTTTGTCTATACGGCCCGGGAACGGGGGGCGATCGCCGTCTTAGTTCACCATCCCTTCGACGATGAAACCTTACCCCAACTCGTTGTCCCCGATACTCTCGCGGCCTATCAACGCTTGGGCCGCTGGTGGCGGGATACTCACGCGGTTCCGGTGATTGGGGTGACGGGGTCGGTGGGCAAAACCACCACGAAAGAACTGATTGCCGCTGTGTTAGGGATTCATGGCAATGTCCTGAAAACCCAAGACAACTTCAATAACGAAATCGGCGTTCCTAAAACCCTCCTGCAATTGAATGAAAATCACACCTATGCGGTGGTGGAAATGGCCATGCGGGGAAAAGGGCAAATTGCTGAACTGACCCATATTGCCCGCCCGGATATTGGGGTGATTACTAATGTGGGAACGGCCCATATTGGCTTGTTGGGGTCGCGAGAGGCGATCGCCCAGGCCAAATGTGAACTCTTGGCGGAAATGCCCCAAACAGGCTGTGCGGTTCTCAATGCCGATGATGACCTACTGATGAAGACGGCGGCCCAGGTGTGGTCTGGGAAAACGATCACCTTTGGCTTAACCAACGGCGATTTACAGGGCCAGTTGATTGATTCCCAAACCATAGAATTAGAAGGAGTCCGCTATCCCCTCCCCCTTCCCGGCCGACATAACGCCCTCAACTATCTAGCGGCGATCGCCGTGGCCCGTCTGCTGCGACTCAACACCAATCGCCTCAATCATGGTTTAGCGGTGACGATTCCCAATGGCCGGGCCCAGAAACATCTTCTCCCGGGGGATGTGGTCTTTCTCGATGAAACCTATAATGCCGGACTCGAATCCATGTTAGCCTCCTTGGACTTATTAGCCGATAGTCCGGGCCAGCGTCGCATTGCCGTGTTAGGAACCATGAAGGAGTTGGGGGAACAATCCCTAGAGTTTCACCGACAGGTGGGGGAACGGGTGAAGCAACTGAACTTAGATGCGTTGTTTGTCTTAGCGGAACTCCCAGAAGCCGAAGCCATGGCCGATGGGGCCCATGGGGTTTCCTTTGTGGATATCGAAAATCTGGAAACGCCCCAGGCCCATGAAGCCCTCGCCTCGCGGCTGCGGGAGTTCTTGCGGGAGGGCGATCGCGTCTTGTTCAAAGCCTCTCATTCCGTGGCCCTAGATCGGATTATCCAACAGCTAAAAGCCTAGGCTGAGGGTCGGCCAACTCCTAGCATCCATCCATTCCCTATCCTATCTAACGAGACCGTGATTGCTGTGAATCGTCTAAGCCAACTCCTCACCTGGGGACTGACAAGCCTCTCCTATCTCACCCCCGCTGGCCTAGCCGCGAACCTCTCCCCCGTGGCGATGGGACTCTCCAGGGACTCATCCCCCACGGACGTCTCGTCCCCCGCCTCCCCGGTTGACCCCCCTAAGCGGTTCGCCGATTGGTGTCAGCAGCGCGATCGCCTTCCCGAGACCACCCAATGGACTCTTGAGGTGATGTTACGTCGCGCCGATCGCCAAGACTGTCTGGAGGCGGAAACGCGCTTACAGGAGATGGAAGACCTCAACCTCAGCGCCCAATCCCTCAGCGATTTACGGCCCCTAGCATCTCTGACCCATCTAACGCGCCTGGATTTAAGTGTCAATGAGATTGAGGACATCTCCCCCTTGCAGGAGTTGACCCAATTAGAAGAAGTCCTCTTGAGTATCAATGAGATTGAGGATATCTCCCCCCTGGAATCTCTGGGGAATTTGCGTCTTCTTAACCTCGATCGCAATCAGATAGAAAATATTTCCCCCCTCCAGGATTTGGAGAACTTACGGGTTTTATTCCTCAATCAAAACAACATTGACGATATTTCTGCCCTCCAGAACTTGGAGGAATTACGCTTTTTATTTCTCAATGAGAATCAGATTGAGGATATTTCTTCCCTAACGGGGTTAGTCAATCTGCAAACCTTATCCCTCAACCAGAATCAGATTGAAGATGTTTCTCCCCTGGGGCCCCTAGTCGAGATGTATGAATTGCATCTGGACTACAATCAAATTTCTGACCTCAATGGTCTACAAGGGATGACCGGTTTAAATGAGTTGTATCTCAGTGGCAATCAGATTCGCAATATCGAGCCATTAGCTGCTTTAAATGCCTTGACAGAATTGTATATTCGTGATAATGAAATACAAGATATCAGCAGTCTGCCTCAACTCGCCAGTCTCAACTGGGTTGATTTTGAGGGGAATGAGATTTTAGACATTTCGCCCTTGAGGGAGATGACCACCCTAGTGCGGGTCATTTTGCGAGATAACCCAGTAACCCCCTCCACCTGTCCCGTGGACCCCTCCATTTGTCAATTTGAATCCGACGTCTGACGGGGGAGTTGGTCGATGTCCCTAGAAGACGTTGCCCTCCTCAGGGTACACTGATTGACTGTTAAGGATTAACGATTCGCTGACAATGCCTACCTTTCTCCTCGAAGTCGGGACCGAAGAACTCCCTGCGAGTTTCGTTGAAGGGGCGATCGCCCAATGGCGCGATCGCATCCCCACCTCTCTCACCGAGGCGTTCATCGAACCTGCGGCGGTGGAGATTTATGGAACCCCGCGCCGTTTAGCGGTTCTGCTGCATAACCTCCCCCCTCAACAACCCGATCGCAGCGAAGACATCAAGGGGCCCCCAGTCCGGGCCGCCTACAAAGATGGACAACCCACCAAAGCCGCCGAGGGATTCGCCCGCAAACAAGAAGTCTCCTTAGAGGACTTAGAAATTCGCGATACGGAGAAAGGAGAATTTGTCTTTGTCCGCAAACAGATTTCCGGCCGGCCCACAGCGGACCTTTTGACCGAACTGATTCCCCAATGGATTCTCAAACTCGAAGGGAAACGGTTTATGCGTTGGGGCGATGGGGACTTGCGCTTTCCCCGTCCCATTCGTTGGCTGGTGGCTCTACTCGATGATACCGTCTTACCCCTGACCCTAACCAGTGGGTCGGATGTGGTCAGGAGCGATCGCCACTCCAGGGGTCATCGAGTTCTCCATCCCGACCCCGTCTCCATCCCCAACGCCGCCGACTACTTAGAGACCCTAGAGAACGCCTCTATCGACGTCACTCCCCAACGCCGTCGCGACAGCATCATCGAGGGGATTCACCGCTGCGCCGCCGAGGTGGGAGGAACCGCCGATATCCCCGAAGACCTCCTCGCGGAAGTAGTGCAATTGGTGGAATATCCCACCGCCGTCCTGGGCAAATTTGACGAGGAGTTCCTCATTTTGCCCCCAGAAGTCATCACCACCGTGATGGTCTCTCATCAACGCTACTTCTCCGTTCTCAACCCTGAGAATCCCCAGGAACTTCTCCCGTATTTTATCACCATTTCCAACGGCGACCCCGCCAAATCTGACCTCATCGCCGCCGGGAATGAACGAGTGATTCGGGCCCGACTTGCTGATGGGGAGTTTTTCTATAAAGCCGACTGTCAACAGCCCCTAGAACAGCTTGTTCCTCAATTGGGAACTATCACCTTCCAAGAAGATTTAGGTACAGTTGAAGATAAAGTCAATCGCCTGACAGCGGTGGCCCAGAATCTGAGTCAAGCCCTCAATTTAAGTGAAGCAGAACAGGCGAAGGTTGAGCGAGCTTGCTATCTTTGTAAGGCAGATTTAGTCAGTCAAATGGTCTATGAGTTCCCAGAACTGCAAGGAGTGATGGGAGAGAAATACGCCCGAGTGAGTGGAGAAGATGAGGCGGTTTGTCGAGCCATTTTTGAACATTACTTACCTCGGGGGGCGGAGGATAGTTTACCCCAGACCCTAACCGGGCAACTGGTGGGTTTGAGCGATCGCCTCGATACCCTCGTCAGCATTTTTGGCCTCGGCTTATTACCCAGTGGTTCCTCGGACCCCTTTGCCCTCCGTCGCGCCGCCAATGCGGTGGTCAATATCATCTGGGCGGCGGACTTAGACTTAAATCTCAATCAGTTGTTGCAAGAGGGAGTTGAGACGTTCAAACGCGCCCATCCCCAAGCCTCGCCCGAATTATTACAACAGTTGCAAGAGTTCTTCCTGCAACGATTACAAACCCTCCTGCAAGAGGACCGAGGTATTGACTATGACTTAGTGAATGGGGTTTTAGGAGAAGGCGATCGCGACTATACCGAGCGGGCATTAAGCGACGTTTTAGACACCCGCGATCGCGCCGAATTTCTGCAAAACATCCGTCAAGAGGGAACCCTAGACATTATTTACGAAATCGTCAATCGTTCCGCCCGGTTAGCCAAAAAAGGAACCCTCTCCACCGAAGAATTGAACCCCAAAACCATCATCGAGCCAGACTTATTTGAATCCCCCGCCGAACAGGGATTTTACGACGCCTTACTGGGGCTATTACCGCGTACCGAAGCCGCCCAAGAGGAGCGTAATTATAGCCAACTGATTGAAGGCTTAGTGGAGATTGCGCCCACCGTGCGGGAGTTCTTCGACGGCGAAAATAGTGTATTAGTGATGGCCGACGATGAAGCCATCAAAGCCAACCGTCTCAACCTCCTGGGGTTACTGCGCAACCACGCCCGCGTCTTAGCCGACTTCGGGGCGATCGTCAAAAACGGCTAACCCCCCCACCCACCACTCAGAAACCGAGTTTCTCCCAGAAACCCGGTTTCTCGCCCCAACCCACCACCCCCCACCACTCAGAAACCGAGTTTTTCCAAAAAACCCGGTTTCTCGCCCCAACCCACCCCCCAAACCCGAATTTCTCCCAAAGCCCATAGCACCATCCCCACCCCCTGTCAGTGATTTGTATCACAACCAACCCAGACCAACATCAACTGTGCCACACCTCCCAAGTGGCATAATGAGACCATCAAGGGTGTCATCAGGGTCAACAAAACATGATTTCCACATTAGTTGAATCCGCATTTCAAACCGGGTGCCTAAGCGTCGCATCAGAAGGACTCATCTACCAAGTCCTAACCCACCGCGCCTATAGCCCGACCGACTTAGCCGAATTACAACGACTCCAGTCCGCCGTAGACCAAGGAAAAATCGAGCGAGAAGCCCCTCAGCAACTCACCGTCCTCTCCGACCTAATGGTCGCCGCCTAGAATCCCACAGAGTCCCCAATCCAGGGACTCTCCCCGGCTGTTCCCTCACCGCCCCATCCCCTCAGGGCGGTGAGTTTCCCATGTCAACACCCCCGCCACAGCCTTGGGACTGCCAAATCACAAACTTGCCTAAATCCCGGACCCCCCAGCGTTAATCAAGTAGAGGCAAATCAAACGCCTATCCGGGTTGATTCACCAAACCCATGAAGGAATCAACAGGTGGAAAGCAGCTTCTGCCTGTTGCCTTTTGCCTTTTGCCTTTTGCCTCTTGCCTTTTGCCTCTTGCCTCTTGCCTTTTGCCTTCTTCCTATGATTTCCCAACTCCAGACCATCCAACCCCTAAACCCCTCCCCGAACCATCTCAACCACCTCATTCACATCTATCAAGATGGAGGAGACTCAGCCCTCTGTCAGGAGTTAGCCAGCCACCCCCAATGGCTTAATGGCCAACTGATGGAGGTTATCAAGGAGTCTAAAGATAACCCACCCTGGCCACAAGAAGACTATGGCCAAACCCTCTATCATCTGGGCAACGCCTACCAACACCCCGCCCAATTAGCCGAGTCCCCCTCCCAGAACCGAGTCTGGGCCGCGACCTGTTACCGAATTGCCCTGGAGATTTTCCGTCCCCAATCCTTCCCCGCAGAATGCCTCAAGACGGCCCTCGCCTTGGGGGACTTGGGAGTTGAACAGGGAGATTGGCAGATGGCGTTAGATGGCTATTACCTGGGGATAGCGGCCATTGAGCAACAACGCACTCAGCTTCTCAATCTGCAAGAAACTCAAACCCTCCTGGCTAAGTCCCTCCACATTCAGAAGCAGGCAGTTCAAGCGGCTCTGAATCTCTAGGGTCGGATGGCTCAAACATCAGAGACCGGGTGTCTTGAAGACACTCGGTCTCTCAATCTTGACCCATCTTTTCTTCCTTTCCCCCTCCCTCGTGACTTGGCTGGAGCCAAGTCATGCACACCCTATATTTTGAAGACCCAATTATTGAAGAATAGTATTAATTTTATGCTTTAAACTTGGTAAATCTTGCGTGACAATTGTCCAGACAATCTCTAAATCCACCCTAAAATATTCATGCACCAATAAGTTGCGAAAGCCGATAATATCTTGCCAGTTGATGTCTGGATATTGTTCATGAGTCTGACGTTTCATCGCTCTGGCAGCCTCGCCAATAATTTGTAACTGTAGAAGTATCCAACCTTGGATCAACTCATTCGCCAAGAATTCTTGTTTACCTTGAACTGCATACTTTTCAATTTTAATAATCGCCTCTTGGATGTCGAGTAGGCGTTCCCTGTCATCTCTCATAGGGCGATCGCCTCCCGCAACACGTCCTCGCGGATTCTCTCTTTGAGTCCGTTCGGGGTGACCACATCAACCTTGACACCCAGTAAGTTCTCTAAATCCTGGATGAGGCGGATGGGGAACCAGGGACTGATGTGGTCGATATCATAGTCTACGATCAGGTCAAGGTCACTATGGGGAGTCGCTTCATTGCGGGCAACCGAGCCAAAAACCCGCACGTTAAAAGCCCCATGTTGGGCGGCGATCGCTTTAATCTGTTCTCTTAGGGTTGGGGTTAACTCGTTGAAGGTCATCATTTTGACAAACCCGGTCGTCTCTCTTGGGTATCTCTCTTCAGACGTGAGACCCTATCCTGAGAGGTTAGGGTGGCGGATATCTTAAAGACTATCCTAAAACGCTTCCCCCCTTCCCCCTTCCCTCGTGACTTGGCTGGAACCAAGTCATGCTCTTGGGGAGGCTCTGTCTCCCGAGTCCGATAGGCGCCTCCCAGAAGACCTCACCGCTTCAGCTATGACAGGAGGAGGTGCGCCGGATGGCTCAAACATCAGAGACCGGGTGTCTTGAAGACACTCGGTCTCTCACGCAGGTCTCTCAGGTACATCAGAAGTCTGTCAAAAAAAAGTTTTCCAAGTTTGCATAAAAACCTCCCTCCCCAGAGTTAATGGGATAGAACGCCACCCAGGAGGGACGCTGATGACCATCCAAATCGAGCAAATTGCCCAGTTTCTCGACCATCGAGACTGGCGCTATGACCTGCAAGCCGACAAGAACCGCATCATAACCGCCGTGAACTCCGATGTGGTCGAGCAATTTGTGATTGTGATTGCCGTGCAGGAGGAGGGGGAGTATCTCAGCCTCTTTGCCCCAGAACTGCTGTATCTCAAAGACCATCATTATAAAGGAGTTGCCTTTCAGACCATGTTAGCCATGGCCTGGGAGGTCAAGTTATTACGTTGGGAATATGACCCCAGTGATGGAGAAGTGCGCAGCAGTACCGGAATGGCGGTGGAAGATGGTCAGGTGACCGAGAAACAGTTTAATCGTCTCTTGTCCGGGTTGATTCAGTTGACGGAGGAGGGGATGACGCGGCTGAAGCAGGTGCTGGCCACGGGAGAGGACCCCGGACGAGTGGGAGTCGAGGCCCAGTTGCTGGCAGCGTTACGGGAGATGCTGCCCCAGGAACTCCTCGGAGAACTGGGGGCGCAATTGCAACAGTTGAGTGACCCAGAGACTTGACCAGAGAGCGGGTGTCTCCTCCCCTCCTGGGAGGGGCTAGGGGTGGGTTCTCCCCTCCTGGGAGGGGCTAGGGGTGGGTTCACAGTGTTCGGCCTGAGGACAACCACCCCGAAGACCCACCCCACCCTACGGGCACCCCTCCCTGGAGGGGATTTGGAACCTCTCCCTTAGTTTATGACCCTTCATTGGCGCAACAATCATGATGCAATTTCAACAACTTTGTCAGTTTCTAGAACAGCAAAACTGGGACTATCAGGCTGATACTCAACGACAACAACTCCAAGTACAGCGGCAGGGGTTGACCGTCTTCATTTCCTTAGAAGAAGATGGCAAATTTGTCAAGATGGTTCTGCCGCAACTGTTGACCCTCCCCTCAGACCATCCCCACTCTGAACGGGGGTTGCAATGCCTACTCCATCTGGGATGGCGTTATAAACTGGTGCGCTGGCAACGAGACCCCAGGGATGGGGAAGTGCGCGTACAAGCGGATTTGCCCCTGGAAGATGGGGAACTCAGTTCACGGCAGTTTTGGCGCACCTTGCGGGGATGTTTGCAGATTGCCCAAGAGGGACGGGAACAGGTGCAACGGGTGTTGCAGACGGAGACTGTCGCCTCTAAGACTTACCCACTGGAACTTCTGCTTATTTTACTGAAAGCCGAAGATAGCGGGGGCGCTGAGGCGGTGTATGGGGAATTGGATCAACGGGGAGGACGAGTTGACCCCAACTTAGCCGAGGCGGCCCAACAATTCCTTCAGCAGACGGCGGAATCAGTCAATCAAGAGATGCTGGATGAGTTGGTGGGGGTGATTGGAAATCTCGCCGTTAGTCTGAAAAATTATCCCCGAGGTGGTCGAGAGCAGAATGTCGCCATGGCGATTCTACTCTATGAAATTGTCCTCGAAGCCCGACCTTATGACCGCCTTCCCGACAAATGGGCGCAAACCCAAAATAACCTGGGGAATGCCTACTCGGACTTGCCCACCGGCGATCGCGCCGAGAACCTGCAACAAGCCATCCGCTGCTATCACAATGCCCTGCGCTTCCGGACTCCTGAGAGCGCACCCTTAGAATGGGCAGGGACCCAAACTAACCTGGGGAATGCCTACTCGGACTTACCCACGGGTGACCGCACCGAGAACCTGCAACAAACCATCACCTGCTATACGAACGCCCTGCGCATCTGGACTCCCGAGAGCACACCCTTAGAATGGGCAGGGACCCAAACTAACCTGGGGAATGCCTACTCGAACTTGCCCACCGGCGATCGCGCCGAGAACCTGCAACAAGCCATCACCTGCTATACGAACGCCCTGCGCTTCTGGACTCCTGAGAGCGCACCCTTACAATGGGCAATGACCCAAACTAACCTGGGGAATGCCTACAAGGACTTGCCCACAGGAGATCGCACCGAGAACCTGCAACAAGGCATCACCTGCTATACGAACGCCCTGCGCTTCTGGACTCCTGAGAGCGCACCCTTACAATGGGCAGGGACTCAAACTAACCTGGGGAATGCCTACAAGGACTTGCCCACAGGAGATCGCACCGAGAACCTGCAACAAGCCATCGGCTGCTATACCAACGCCCTGGGCATCTGGACTCCCGAGGGCGCACCCTTAGATTGGGCAATGACCCAAAATAACCTGGGGAATGCCTACTCGAACTTGCCCACCGGCGATCACACCGAGAACCTGCAACAAGCCATCGGCTGCTATACCAACGCCCTGGGCATCTGGACTCCCGAGAACGCCCCCTTAGATTGGGCAATGACCCAAAATAACCTGGGGAATGCCTACAAGGACTTGCCCACCGGCGATCGCGCCGAAAACCTGCAACAAGCGATCACCTGCTATCACAATGCCCTCACAGTCACAACGCCACAACTATTCCCCCTAGACTGCCTACAAACCGCCCGCAACTGGGGCAACTTGGAATTTGGGGAAGGAAACTGGCAACAGGCGTTAACTCAATACCAAACTGCCATCGAAGCCATTGAACAATCCCGCCGTTTTGCCCTCAGTGAAGAGCGTCGTCAGCAGATTGTGCAGAAGTCCATCTACGTCTACGAAAATGCCATCCAAGCGGCCATCAATCTCCAGGACTTCAGCAGCGCCCTGGAAATTGTCGAACGATTCCGGGCTAAGCGTTTAGTGGATTTGATGGCTACCGCAGACCTTTACCAAAATGGGGAGATTCCCCCAGCCGTTCAGGACTGGCTGCACCAACTGGACCAACTGGACCAAGAGATTGCTCAACGTCGTCAGAACGTCGCCTCCACCTCCACGGAGACTCCAGAGGAGCCATCGTCCCCGGACGCCCCCCCCAAAAAGCGGCTCTCCCGTCAAGTCCGGGCAGTGATGACCGCCGCCACCCAGCAGATTCAGGAACTGGAACAGCAAAAACAGGCTATTCTCGACCAACTCAGTAACCTCGATGAGGTGGTGGCCAGGTTACGAGAGGTTCAGCCCCCCAAACTCCAGGAATTTCAACGCCTCCTGTCTGAGAACACCGCCCTCGTCAGCTTTTTCACGACTCGCAATGATACCCATATCCTCATCCTGCGGGCTGATGCTGACCAACCCCACTGTTTCACCTGCCAGGGACCGGGACTCAAACCCCTGCAACTCTGGCTCGCGGAGACTTGGGCTGCCCTTTATCTCGTGGACAAAACCCAATGGATTGCCCAAATGCCAGCCACTCTCCAGGAACTGGCACAACGGCTGCGCCTCGACGACCTCATCGAGGACCATCTCCAAGGAATTGAGGAACTGGTGTTGGTTCCCCATCTGTTTCTGCATCAAATCCCCTTCGCCGCTTTACCCTTGAAGTCGGGATATCTGGGGGACCGCTTCCGCCTCCGCTACGCCCCCAGTCTGCAAGTTCTCGGCTTCTGTCAGCGTCGGGAGGGGGTGAGTCAGCGCCGCTATGGAACGGTGGAAAATGCCACGGATGATTTGCCCTTCAGTTCCTTTGAGGGGATGACGGTGGCGCAATTGTTTGAGATTGAGTCGCAACGGCGGCTGATTGGGGCCCAGGCGAAGACGAGGGCTTACCGTCACTTGTTGGAGGGGAGTAATTACCTCGTCAGCAGTCACCACGCCCAAAGTCGCTGGGATAATCCCCTGGAGTCGGGGTTAAAACTCAGTGATGGCACGATTACGGTCAGTCAACTGTTTTCTCCGGCTTGGCGTTTCCCCCAGTTGGAGGAGGTGTATCTCTCCTGTTGTGAGACGGGGTTATTTCTGCCCAAGAGTATCTTGGATGAGCCGGTGGCGGTGAGTACGGGCTTTCTCTGTGCGGGGGCGCGGGGGGTGATTGCCAGTCAATGGTCGATTTATGATTTGTCGGCGGCTCTGTTGTCGGGGTTGTATCACCGGCAACGTCATCGGGGCTTGTCTCGGGTGGTGGCGTTGCAGCGGGCGCAGCAGGAGATGCGGGAGATGACGGGGGAGGTGTTTGAGGAACACTATGGGAAACTCCTCAAGACCTATCTCAAGTCAGAACAGCGACGGCTACAGAATGACCGTAAGGCTGTGCGTGGCTTGCAGAATGGGGAGCGACTGATTAAACGCTATTGCCGTGAGGCACATCCTTTTGAGCATCCTGTGCATTGGGCGGGTTTAGGCTGTTATGGCTTAAGCTAAACTGCATAAATTGCACGTTTTGTCAAGTTTAAAGAGGTGAAATCATGGATAAATTTGAGCGGTCAATGGGTCAAGAGATGGGGCAAACTATGAGTAGTTCACCCCAGTCGAGGACCGCCGACATGACCCATGAAGACAAGTGTCCCCCGGAGATTCATGAGCAACTCAAGGATATTTTTCGCCGAGCTTTACAGGCGGAGTCACCGGAAGAATGTAAACGATTACGACGAGAAGGATTAAACATGATGATGAACGCACCCAAGGAATGTTTTTGGCGCGGCTATCCGCCCCACTATGAGGAGGATTTACTCTATGTGGAGGCTTCGATTGACGCTTGGGACTATATTAAACGGAAAATTCATGGCGATATTCGCGGTTCGGGGACGGCGGAGGAGAAAGCCTACGACCCCGATAAGGGAGATGCTAGCCCCCTGACGCTCTGGAATATCAACTGTAAGGGGACTTATGAGGATAAGCGTCAGGAACGGAAGGATTTGATTCAGGAGACTCCCCTGGAGGCGGGAGAGATGGCTCAAGCTGATGATGAACCCAGCCGCTTGGAGAAGGTTCGCCAAGAGTTTGAGTTAGACCCGACGGGGGTTTTAACAACTAATTTTGTCCGCCAAACTCCCCCACCCCCGATTACGGTTCAGTCGGTGTTACTCCGGATTTATGATTATGCGTCTTGTGGGGAAAAATGGACGCTAAAACAGTTAGCTGAGGAGTTTAATGTGTCTCCTGGGGTGATGAATGGTGCTTGGAGTCGAACGATTCGTCCTTTGTTAGCGGAAATGGGTGAGCGACTTTGTTGATGTGTTGGGATTGGTTGTGCAGGGTTTTCTGGTTTGCTTCCAGTTAACCCTGTCTAGGGCGCATCTCTTGCGGTTCGCCCCTATGGATTTATCATTCGATTAACGGTATTCAACCCAGAGGAACATTATGACGACGGAACAATTTGAACAAAAGTTTGGACAACTGATTCCGATTCCGATTCGGATTCATGAGAAACTCAATGATTTATGTAGGCCGCTGTCAGCGGAACAGGCGGCGGAACTTCGTCCTCGGGCGATCACTGTTTGGGTGGTGGCCCGCTATCTCAACCGCTTTGGCTATGATTGTGATTGGGAAGCCAGCAGTGTTTGGAACCCGGTTTTACAAGTGTTGACGGATTTTGCGGAGTTGGAGGTGTTTGAGGGCGATCGCTGTTTGGGGATTGTTGAATGTATACCCCTAGCGGCGGAAGCTGAGGCGTTGGAGATTCCGGAACAGGTGGCGTTGGGCGATCGTATCGCTTATATTGCGGTTCAAGTGAATCCGCAAAACACCTGGGGAACGATTGTTGGTTTTACGCCTGCGGTAGAAACGGAGTTCCCGGAACTGACGGTTGAACGGGAGGAGTTATTATCGACGGAGGCGTTACTGGATTTATTGGAACTGGCTAATCCTCTTTTAGATGAGGCGTTGTTATCGGATTTACAAGCCTATTGGACTCGTCATGGCCAATGGTCTGAGGCGCAACGCCAAGGGGCGATCGCGCAACTGGAACGGGCGTTTTTGTTGGAGGAGATTGAGAATATACGGGTGGAAACAGCGGCCCAGGAATTGGAAAATTTGATGTATCAGTCCGTCGGCCAGGACGCTAGCCGTGAGTTAGCGTTCAGGGAAGACGATTCTGAGGAGGGCGATCGGATGGAGTTACGAGACATCCTCAAACGCCTGTTTCAATCCTTACGAGAGGATTTAGGTTAGGGTATCGGTTAACCCATTGATGGTAGGGGCGAAAAATCCCCTCCTGGGAGGGGTTAGGGGTGGGTTATGCCCTTACAAGCCTCGGGAACCCCAGCCATCCCCTCGGTGCGTGGCGGCAGTTTCAATCGAGTTTCCATAGTCCAAAAGCGATCGAAGCCGCCACACACCCTACCGTTTCTGACACAAAAATCCCATGGTAGCGGTAGGATGTGTTCCGGCATTCAGGGTGTTTAACCCCTAACCGACTCTCTCAAACTTGCCGGAACGCATCGCCTCGGGAACCCCAGCCATCCCCTCGGTGCGTGGCGGCAGTTTCTCTAAAATCTCCTCATTGGTAATTTGGGTTTTTCGTTTCAGAACTGCACAGGTTTCAGTAATCACTTGAGTACTAATCACAAGACTGCGATCGCTAGGCTGAGTTAAATCAATCGCGATGAGCCTTTTTGATTGATAATCTTGAGGATCTAGTTTTGGGTCGTCAAGAAGTCGATAGAGCCAAATATTAGAGTCAATAAAATTTTTATCCATCAAATCGCTCATGGGTTTCATCTCGTGACAACTCACGCCATCCTGGCGCAGCCAAAGGCTGTTCAGCAAGACGATCCAGCAAACGAGATGATTTAGGCTGAATCGTCACTTTAATGACATCTTCCCCAACCCGACCGAGATACTCCTCGGGAATCACAATTTTACCTTGCTCCACCTTAGCCGTAAATCGAATCATGGCATTGATTGATAAAATCCCTCACATTGATTTTAAATAAATTCACAAAACTCGTCAATCTTCATTCCCTAAATTGGCATCAACATGAGCGAAGCCGCCACACCCCCTACCGTGATGTTATGGCTTAAATTCTGTTTCCAACGCCTCTTGGAGGGTGAAAGGAGGTTCACTGGGAAAGGTGGAGGGTGGTAAATGGGTTTCCGCGATCGCCAATAATCGACCTTTACGATATCCCCGTTCAAATCCCTCCACCAAATAAGACTTTAAACTGGGATTATCCTCCAATAACTCCTCAATATCTTGTCGCTGAACGGCGATGGTGGCTTGCCAAGATGCACGGCGTCGTTCCGGTTGATATCTCCATTTCAGGAGATGCGCCAATAAAATCCCTAAACGGTTGATGAGTTCCCGTCGTTCCCGTTTCCCCATGCTTTCGAGTTCTTCAGCGAGGTGATCCCAGTCGAGATTCTCAACCTGGCGCGATCGCAGCATCGCACTTTGGCTTTGGGTCCATTGATAAAAGTCTAACTCGTACTCACTCATCGGGCCAGCTTCTCCAGACTAGATTTACCAAACATCTGCATAAAAACCCCTCCCCCAAGGGTTACTCCCATGTCAGCCGACGCAACACCTCAATTGGAGTAACCGATGGAACTCAAATCAACCCAACCCCCCAACCTCCCAACGGAAGCCAAGTACATCGCCGAAAACCTACGGGAATCTCACCCGGAACTCAACCAGCCGCCACAACCCCCTCGACTCTGGGAAAAGCGCCTTAAGCACGTCGTCTCACCGGTTCGCTTTCTCCAAAACCTCATCCTGGCCAATCCCCAAGACTTTCATGGCCGCGTCTATGTCACCCCAGAGTTACAAGACCATTCTAATCTCACCGCGCGGGTGATTAGCGTCGCCAGTCTCTTCAACGCCATCACCAACCAACCCCTCCTCTTCTTCGCCTTCAAAGACTTCGGAGGAACCGCCGCCATTTTGGCCAGTTTAACCCTCAATCTCTTGCTGATTAAGTTCACCAACGACAACGGAACCGCCGTGGCGGGCCGCAAGTACGGGAACCAAAGCTGGGCCAAGGCCGGCGCGGCGGCTATGATTGCTATGAGTGTGCTGCAATCCTTCGCGGCTGGGGTGGGGATGGAAGCGATGAACAATCGTCCCTATTTAGCGGAGTTGAAGGCCCGGGAGGAAATCGAACGTCAAACGGAGAACTTGCAAACCATTCCCGCCACCAGTGAAGCCTTGCAAGCCGCACAGCGGGAATTTCAGCAGTTACAAGGGGAGTTCGCCGGGATTCCTCGGGAGAACCCCAATTGGGATACTCTCCATGTGCAACTCTATGGAACTTGGGGAGAACGCGATCGCGATTGGAGTCAGGTTCCCCTGGAAAATCTCCCTCTGCAACAACGAGTCTTCCGCCTGGAACGCCAGGCCCAAGCGATTAAGGAGGAGGCCCAGCAAGCCTGGGGGGAAAAACTGGCTCAGCGTCAGCAACTTGGGGATGATGTCTTATTCCTGCAACAGCATCTACCCGGAGCGTTTGCACGCCACTTTAATGAGGACTATGAGTTGACGTCAGGAACGGAAATTGTCCGCTTGGCGGTGGTGAGTCTCTATCAGAAAGTCCTCAGTCTGGATGTGGCCAGTTTAGGGTTTCCGCTGTTCTTCTTCCTCCTCTCCGTCGTCACCAGTGGAATCGCCTGCTGGCTAACTCTGGCCCATGCACAACGCCAGGATGTGCAGATGTCCCGGGATGAGTTGGTGAGTGAGGCGATTCAGGCGCAAGTTGAGGCTTGGATTCGTGCGGCGGATGACGGTTCTGGAGAAAATTCTTGAGTTTTGCATAAATCCTAGCCTCTCCTGGGTTATGTCAGTGACTCGGCGATCGCCCTATCTCCCCCCTCTACCCCTTCTATGGAGTTTACCCTGTCCTCGGGGGGCGATCGCCACTTCCTCAATCCCATGAGTGATCGAAAGGTTATCCCCATGCAAGTTCGTCAAAACCCCACTCAAACGCCACTCCGGGTAACACCTCCCCATCTTACCCCCGTAGAGTCTCCCCATCCTCAGCCCGTGAGCGATCGCACCCTTCTCCGTCGCTATGGCCAACAGGCCCGGGAAACGGGGAACTACGAGGCGATTCCCCAAATTGCTGAAATTGCTCGTCTGGCCTATCGTCGCCAACTGATTAGCCCCAAACAGGCGCAAGTCCTCTTACATGACTTAAATGAGGTCGAGAGCAGATTAAACGCCAATATTGCCGAACTAGCCCGAGCATTTGATTCATTCAGCCAGGGGGTGCTATCGGGTCAAACTCCCGGTTTAGAGGACAAGTCGAGCTTACGGGAATCAGTGCAATCGCTCATGGAACCCATCGACCTGCTGATGGCCATGGCCCGCGAACATCCCGATCCCCGAGAACCCGGCCTGGAGGAAGGATTCGCCTCCTGCTATTGCGACACCATCAAGCGCGTCAACGACCTCCGCTATAGCCTGGCCAGCATCCGTGAGAAATTCCGTCCCCCAGTGCTGCAACGGTTGCTCCGTCCAACCCGCAATCCTCAACTCTCTGAACTCGAACTAGCGGCTTTAGAGACTGTCATCGACGATTTACAGGTCATCTGTGCCGACTTAATCCCCCGTTTACGAGCCAACATCAGCCGCAAAGTCCCCCAATTTTGGGGGTCATTTCCCAATTAAGCCAACTTGCATAAAAACCCCAATCTTCTGGGTCAATATCTCGTCGGGAGGGCGAGAGCTAAATCCCCTCCCCATTCAATTCATTTAGGAGTCCAAAGTATCATGTTTGACCTCATGCAAAATCTTCTGGAATCTGATGAACCCAAACGAGAGATTACGGCGGACAACTTTTTAAAACAGCTTCAGCAAGGCGTCAAAAATTTTCATGCCATCAAAGTGACCAATGCCAATCTGAGGGACTTAGATTTAAGTTATGTTGTCATCAGCAACAGTGAATTGCGGAGTTGTGATTTTAGCCAAAGTTCTCTTCTCCACGCTAACTTTCAGGAAACTTGTCTGAAGGGAACAAATTTCGGTGGGGCTTTTTTAGCAGAAAGCAACTTCTATAAAGCCAACCTGGTGGGCTGTAACTTTAGCGGAGTCCATGGAGAAAACATGAATTTATCCCATGCCAAGTTACGAGGTGCAAACCTGGCCTGGGCGGATTTACGAGGCGCAAACTTAGCCAAAGCGACCTTGCAGAATGTGAATCTCTCCTATAGCAATTTAGAAGGGGCAAATATCGGTCGAGGCATTCTCGGGGCAACCACATTAACGATGTTGCGATTACCCGCAGGAACTCGGGTGATTCGTCAAGGTTGGTGGCGTTCTAAATCCGGCGTTAAACAAGAAAACCATGCCGAATAACTCCCGACCATAAACGGCTTAAGATGCGTTCCGGCAAGTTTGAATAGATGGGTTTAGGCACAGCCTTTACTGATGCCGGAACACATCCTACCCCGGAGGGCGAACTCGCGACAATAACCGGCTTAAGCGATGCGTTCCGGCAAGTTTAAATCGATGGGTCTAAGTCATAGCCTTTACTGATGCCGGAACACATCCTACCCCGGAAGGCGAACTCTTCCCTCTGTGTCCTCTGTGACTCCGTGGTTCTCTCTATCCTCTTCTCCCCCATGATGCAACTCAACATTCGCCAAACCCTAACCCATTCTCTGCGTCTCTTGATTCCCACAACTGTAGAGGTTAATCAGCCCATCGATACCTCCGACCTCGTGCATCAAATCAATCAAGACCTTTGTCAATTATGCGGAGGAACCCTCTGCAAACAACATCGCGGCTATTATCACAGCGACCATGTCGGAGTCGTCGAGGAAGTCATCTATGAAATCGAGGTTTGGACAACAGACTTTGGCTTAAAACAGATTCAGCCACGGCTCGAAGCCTGGATGACCCAGATTCTCATGGACTTAGGTCAGGAATCTGTCTTTTTCATCCTGGACGGCCAAGCCATGTTGTGGGAACTCTGCCAAGGAGACGATTCACTCCAGAAATCATTAGCCCAACAGCCCAACGTCCTCTAACAATCCTCTCTCCCCCTCTCCCTCTCCGTGTCCTCTGTGACTCCGTGGTTCCCCCGCCATCAAAAAAGGGTAGTAAACTACTACCCCAAAGGTTCTATAACGATAAGAAAAGCAAAACACCTTTCTCACCCTAAAACTTATTGCCGTTGCTGGAACGATGCCAGGAACTCACGGATTTTCTCCGCTGCCACATCCCGTCCGCCTAAGCCAAAGGCCAGGGCGATCGCGACGGCCAATGCACCCAACAGTAAGCCAAAGGCCAGATTCACGATATCCGGCGCAATACCCATCTGTTGCAGGGCCATCGCCACCACAAACACGATAATGGCAACCCGAGCTACCTGTCCCAGTAATCGGGAATTGGCAGAACCGGAGCCGACAATCAAGTTGTACACCAGATTGGCTAAATAGAGACCAATCCCTAAGACGACGAGTCCAGCCAGAATCTGACCGAAAATCACCAGTAACCCAGAAACAATCGTGTTCAGGGCCGGAATTTCCAGAACATCCACAGCGGCAATGATGCCAAATAGCTCAATGCCCACCCAGAGAATAATACCGACAAACTCGGACGGAGTCCGGCCTCCCTGGAAGCGAGTCATCGCACCGGGTTCCTCGGGGCTACGGGGAGGGGGGTTAATCCCTAAGGCCGAGAAGATGTTGTTGAAGCCCATGCTGGTGAGTAAGTTCGTGACGAACTCGGACACCAAGCGTCCCACAAAGAAGGAAATGGCGATGATTAACGCCGCCGTAAACAGTTGAGGCAGGAAGTCTAAGACTTGCTGCAACATGGAAATCGCTGGGCCAGATATGGCTGCAATTTGCAGGGCATCCAGGGCCGCAATGGCGATGGGGATTAACACCAAAACATAGACGAAGGTGCCAATCACCCCAGATAGGGACATTCCCCCCATCTGTCCTAAGCCTAAGCGAGAGCCGAGGTTATCAACCCCCGTAGCCGACAGCAGGTTCGTCACAATACCCCGCACCACTCGGGCAATCAACCAGCCAATGACTCCAATGGCGATCGCGGTGAGGATTTGCGGCAGATAGGAGAGAATTCTCTCAACCATCGCTTGCAGGGGTTGCAGTAAGCCTTGCAAACCGAGGGTGTCGAGAATAATCGGCAGAAAGAGGAGAATGATGAACCAATAGAGGATATTGGCTAAGGCTTCATTCACTAAAAAGGGGCTAGAGCCTCCCGATTGTTCTGCTAAACGTTCATCAAGACGGAAGCCTTCGAGTCCTTTGTTGAGGAGGACTTTACAGAGGGTGGCGAGGGCCCAAGCCACAATCAGCAGCACCGCAGCGGCGGCAATCCGTGGCAGGTAGTCAAAGATTTCTCCTAGGAATCCGGCCAGGGGGGCTGAGACGATGTCCAGGTTCAAGACGTTGAAAAACGCCAGTAACCCCAACAGCAGGATAATCCAATAGACAATTTTTGCCGCCCAGGTTTCGATGGGAAAGTCACTGGTTTCGTTACCTGTGAGCCAGCCGGCAATTTTATTGTCAATATCAGTCCGATGCAACAGGGCCTTGATGGCACTGGCTGCGATGGTTGCCACAATCCAAAATAGGATCAGGATGGCGATCGCCCCGATAATACTGGGAATAAAGTCTCCTAGAGTCCCAGTAATACGATCCCAGAAATTGGCAAAGGCGTCCGGTAGGTCACCGTCCACCTGGGCAAGGAGACGAGGTATCACCTCGCCTGATGAGTTTAAAGACCAGAGGTCTAGCATACTTGGTTATGACGCGATCGCAACTTAGTCTATCCCCTACCCCAAACGGTAATGGAGACTCCTGTAGTCCGATGCGCCCTCCGTATAACGACAGATGAAATCAAGGGTGGCGGCCAACAGGGGACAACGTTCCAGATGAACCGTCACACTAAAGTAGAGTTGGCTTCAGTCGTCAGATTCACGACTGATAACGCAAAACTATCATAGCTATGTTGCCGTAATCAGCAGCACTTGCAAACATCCTACAGAAATAATCCGATTCATCCTAGTTTTTCGCGGTTTTGTCTGAGCTTGCTTTAAAAGGTAGCTTTATTGGCATATCGCCAGTAAAAGATACACATAGAGGCAATCCCAGCCGGGTTGCGTCAGGATATCCTCTCAAGATAACCTAGGGGCGATCGCCCAGCTTCGCGATAACCTCCCATCAGTTGCCAAACCAGACAAGACACCCTTCTAAGCTAAACTCAAGTCCCGAAAGAACGTTAGAATTATGTATCGCCCATTCGTCTTCGTCTAGTTCCCCAACCTTGCACCCGGTTTGTGAAGCTTGAATGTCTTTAAGTCGTGTTTTTGAACAGTCCATTTACATCCGTGCCAGCGCCACCACCGTGGAACACTGTCTAACGGATTTGCAGTTAATGCACAGTTGGCTCAATCCCGCCTTACGCTGTGAACCCATTGGTGAGTGGGATGACCGTCTTGGCGCTCAATCCCGTTTTGTGATTCAAATCCCCCTCCTCAAACCCAGCCTCATCAGTCGCATCGTCGAACGAGAACCGGGATTAATTGTCTGGTCCTTTGAAGGCTTCTTTCTGGGACGCGATCGCTGGGAATGTCAGCCCCAAATCGAAGGAACCCTACTCCTAAACCGCTTTGAATTCACCATCCCGAACCCCATCATCGCTTTTGGCTTCGATCGCGTCGCCGCCAACTGGACGCGGGAGGACATGCAGGCACAACTACGCCGTCTGAAACGAGTTGCGGAGCGCACCTACCGTCAGGGAGTCTAAATCATGGCAGCCATCGACCTCTATGCAGACATTCGCGGCGAGGGGATGCCGATTCTCTGTCTCCATGGCCATCCCGGTAACAGTCAGAGTCTCTCCGTCTTCACCGATGCCCTCTCCCCCCACTATCGCACCATCAGTCCCGACTTACGGGGCTATGGTCGCAGTCATACCTCAACCCCCTTTTCCATGGAGGCACACCTAGAAGACCTAGAGGCACTCCTAACTCGTCTCAATCTCCATCAATTCTGGCTGCTCGGTTGGTCCTTAGGGGGTATCCTGGCCCTAGAACTGGCCTTGAGGCATCCTGAGCAAGTGTTGGGGATTATCGGCGTGGCCACAGCCGCTCGTCCTCGCAGTGACCATCCCCCGGTGTCCCGGGCCATGTTGGCCTATTCAGCCTTGGCGGGGATTAGTAATGCGCTGTTGCCCGGTCGTCAATGGATTATTGACCATTGGGGACGGCGATCGCTCTTTCGCTACCTCGTCAGCCGTCAAATCCCAGCGGTCTATCGCTATCTGGCCCGAGAAGGGATTTCCGCCTACCTGGGAACCACCCCCCTAGCCCGCCGGGCCCTCTCTCAGGCCTTGCAAGGTGGCTATGACCGTCGTTCTCAACTGTCACAACTTCACTGTCCCTGTCTCTGGCTCATCGGAGAGGCCGATCGCCATATCACCCCAGCTTCAAGTCACGAAACCGCGCGGCTTCTTCCCCACTGCGATGTGAGGGTTTACGAAGAAACCGCGCACCTATTTCCTTGGGAAGTTCCCCATTTAGTTCGTCAGGATATCCTGACTTGGCTGACACACCCTGAACGCCAAGCCCTCGGCTACATTTGACCGCTAAAGGCCGGCTTTGGGGGAGATTTCGGTAGTTCAATCGGCTCATCAAAAATGGTGAGTTCCGAGGGCTTATAGCGTCCAACCCGGGCTTGGAGGCCTTGCGCTCCCTCAGCTTCTAAATCCTCGATATAGCCGACTTTAGCCAGGTTGGCATCCTTCTGAGACAGGAAGGGCCCAAAGTAGTAGGTGCATTGGGGCTGGTCTGTACGAATCTCGACCCAGCAGGCGAGACCGACGAGGTGGAGAATGTTAATTAGAAGTTCCTTCATGACATTTGCCCGTTTGTTGATTGATAGTTGAGATCGTGAACCCAACAGAGGCGATCCAATGACTTTACAGTTCTTTATACTCTGCCCGTTGCGTTTATGCAACGCCCAAGACCTCGGTTTTATCGGGGTTAGACGATTACACTTCGATACTACTACGATCCCCAATTTTTGAGCTGTAGTCGATTCGACCAACGTTGACGATAGATTTCATAGAGTGCCATTCCCGCCGCGACTGAAACGTTGAGACTCGGGGTACTCCCGGCTAGGGGGATGGACACAAGCTGGTCACAGTGACGTTGGGTTAACAGAGATAAGCCATCTCCCTCTGCCCCCATCACTAACACAGTTGCCCGGTCAAATTCAACCTCACTGATGACAGAATCCGCTTGTTCTGAGAGACCATAAATCCAAAACCCTTCTTCTTTTAGGGTTTCTAAGGTTCGGCTTAGGTTAACTACTTGGGCAACTGGCAATTTTTCAATGGCTCCGGCGGCCACTTTCATCACCGTCGAGGTGACCCCCGCCGCTCGCCGTTGGGGAACCACCAACCCCTGAGCGCCAATGGCTTCGGCGGTACGAATAATGGCGCCTAAGTTATGGGGATCGGTGATCCCGTCACTAATAATGATGACCGGGCGATCGCTCACGGTTTTGGCCTGTTGAATCAGATCCGCAATATGCCAATACTCATAGGGGGCCACCTGGGCAATGACTCCCTGGTGGTTTCCACCATCGGCCAGGCGATCGAGTTGTTTATAGGAGGCTTCGTCAACAACCGTTCCCCGCTGTTTGGCTTGACTGAGGAGGGTATGGAAGCGAGGCGCATGGCGCAATTGGTCGGAAATCCAAACCCGATGTAGCCGGCGATCGCCCTCTAAGGCGCTTAAAACCGTATGGCGACCATAGATGAGATCCCGGTCTTCTAGGCTGTTCTCTCCCTCTGAGGACACCGCCACCCTAGACTCATCCCGCTCTCCCTGGGGGCGGCGGTTGTCATAGCGATTGTCACGGCGGTTGTCATAGCGGTTCTCACGGTTCGGACCGGAAGACCCCTTAGATTTCTTGGCAAAGCGGGGTTTGTCAGAATATCCTGACCGAGAGCCAGGTTTGCGAGAGGATTTACGGGGTTTGGGAGTCATAGTGGTTCTGTGAACAACAAAAGTTGACAAACTTAAAAAAATATGGTAGGGCGAGCCTAGGAGTCATTGCCCTAAGTCTAGGGACTCTTTTCCTAAGACTTAATCCTCAAAATTGAAGCGGCTGAGGAGTTCAAACAAACGCTCCGAGTCCGTTAAATAAAGATAGCCAATCAAAGCCTCTAAGCCCGTGGCCTCCTGATAGATTTTGGGATCGAGGCGTTTGGGGGGGCGAGTCGTTGCATTGCGTCCCCGGCGAATCACATCTCGTTCCTCATCCGTCAAATCCCGTTGAATCAAGCGAAGTTGCTCAGCCTGGCGTTCCGCCCGGACCTGAGCCACCACCTGTTGATGATAGCGATGAGTCCGTCGGGGAGGAAACAAATATCGTTGGCGGACATATAACTCATACACCGCATCCCCCACATAGGCCAGAGAGGTGGGTGAAAGTTGCCGTAGTTGCTGGGGCGTTAACGACTTCTGTAGCAACCCAACCTCCTCAAACACAGCTCCAATTGACCTCAACACCATACAAAAAACAGAATAACGAGCCGTTTTGCTCAAGGGCGCCACGGCTCGCCGACCTATCAATACGCTGTCAGGACTTGGAGACGTTGGCGATCGCCTCGTCCACCGAACCCTGTAGGGATAGGAACTTTTCTAATCGCACCAGTTTGACGGTTTGTGTGACTCGCGGGTTCGTCACCACCTGCAAAGTTCCTTTAGCAGTTTGCGCCCGTTTAACTAACTGCACCAGTGCGCCCAAACCGGAGCTATCGACAAAATCAATCTTCGAGAGGTCTAGGATCACATTGGCCGGACCTTCATCGATACATTTGCTAAGAACTTTCTGGAAGTTCGGCTCCGAGAACGCATCAAGCAGCCCCGTGAGTCGGAACAACTGGTAGTTTCCTTTGACGTCTCTTGTGCCTCGTAGGCTAACGGTCAAGTTGAGTGGCTCAGGAATAGCGTCCTCCTCGTGTCACGTATACCTTGAGTTAACGCCTCAGTATAGGCTGTATCTCTGGGTTTGTCTAGGGCCGCATCGGAATAATGGCGAATTTCCGGGGGCCCTGAAGGCTTAAACCGATGCCGTGGCTTGTCGGGCCTGACGCATCGACTCCACAAATTGACCAAACAGATAATCGGCATCATGGGGGCCAGGACTGGCTTCTGGGTGATATTGCACCGAGAACAAGGGCAGTTGTTTATGACGCAATCCGGCCACGGTGCGATCGTTGAGATTAACGTGAGTCACCTCCAACTCGCCACTCAAGGATTCAGCATCAATGGCAAAACCGTGATTCTGACTGGTAATCTCCACCTGTTGGCTCAAGCCACAGGGTTGATTGAGGCCCCGGTGGCCAAACTTGAGTTTAAAGGTTTCACCGCCAATGGCTTGTCCGAGAATTTGGTGGCCCATACAGATGCCAAACATGGGTTTTTCAGCATTCAGCAGAGATTTGACCGTCGCGACTCCATCTTTCACCGCTGCCGGGTCTCCGGGACCATTGGAGAGGAAAATACCATCAGGGTTGTAGCTGAGAATCTCCTCGGGGGAGGTACTCACAGGAACCACAATCACCCGACAGCCATAACTAGCCAGACGGCGAAGGATATTGCGCTTAACGCCAAAATCAATCGCAACGACGGTGTAGGGGTCTTCTCCCGGTTGTGCTTTCGGGCCAAACTCCCAAATTTCCGGCGTCGGTTCCTGCCACTCATAAACTGTATTGGTGGAGACTTCCGGAACTAAGTTGAGTCCCGCCATACTCGGGGCCGACTGGACTTGCATCAACAGGGCTTCAGGGTCGAGGATTTCCGTGGAGACGGCCCCATTCATGGCCCCAGAGGAACGCAGTTTCAGGGTTAACGCGCGAGTATCGATGCCATAGATGCCGGGAATCCCATGTTCTTTGAGATAATCAGGCAAAGATTGAGTTGAGCGCCAGTTACTGGGACGGTGACAGATATTACGGGCGATCGCCGCCTTAGCAACCGGGCCATTCGATTCTTCATCATCGGGGTTCACCCCAACATTCCCCAGTTCGGGATAGGTAAAGGTAATCAACTGACCACAGTAACTGGGATCGGTTAAAACTTCCTGATACCCGGTCATTCCGGTATTGAAGACGACTTCACCGATGGCCGTTCCGGTAGCACCGAAGGAGTAGCCTTGATAATGACTACCATCGGCGAGGACAAGGAGTGCGGGTTGAGCGCCTGAGATGGGCATGGCTGTGCGGGTAATTGAGTCGATCGGCGCTATTATGCCACGAGTCGGGGGCTAAGGGGGTAGAGGATTTTGGCAATTTGGTGAGGGTGCGATCGCATTTTGCTCATGACCCTCTTGCCTTCCCCTCCTGGGAGGGGCAGGGGTGGGTTATGCCTCTTGCCTCTTGCCCCTTCTTCTATGAGATACTGCTCTTAAGACGCTAGGGATCGAAGATTAATTATTGTGAAAGCTATCACACTATTGGGATCAACGGGTTCAATTGGGACGCAAACCCTCGATATTGTAGCCACTCATCCTGATCGCTTTGAGTTGGTGGGGATTGCGGCGGGGAATAATGTAGAGTTATTGGCGCAACAGGTGCGTCAGTTTAAACCCAAGATTGTGGCGATTCGCAATTCTGAAAAACTCCCTCAATTACGGGAGGCGATCGCCGATCTTGATCCCCAACCTGAGATTTTAGCGGGGGAAGATGGCGTTATTGAAGTGGCTCGTTATGGCCATGCGGAAGCGGTAGTGACGGGAATTGTGGGCTGTGCTGGCTTACTGCCAACGCTGGCGGCCATCGAGGCGGGGAAAGATATTGCCCTGGCGAATAAGGAAACCCTCATTGCTGGGGGACCGGTGGTGAATCCGTTACTGGAAAAACATGGGGTTAAACTGCTCCCGGCGGATTCGGAACATTCAGCGATTTTCCAATGTTTACAAGGGGTTCCCGAGGCAGGATTGAAACGGATTATTCTCACGGCCTCTGGGGGGGCATTCCGGGATTGGCCGGTGGAACGTCTGTCTGAGGTGACGGTGGCCGATGCCATTACTCATCCCAACTGGTCTATGGGGCGTAAAATTACGGTGGATTCGGCGACGTTGATGAATAAGGGCTTAGAAGTGATTGAAGCTCATTATCTCTTTGGCTTAGATTACGATGATATTGATATCGTGGTTCATCCTCAGAGCATTATTCATTCCCTCATTGAGTTGCAGGATACCTCAGTGTTGGCTCAGTTGGGCTGGCCGGATATGCGTTTACCGTTGCTCTATTCTCTGTCCTATCCGGAGCGAATCCCGACTCCCTTAGAACCCTTTGATTTGGTGAAAGCTGGGGATTTAACCTTCCGGGAACCGGACCATCAGAAATATCCCTGTATGGAATTAGCCTACCAGGCCGGACGAGAGGGTGGCTCGATGACGGCGGTGTTGAATGCGGCGAATGAGCAGGCGGTGGCTCTGTTCTTGGATGAACAGGTGCAGTTTTTGGATATTCCCCGCTTGATTGAACGAGTGTGCGATCGCCATCGTGCCCAGAATAAAGCCACTCCCAGTTTAGATGATATTTTAGCGGCCGATGATTGGGCTCGCCAGGCGGTTCGGGAGGCGGCGGAGTCCCTGACGGCTAAAACGGTGTTGGCTTAAGCGGAGTTCGGGAGGTTGAGCCTCCCCCGGCGTGACTTGGCCCTCAGCCAAGTCACGAGGGGGGAGAGAGAGACGATCAGTTAGGACATTCGCCGCAGTAGACTCAGTCCGTGGGTGTCCGTTCCGCAGGTGCTATAGAGACCATGAGCGGCGTTGAGTTTTTGGACTTGGGCCGTTTCCTTGGGGCTGGGAACCCAGGGATCGGGGTTGTTATAGGAGTAATAGGCTTCAGAACCATCGATGCCCAGTTTAGCCGCCTGGGGAATCAGTTTACTGGCGGATTTGCGGTAGCGAGCGGGGTGGGCCAGCACAGCGAGTCCTCCGGCGGCGTGAATGGAGTCAATCACCTGTTGGGCTCCAAAGGCGGCTCCTTGGACTTTTTCCCCCTGGAGATAGGGTTGAATGACCGGGTGGTCAGGGTTGTAGCCGTAGCCGAGGATGTGAACCTCAGCTCCCATAAGGTCGGCATTGATTTCTACGCCAGTCCACAGACGAGGAGTGGGAGCGTCGGGGAGAGACTGTTTCCAGTCGTCGAGCCAACGCTGGGCCTGACGATAGCCGTCAGCACTGTGATGGTCGGTAATCGCTAACCCCTTCAGACCTAGGGTCACCGCCTGCTCCATGATGGCTTCGGGGCGCAAACGACCATCGGAATAGACCGAGTGCATGTGGAAGTTGTAATGGCGCGGACAACTCTCAGCCGTGAGTTGATTGAATAGAGTACAGAGCGTCCGCGTGTCTTGTGCGGCAGGTCTATCGGATGTCGCCAAGTGGGTCTGATAGACAAGCATAAGCAGTTAATGTCTAGAAGTTTACTTATTGTAACAATGTTTAGGAAAAGTGACAGAAAAAGTCATCAAATTCTGATTGGAAAAGTGAACCCCTGACCTCAGGTTTACTAATCAAGATGGGGAAACTCTAGGTATTTTCTCTTATTTAGCCTCCATCCAATTCTCCCCAGCGTGAATATCAACCTTAAGGGGGATACTCAATTTGAGAGCGGATTCCATGGTCTCTCGGATGGTCAATTCTAGGGACTGCCATTCCTCCTGGGGCATTTCTAAGACCAGTTCATCATGAACTTGCAGTAAAATTCGCGCCGCGCGATCGCCCAAGACCTGATGTAACTTAACCATGGCGATTTTAATCAGATCGGCACTCGACCCCTGAATTGGGGCATTGGCCGCCGCCCGCAGGGCTTGAGAGTCGGCTAGGCTGAGTTTGTTGAGGTGATCCAAATCAATGCTGTCGGGAGCGGTTCCCTGGAGTTTCCGCAGACTGGGGGACTCGAAGTTAAAGTAACGACGGCGGCCACAGAGGGTTTCCACATAGCCTCGGGCGATCGCCTCCCGTTTCATCTGCTGTAAATACTCAAATACCCGAGAATAGCGGCTATTATAGCGGTCAATAAACTCTCGTCCCTCTAAGATACTAACCCCCGCCTCTCGGGCGAAGCGTTGCGCCCCCATGCCGTAAATCACGCCAAAATTGATAGTTTTCCCCAAGCGTCGCTCCTCTGGGGAAATCTCGGAGGTCTCAAAGAGGAGTTGCGCCGTCAGGCGGTGAACATCCTGGCCCGTATTATAGGCTTCCAGCAAAATCGGTTCTTGGCTCAGATGGGCCAAAATCCGTAACTCGATTTGGGAATAGTCAGCGGTGACAAGCGTCCAACCCTGGCGGGGTAAAAAGGCTTTGCGGATTTGACGGCTAAACTCGGTACGGATGGGGATATTCTGTAAATTGGGATTGGAGGAGGAGAGCCGGCCGGTGGCGGTGATGGTTTGATTGAAGTCCGTATGGATGCGGGGGGCTTGCTCCTCATCGGCCTGCACCAGTTCCGGTAGGGCATCCACATAGGTCGACTTGAGTTTGGCGAGACTGCGATATTCCAGGATCACATCCACAATGGGATGGTCTCCCTGTAACTTCTCCAACACTTTGGCATTGGTGGAGTAGTTCCCGGTTTTGGTTTGAGTGGTTTTGCGCTTGTCTAACTCCAGCCGTTCAAAGAGAATCTCTCCCAGTTGTTTGGGGGAGTTGAGGTTAAAGGACTCCCCAGCCAACTCATAGGCTTGTTGTTCCAACTGCTGCAACTGTTGTCCCAACTGCTGGGAGAGTTGCTGGAGATAGTCAATATCCAAACGAATCCCCAACCACTCCATCTCGGCTAAGACCGGTTCTAGGGGCAGTTCAACCTCCTTAAAGAGGTCATCGAGGGAGGGGGTATCCTGGAGATGCTGCCGTAATTGGGCCACCAGGCGATAGGTGACATGGACATCCTCAGCGCAATAGTGGGCCGCCACGGGAATGGAGACATCGGCCATGGTTTTGCCTTTGGGGACAATGTCCTTAAAACTACTGACCGTTAAGTCTAGATAACGCAGCGCCAAATCGGTGAGGTTGTGGGTGGTTTCTGGGTTGATGACGTAGCTGGCTAGGAGGGTATCAAACACCACCCCCTGTAACTGGATACCCTGACGGCGTAACACTAGGCGATCGTATTTCGCATTTTGCAAGACTTTGGGATAGCGATCGCCCTCTAACAGGGGCCGCAACCGCTCTAACACCGGTTCAGCAGCCAACTGTTGCCCCTGATGATGACCCAGGGGAATATAGGCTAAGTCCCGGGGACCGTCTCCCCAACAACAGCCTAATCCCACTAACTCGGCTTCGATGGCCTTGGTACTGGTGGTTTCTGTATCCCAAGCCACGGGAGAATTGGCATCGCTATGAGTCTTCAGGTGTTCTAGAAGTTGGTCGAGTTTGGCATCGCTGTCGATAATCTGGGGCTGTAACCGCGACTCTTCAGGGGGTTGGCTAGTTTGGGTATCCTGCCAAGTCCAAAAGCTGGTATCCTCTGGAGTCTCCTGGGATGGCTGAGTCGCCGTTGTGGTCAGGGGTCCTCCGAGTTGGGTTTGGAGTTGTTCTAGGCTGTTGCGGAGGGAGTGTAATTCTAGTTGTTCGAGGAGGGGTAAGACCTGTTGAGGGTCAAATCCCCGTAGTTGAAGTTGCTCCCAGTTGACCTCTAGGGGAACCTCACAGCAGATTTTAGCCATGTACTGGGTGTGATAGGCGGCCTCGCGTCCCGTTTCTAGCTTTTTGCGGGTTGCGCCTTTAATTTCCTCCAGATGGGCGTAAATTTCATCTAGGGACCCATAATCTGTTAGGAGTTTCACCGCTGTTTTGGGGCCAATCCCTTTCACGCCGGGTAAGTTATCAGAACTATCACCACAGAGGGCTTTATAGTCCACTACTTGCTGGGGGAGAATCCCCAGTTTCTCTTGGACTTCTGGGGTCTGGAACTCTTGGGGACGGGCGTTTTTGCGTCCCCAGCCCCCGGCGAGATGGAGAACGGTGATGGGGGGATGTTCGGCGATGAGTTGGAATAAATCTTGGTCACCACTGAGGAGTTTGACCGGATATTGCTGTTGCTGGGCCTGCTGGGCCAGGGTTCCTAGGACATCGTCGGCTTCGTAGCCGGGGGCGGTGAATAGTTGAAAGTTGAGGGCTTGCAGGAGTTTTTTGAGGTTTTCTACATCGGGGATGAAGTCCTCGGGGGTTTCCGCTCGTTGGGCCTTGTAGGTGACGTCGGCTTTATGGCGGAAGGTGGGGGTGCTGGTGTCGAAGGCGATCGCCACGGCGGAGGGCTGATGGGTGGCGATACTATCGAGAAGGGAGCGTAGGAAACCAAAACACACACTGGTGGGGAGTCCTGTGGAGGTTCGCAAGCCGCCCTCACGACCTTTGGCAAAGGCGTAATAGGCACGAAAGGCGAGGGAATGACCGTCAACAAGCAGGACTGAGGACACGGGGACTCTCCGAGAACAGGGGTTTTCTTCCATTTTGCCTTGATTTGGTCTCAATGGCCCCTTGTCCGGAATGGGGCGATCGCATCTTGGAAAAATCCTGCTAGAGTAGCAGGGTTTGAGATGCGTTGAGACCGATTCACCTCAGACTCTCTATCCTTGGTTGCGATCGCGGTCTGAAAGATCCCCTGAAACCCCTATGAGAACTTATCGGAAAACTCGTCAGAAATCCCCCCCCTGGAGAGCGCTAGCCGTTGTTGGCTTACTAATTGTTGGCGGGGGGGTGGTCTATAGCCTCGTGTTACGGCGGCCGGTGAACCTGAGTTTAATTGTTGGGGCGGAGTTAGTGCCCGAGGATGCCCTGATGGCAGCTTCTATTTCCACTAATTCGGGACAATGGCAACGCTTGCGGGAGTATGGAACTCCTGAGAGTCAGGCCTTATTCCAGGAGCAGTTGGAGGAGATGGAGACGAGGATCTTAGGGAACTCGGATCTGACCTATGAGGAGGATATCGCTCCTTGGGTGGGCGATCGCATCACCCTCGCCGTTCTTCCGGCACCGGAGATTGGTGCGGATACTCCCCTGGAAGCCTTACAAGCTGATCGCTCCAATCTCTTCATTGTCCCCATTGGCAATGCTAGTCGCTTACAGTCGCGAGTGGCGCAACTGGAGGGGGGACTGGGGTTACAGGAGCGCAACTATCGCGGCGTCACCCTTTACGAACCGCAGATTGATGACCCCCTGAGTGAAGAAGCCCTGAATCGTCCCAAGACTTTGGCGGTGGTTGACCGGCGGTTTGTGCTGCTATCTCAAGAACCGAGTGCCGTGATGCGTGCCATTGATGCCTATCGCGATAATGGCTCCATCTTGAGGGTTCCGGGCTATAACCAAGCTTGGGAGGGTTTGCCGGGGACGGATTTGGCCAGTGTCTTCCTAAATGTGCCCCGGGGTCTGGCGGTCTTAGCGGAAGACTCAACTCGTCCTCTCAACCCAGAGGCCATTGAGAACCCGCAACATCAGGGACTTGCTAGCACGATTGGTCTTGAAAGTGATGGCATTCGCTTTCATACCCTATCTTGGCTCAAGTCGGACAGTGAAATCACCTTGGATGTGGAGAGCCGTCTTCCACTGACCCTAGTTAACCGCTTTCCCGACTCGACAACAATGGTCATGACTGGGTTGAATTTCCAGCAACTCTGGGAAGATCATCTACAGAATGCTCAAACGAATCCCTTAATTCCTCTCAATTCGGCCTGGTTTCGCAGTGCTTTACAACAGACAGTTGGGGTCAATTTAGAGAATGAACTCCTTAACTGGATGACGGGAGAATTTGCCCTGGGATTGGTTCCTAGTCGGGGTAATGATGACACCACGTTCCCCGGAAGTTTGGTGGTGATGGCGGAAACGACGAATACTGAAGCTACGGAAACGCTCTTCCGACGGATCGATCGCGCGGTGGTAGATCGCTATGGCTTTGAGGTCAATGTGGAGGTCGAAGAGTTGGGCCAACGTCGTTTGGTCACCTGGGATACTCGCCGTCAGGGTCTGGAGGTCAGCCATGGTTGGCTGGGGGATTCCGTGGTCTTTTTTACCATCGGGGCCCCAGTCACTCAGATGTTGTTGCCGCAGCCAGACCTGGCACTGTCCCGCAGTTCCCGGTTTAGTCATGTGGTTCCCCGAGAGCCAGACCCCAGCCATGGTCTCTTCTTTTTAGGCTTAGATGGAACGATTTTGGAGGATGAGCAGGAGGCGTTACCCTTGCCCCTGTTGCGGCTTCCTCCGGAACAACAGGGGGTTTTGGATGCCGTTGAAGCGATTGGGGTGCGGGCCGGTGTTCAAGATGAACGCAGCAGTCGCTATGACATTTTTGTGAAAATCAGACGTCCCTAGTTGGGAGCATCTCCTGGGGAGGGGTAGCGCGATCGCCGCAGGATAATGACATCATTGCCGACGACGGGACTGCGAGCTACTAAAATCCCCTGATCATCGACAATTTCCACATGGCTAAAATCCAGTCGTTGGGCTTTAGTCCAGAGGCCATTGGCAAGCTGGGTTCGTTCTGGTCCGTCGAGGGTATACCATTGGGGGGTAATTTCGACCCGTAATAAATCTGCCTCAAAGTTGGCGCTGATACGCTTGACAAAGCGGTTTTCGTCGGTGCAATTTTCTTGTTGGGTCAGGTTGAGACCGGAGCGGTAACAGCGTTCATAGGGGCGTGCCACATCACTAATTTGCGATCGCACGGCCGCCACCAGTTGCTGTTCTGGGGTGAGCTGACGGGGCTCAGGGGTCGGGGCTTCTAGGGCCGGTTCCGGGAGAGATTCAGGTAAGGGTTCGGGGCTGAGTTCGGGGCTAGGTTCGGGGCTGGGTTCGGGCAATTCGTCCAATTCTGGAGCTTCAGCCACTGCTGGGGGTTCCGGGGCTGTGGGGCTGGGTTCGGGGTCTTCGAGGCTAGGGGCTGGGGAAACTGGGACTTGAGGGGGTTCAGGGATAGGGGTCGGTTCGACCAGCGGAGCCGGTTGACGGGCAATCTCCGTTGGTTGGGAGCCACCTTGAGGAAGCACCACCACCAGGGCCAGGCCCACAGCGGCGATCGTCCCTAGCCAAAGTAAGGGATTTTGCCAGAGGGGTAATGGCTCAGCCGCTTCTGGGGTTTCCAGGCGTACTAGCCAACGTTCCAGGAGGGCGATGAGACGACGCAGGACTCCGATGAGAAGCGATCGCAACAGTCCTGATTGTTGATCTTCCGACGGCGGTGGCGTTTGAGACATAGGGTAAGGGGAGTCCCCAGATGACTGGTGGCCGGGTTTCGGGTTGGCTGGCCCACCTGGGTTAGCACTGCGACCTCACTATAGCAGTCAAGACTCCCCCCTGCACAGCCCACCGCTCTCCCATGGGTCTAGGATCTGGGGGGCGATCGCCCCTAGGAAATACAGAAGTTTTTCACGATAGTCCAGATTGCGGGAGTTGACTTTTTTTGTTACACTTTTTAACAATCTGTCAAACAGTGGTACAATTCCCCAACATCCATTGCCAAATCTGACGTATCCCTTTAGGATAGAAAGTCGCCCTTGCTATGTTCAGTGTCATTGGCAGGTTATATCCTTGGCAGCGGTTGCTGGGGCGTGACCCAGAGGTGGGAAGCGCGGATTTGTCTGATGGGACAACTGTGATACCGTAGAGAAGGGCTTGCCAGCGCAACTTCGGAATGCTCCCCTAACGACAATACCCACCGCCCGCCCGTGACGGCTTGGAGTTCTAAACAGCTCCCTCATGGGGAACAGATTAACAAGCCAAGCGTAACGTTCACAGTAGTCATTGCAACCTGACGAACCTCATGTATGAGCAAAAATTAACGCTACAGCAGACTGTCCAGGGTAATGACAGACACAGGTTGACCCGTCACGGAGGGAACTAAGGAAATGGCAGTAAATCTGTCAGGTTCAGAGACAATCAGCAGGATTCGGGATACTTGACCTCGCCCCTCGGTGATTTGCCAGAGGACAGTTCAAAGTCCCCCGCTGAAAGCGAGATTTTTCATTCAAATACGTTGGTTTAGTTTAGAGGTTTACTCATTATGTCTATTCGCCTTTATGTCGGTAACTTGCCCAAAGATGTTGAGCGGGAAGAATTACAAAACTTTTTCCAAGACGCTGGCGACCTGTTGTCCGTGAAAGTGATCACCGATCGCAAAACCGGAAAATGCCGGGGCTTTGGCTTCGTCACCGCCAAAAATGACGAACAAGCTGACCAAATTGTCGAAGCATTCAATGGCAAAGAGTTTAAAGAGAGCGCCCTAAAAGTCGAGAAAGCCATGCCTCGTAAGAAAGGCAAGGAAAAACCGGATAGCGCCCCGGCCGCCAAGCCCAGTTCCTCGGGTAACCGCAGCAATCGTTCCACTTCATCGACTCGTAGTTCTAGCTCCGAGAGCGCACAACCTGATCCCCGTTGGGCTGATGAACTCTCGAAACTCAAGCAAATGTTGGCCTCTCAAACCACAAACTCTTAAAACCTGGCTGGGGTCTTGACCATGACCAATATTTGGACATCGCTAACCCTGTCCCAATGGTCACCCCAACGCTGGCAGAGCGGTAGCTACGGCTGCCGTCTTCTGTTCGGTTCTCTGGGGGCCTGGAAAGCAGGAAGTTGGTTAATGCAATGGGCTGACAGTCTCGGTGTAGTTCTGTTGAGTGTTCTGTTTGCTCTTGCTCCCTTCGTTTCAACAACCCTAATTGGGGTTCTCCTGGCCCTGTGTGCCTTATTTTTGCTGGTCCTGTTGCTGTCTGATGATAGTCAGTTGGCCCTGACCCCGATTCATATTGGCGTCGGGCTCTATTGGCTAGTGGCTAGTTTAGCGACAGCGTTTTCACGGGTTCCTCAACAGGCGGTTCGTGGCTGGGTGAAATTGACCCTGTTTCTGGTGGTGTTTGCCCTCGCTGCCCGGGTGTTGAGGTCTACCAAGCTGCGCTCAGTGTTAATTACCATTTACCTCCATACGGCCCTGGTGGTGAGTGTCTATGGAATGCGTCAAGTGTTCTTTGGGGCCGCCCCCCTCGCCACCTGGACTGACCCCACCTCCGCCTCAGCCAATGTGACGCGGGTGTATAGCTATTTAGGCAACCCTAATCTCTTGGCCGGCTATCTGATCCCGGCGATCGCCCTGAGTCTCGGGGCGGTGTTTGCCTGGGAAGGTTGGCCCCGTAAAGGGTTGGCGCTGTTGATGCTGGGGTTGAATAGCACGGTTCTGTTCCAGACTTATAGTCGGGGGGGCTGGATTGGCATGGCCGCCACCCTATTTGTCTTTGTGCTCTTGGCCGTCTATGGCTGGCGCGATCGTTTGCCTCAAGCCTGGCAAAAATGGGCCCTTCCCACAGTTTTGGGGGGAACCGTTGCCGTCGTCCTCATTGCCATCACCGCTGTTCCCCCAGTTCGCGATCGCGTGTCGAGTCTCTTCATCGGCCGGGCCGACAGTAGCAACAACTTCCGTATCAACGTCTGGACATCGGTGCTTCAGATGATTCGCGACCATCCCATCTTAGGCATCGGTCCCGGCAACGAAGCCTTCAATCAGGTCTATCCCCTCTATATGCGCCCCCGCTACACGGCCTTAAGTGCCTATTCAGTGCTGTTAGAGATTACCGTAGAAACTGGGTTCGTGGGACTGAGTGCCTTTATCTGGTTATTAGTGGTGACGGTTCAGCAGGCCCTGATCCAACTGCGACGGTTACGTCATCAAGCCAATCCCCAAGCCTTTTTCCTGATTGCCACCGTGGCCAGCCTAGCCGGGTTTATGGCCCATGGCTTAGTCGATACGGTCTGGTATCGTCCCCAAATCAACACCCTCTGGTGGCTCTGTCTCGCCCTGGTTGCCAGTTTTTACCCCAGCCTACCTCCCCGTTCCCAACCCTCTCAACCCTCCTAATTTCCCTTACCCAGGGCCCCTACTGCCTATTGCCTATTGCTAGCTTGCCTATTCCCTGTTCCCTGTTCCCTGTTCCCTATTCCCTATTCCCTATCCCATGTCCATCACACGCGATCGCCATTCTGTGGATGTTTTGGTAGTTGGAGGGGGAACCGGGGGAACAGCGGCCGCCATTCAGGCGGCGCGACAGGGGGTGAATACTCTATTAGTTAGTGAGTTTCCCTGGTTAGGGGGAATGCTTACCGCTGGGGGAGTGAGTGCCCCAGATGGGAATGAACTCCTGGCCCTACAGACGGGCCTGTGGGGGCAGTTTTTGCGGGACTTACAACAGCGTCAACCGGGGGGCTTAGATTGGGGTTGGGTGAGTTTCTTTACCTTTAATCCCGCCGTCGGGGCGCAGATTCTTCAGGATTGGTTTGAGGCCTTACCCAATCTGCATTGGATTTGGGGACAAACCCCGCAAGGGGTGAGAGTGGAGAATAATCGCCTGCGGGAGGTGGAGTTTCAGGAGTTTGATGTCACCGCCGAGGTGATTTTAGATGGGACGGAATTAGGGGATCTCTTGGCCCTGGCGGATATTCCCCATCGCTGGGGCTGGGAATGGCGATCGCAGTTCAACGAACCCAGTGCCCCAGAAACCCCCAACTCCCAGACTGCCCAGTATCCCGTCCAGGCCATGACCTGGGTGGGAGTTTTACAAGACTATGGCCAGGGGGCCGTCGCCCCAGAAATCCCGGCCCCGGCCATGGATGTTCCCTCAGACTTCCTGGGGGCCTGGGAAAACTACGGCGTAGAGAAATTCCTCAATTATGGTCGCCTTCCGGGCGATCGCTTTATGTTGAACTGGCCCCAGCAGGGCAACGATTATGGCGTCAACCTACAACGGCTGATTGAATCTCCCCAGGCCCGTCGCGACTGTTTACAAGAAGCCCAATGGCGAACCCAGAGTTTTGCCCGTTTCCTGCAACGGCGACTGGGCCGGCGTTATGGCTTAGCCCAGGGACTCTTCCCCCAAGAGAACTCCGGATTAGCCTTACATCCTTATTTCCGAGAAAGTCGCCGTCTGCTGGGGGTCAAAACCGTTTGTGAGTCCGACGTTTTACCCCAACTCAGGGGACAGGTTGCCCCCTTACCCCTAGGAGAACAGGGAGTTGAGGCGATCGCCATTGGCAACTACGCCAACGACCATCATTACCCCAACTGGGACTTTCCCGTGCAGCCAAAATCCCTACGTTGGGGAGGACGCTGGACCGGAACCCCCTTTGCCCTTCCCTATGGTTGTCTAATTCCCCTAGAGATGGATGGGGTTTTGGCCTGTGAGAAAAATATCTCCGTCTCCCATATTGCCAATGGCTGCACCCGTCTCCAGCCCCTGGTGATGAACTTGGGCCAAGCCGCTGGATTAGCGGCGGCCCTCTGCATACAGCGTGGTTGTCAACCCCGAGAATTGCCAGTGCGGGTTTTGCAAGATGCCCTGCTGAGGGATAAACAGGCCCCCGCCGCCGTCATTCCCCTGTTTAATGCCCTTCTCGAAGACCCCGATTGGCAGCATTGGCAACGCTATTATCTCAACCATCCCGAAGAGTATCCCGTCACCGGCTACCATCCCGGCGGAACCACCGTGATGCAACAACCCCTAAGTGCTGAGCCGATTTCAGGACACTTTCAGTTAGTGGGGCCTCAGGAGTACCAACTTCAGGTGGGCGATCGCACCTGGACGCTAGTCACCCTCCACCCCACCGTCGATCGCCACCTACAAAGTTACCCCCAGGGCAAACTCCTTTCGGGTTGGGGATATATTAATCCCTCGGGCCAGTGGTTGCGACTTGAAGGAATTTCATCCTGATAACAAACTCGGAAATCTGTAACAGGTACTAGATAACCTGAAACAGTTTTTCCGATTATGCGCCATTCATTGCTTCTGTCTGCTCTACTTTTAGGGTTAGGCTCCTCCCTAACCGCCGCTCCTCAAATCACTGAGGAACCTAACGCTGAACAGGTTGCCTTTCGGGGCTTTCTCTCAGCACAAACTGAACAAAAAGATGAAGTTGAACCCCATCGGGGTAGCGGCCGTCGCCGTTTTCAACCCGATACAAACCAACATCAACCCGGAGACTCGTTTCTCCCTGTCACGAACTTTTAAGGTCAGTCTCAAGACTGGAAAATGCCTACTGTTTTCCAGCATTATATCAGGGCATTCTACTCATTACGTCACCGTGTTTTAGCCATTTCAAGTATTTGTCTGTTCAGAGGTCATTCAACATTAGAACTCCCAGGAGGACAGGTAACATCGCCAAAGCGTCGCAATTCCCAGGGGTCTGGTGGGTTGGGGCAGTTCAAACGACTTAACAATTGGCAGAGTTTCTAAAAGTTTTCTAAATAATCGGGGGAGGTTGAGGAGAGCCATTCCATAATCAAATGAAACGGTCTCCTCATTGATACGACCTATGACCCCTACCCCATCCTCCCCCTGGCGTAATATCGCAATTGTCGGTCCCTACCTGAGTGGGAAAACCACGCTCCTGGAGAGTATCCTCTCGGTAACAGGAGCGATTTCCCGTAAAGGAACTGTTGAAAACGGAACCACCATCGGGGATAACAGTCCCGAGGCCCAGAACCGCAGCATGAGTGTGGAAGTCTCGGCGGCCTATACCCAACATCGGGAGGTTCAGTTTACCTTCCTCGACTGTCCCGGTTCCATTGAATTTGCCCAAGAAACGGCCAATGCCTTAATTGGGGTGGGTTCGGCGGTCATTGTCTGTGAGCCGGATGTGAGCCGAGTCTTGACCTTGGCCCCCCTCTTCAAACTCCTGGATGATTGGGAAATTCCCCATCTGTTGTTTATCAACAAGGTGGATCGGGCCACATCCAGTTTTACGGACGTCTTGCAGGCCCTGAAATCTGTCTCCTCCCGGCCCCTGATTCCCCATCAATATCCCATCCGCAAGGGAGATCAAGTCACCGGATTTATCGATCTCGTCAGCGAACAGGCCTTTCAATATCATTCTGGGGCCCCCTCCGATCCGATTCCTCTCCCGGAGGAGTTGCAAGCTGAAGAACAGGCGGCCCGACAGGAAATGTTGGAAGGCCTAGCGGACTTTGACGATCGCCTCCTTGAAGAACTCCTCGAAGATATCGACCCCTCCCAAGGGGAGATTATCAAGGATATGAAACAGGAACTGACGGCGGATTTGATTGTGCCGGTGTTTATGGGGGTGGCCACGGAAGATTACGGGGTTCGCCATCTGCTGGATGCGTTGGCTAAGGAAACCCCAGAACCGGCGGAAACGGCGAAGCGGCGGGGGGTAAATGCGGCCTCAAATGAGGTGATTGCCCAAGTCCTCAAAACCTATTACACCGCCCAGGGGGGTAAACAATCTCTGGTTCGCGTTTGGAATGGCACCGTCACGGAAGGGATGACTCTCAATGATACCCGAGTGGGGGGTGTGTATCGGCTGATGGGGGCGGAACAGAAAAGTGTGCAGACGGCTGAGATTGGTGAAATTGTCGGCCTAGGACGGTTGGATCAGGTGCAAACGGGGGATACTCTGAGTTCTCAGGGCACTCTGGAGTTGCCTCGGGCGGAGGCCTTTCCGCCGGTATATGGGTTGGCCATTACCCCGGAGAATCGTAAGGATGAGGTGAAAGTCAGTGCAGCCTTAACGAAACTCGTTGAGGAAGATCCCGCCCTCACCTGGGACCAAAATCGTGATACCCATGAAATTTTGCTGTGGGGCCAGGGTGAGATTCATCTTCAAGTGGCCTTGGATCGGCTGCGGCGTAAGTATAACTTGCCCATGACGGGACGGCCGCCTAAGATTCAGTACAAAGAAACGGTACGTCAGCGGGTTGAGTCGGTTCATGGTCGCTACAAACACCAAAGTGGCGGTCATGGCCAGTTTGGCGATGTCTATTTGGATATTGCCCCCCTTCCTCGCGGTGAGGGCTTTCAGTTTCGTGAAACCATTGTTGGGGGGGCGGTTCCCAAGCAATATATTCCGGGGGTGGAAACGGGGGTTCGTGATTATTTAGCCCAGGGCCCCTTAGGCTTCCCGGTGGTGGATGTGGCGGTGACCCTAACGAATGGGTCTTATCATAGTGTCGATAGTTCGGAACAGGCCTTTAAGCAGGCGGCCCGGGTGGCGATGCAAACGGGGATGGTTCAATCTCAACCGACGCTGTTGGAACCGATTTTGTTGGTGGAGATTTATAGTCCCAGTGAGTCTACCTCCAAGGTGTTACAGGTGATTAGTGGCCATCGCGGTCAGATTCTCGGCTATGAGGGCTATGAAGGCTGGCCCGGTTGGGATAAAATCTCGGCCTATTTCCCTCAGGCGGAAATGCAGGATTTGATTGTGGAGTTGCGATCGGCCACCATGGGCGTGGGAACCTATCGTTGGCAATACGATCGCCTCGAACCGGTCCCCGATAAGTTGGCCAAACGGATTCTCAGTCAGCAGGAGGGCTAGGGCTATCTTGACACTCGCCGTCTGAAACCCCTCAAACCGGCAATTCTAAGGGAATTTGTCCGAGGGTTCCCTTGCGGAAGTCGTTGAGGAGTTCACAGGCGGCCCGTTCGAGATCTCCTTGATGGCGATCTCCCCCTAATTGAGTGAGATAAGACTCCCCCGTCATCTCTCGGGGGTTGAGATGATAGCGATCGCGCAGCCGTTCATAGGCTGGGGTTTCTCCGGCTAACTCCGGTAACTGGGTGATTAAATCCACCATCATCGCCGCCACTCGCTGATTATCATAGGAGGCTTCGCCGATATCCTCACAAATGGCGAGTTTGACGGCATTCTCCTGATTATCCAAGCGCCAAGGAATAATCCCCGGCGCGTCGAGAATTTCCAGGTTGGCGGATTTACCGGGGCGATCGCTCAACCGCACCCAGCGCAACTGACGAGTCACCCCAGCCCGTCTGGCACTTTCGACCACTTTACGGCGCAACAGGCGGTTAATGAGGGCGGATTTGCCCACATTGGGGAAGCCAATCACCACGGCCCGGATGGGGCGAGGGCGCATTCCCCGGGCGATGCGGCGTTCGTTGACGCCCGAACCGGCGGTTTCTGCGGCCCGGGCCACCTGAGACACTCCTTTTCCCTGGCGGGCATCAGTGAAATAGGGAACCTCACCGCGATCGCGCAACCAAGCCTCCCAGGCCTCCCGAACCGCCGGAGAAATCATATCCATGCGATTGAGAACCAAGACGCGGGCCTTGTCCCCTAACCAGCCCTCTAACTGAGGATGATGGGTGGCTAGGGGGATACGGGCATCGCGAACCTCCAACACCACATCGACGCGGTTGAGTTGTTCTTTAAGTTGTCGTTCAGCCCGGGCGATATGGCCCGGATACCATTGAATTGCTGCCATTAGGGAACTACCAAAACGGGACAGGGGGAGAGGTTAATGGTGAGATTGGTGACGCTTTCGGCGGCCCCTTCATCCGTTAACCCAGTCCCACGACTCCCCATGACAATCAAATCCATATCCTGTTCATCCGCCACATCGCAGATGACGAAAGCGGGTTTTCCCTGTCGTTCAATGGTGGCGACTTCCATCCCCTGTTGGGCGAACACCTCCTGGGCGCTTTTGAGAAGATTGGCGATCGCCTCTGGGGAGTTATGCGGGCTGGGGGCTTCTCCCTCTGCTGGGGGTTCCACCACGGAGAGAATGGTGAGTTTGGCTTGATAGGTTTTGACGATATCGGCAACAACGACGGCCGCCTCACGGGATTCGCGGCTACCATCGACCGGGAATAATACACTCTTAAACATGGTCATCTCTTTTAGTGAACCCGATTGGTCGGGGGGAATGCCCCGAATGGGGGGCTAGGGTCGATCCACCCCTACGCCCAATTGTCTCAGATTATCCGGCGATCGCCCTCTGGACTTTACAGTTTGCAAGTTCCCACTGGGGCGATGGCTGCCTGAGACGGACAACCCTTTGGTAGAATTGTCTCGGCTTAGAGTCTCAAGGTCTGCCTCGACCCCCTACGGAATCGGGGCGTCTAGTCGGTCTTAGCCGTCGAGAATTAGCCGTTATGAATTTAGGAGATAATACGTGTCTAAGAAAACTGTAGCAAATTTGTCCGCTGCCGAGCTATCGGGTAAGCGTGTCCTCGTCCGCGCGGATTTTAACGTCCCCCTCGATGATACGGGTAAAATCACCGACGATACCCGGATTCGTGCTGCCCTCCCCACAATTCTCGACTTGACGGGCAAAGGTGCCAAAGTCATCCTCATCAGTCACTTCGGCCGCCCCAAAGGCCAGGTGAACGAGTCGATGCGTCTGACTCCGGTTGGGGTGCGTCTCTCGGAATTACTGGGTAAGAACGTCACCAAGTGCGATGACTGTGTCGGTGATGGGGTGAAAGCGGCTGTGGACAGTCTCGCAGATGGGGAGGTCTTGCTGTTAGAGAACGCCCGCTTCTATGCTGGAGAAGAAGCTAACGATCCTGAGTTTGCCAAGCAACTGGGAGAGTTAGCCGATGTCTATGTCAATGATGCCTTCGGGACGGCCCACCGGGCCCACGCTTCTACGGAAGGGGTGACGAAGTATGTGGATACCTGCGTGGCGGGTTATCTGATTGAGAAGGAACTGGAATTCCTGCAAAATGCCATTGAGAATCCCCAACGTCCTTTGGCGGCGATCGTGGGGGGGTCGAAGGTCTCTAGTAAGATTGGTGTGATTGATACGCTGTTGGAGAAGGTGGACAAGCTGTTCATCGGCGGCGGTATGATTTTCACCTTCTATAAGGCCCGAGGCTTGGGTGTGGGTAAATCTTTGGTGGAAGAAGACAAGCTGGAGTTGGCGAAGTCCCTCGAAGCCAAAGCCAAGGAACGGGGGGTTGAGTTATTGCTACCCACCGATGTGGTTTTGGCGGACAACTTCGCCCCTGATGCCAATGACCAAACGGTTGCCGTTGAGTCGATTCCTGATGGTTGGATGGGCTTAGATATTGGTCCTGATTCCATTAAAACCTTCCAAGCGGCGTTGGAACAGTGCAAATCAGTGATTTGGAATGGTCCGATGGGCGTGTTTGAGTTTGATAAGTTCGCGAAAGGGACCGAGGCGATCGCGCAAACTCTAGCGGGTTTGACGGAGAAAGGAACCATCACGATTATCGGCGGTGGTGACTCGGTGGCCGCCGTTGAGAAAGTGGGTGTGGCTGAGAAAATGAGCCACATTTCTACCGGTGGCGGTGCTAGTTTGGAACTCCTGGAAGGGAAGGTTCTACCGGGGATTGCTGCCCTCGACGACGCTTAACATCATGTTGGAGATTCAGGCTTCAAGGTACTCAGTAACATTGATGGCAAATTAAAACCCTAGCTGTAGGGGCGACGAGTTTGTCGCCCCTGCCATTTGGTTTTCAATACACTCAATCCACCTGATATCCTGAAAACCCGGTGTTCTCTCTATGTCCTAAGAACATAGCGCACAATACTTGACCTAGACCGAAAGCGCTCGACAAAAACTTGCTTAGAAGGGTTATATCGAGCTTTTTGTTAATACATAGTTGTTTTGACTTAAAATAATAAAATGATGAACGAATCAAGGGCGGTTGCACTTCTAGGCCAAGTATTTGGCTGTGAACCTGTCGAGACTAGAGAAGAATACAAATTCACTCCCAGATCTCGTGGTGATGACCTTACGGTTAGCATCAGGAAGACTGACCTGGCTACAACTGTCACTGCTTTAAACGAAAAATCACGACTTGAATCACTTTGGTTGTACGATGACACGACTATGGAGATCCTTACTCGTGAGGAAAGCCCAAGATTTATGCGCACATTTAGTAGGCACGAAAAAATAAAACTTCGAGATCGTGATAATGGAGTATTATATGAAATTATTTCAGCAAGTGATGAATATATTCTTTTCTTCCTCGACGCGATTTCTGAGCATCCAAATGCTCGAGTCTTCTTGCACGGCCGTAATATAAGACCGTGGTCTGCAGCGCCTTTACCTGAAAAAACATCGACCGTTTTTGAAATAATGCGAAGGGCCTATTTTCGCATTACAACTCTCCGAATTACATGTGATTCCAAAACATCGGCTTCGAGTATGTCATCTCTTGCGAATGCCTTTTTTTTTCAGATGGCATTTAACACAGACATCATCTTTGTTCCTCAGAAAGAAATTGATTCAATTTTTCGATCTAGTCGCATATTGCAAATGCGACGCAATCGCCCTGAGGAAATAGATCCACCACGCAGAACATATAATAAAGACCTGATTCATCATTATTTAATGGCTCTCTCAACAGAAAATCCTTTCGTTGAATACCTGTCTTATTACCACATTCTCGAACATTTTTATGAAGAAATATTCCAAGAAAATCTAGTTTTATTGATACAGGATCAGATAACTGATCCCGCTTTTTCTTATCGTCGAAAAAAGGATATTAGGGGGCTTATCAAAACCATAGGTAAATCGCTCCAATTTCGAGATGATGGGATTACTTTCTCTGAAGAACAAGCGCTTAAATTGACATTGATGCGCTTTGTTGATATCTCTAATTTAGTTGATGACCTCAATAGCTATGATCCTTCTATTATTGACTACTACGAAAATAACAAAGTCGGCTTTGCAAATGCTGTTGAGCTTGATTTGAAGAGTGGCGATAATACCAGAATCTATAAATCGCTATCAAAAAGAATTTACGTAACTAGAAACGCACTAGTTCACAGCAAGGATGGAGACAAAGCAAAATACACTCCATTCGTTGATGATCATGTTTTGGCAAAGGAGCTACCATTGTTGCGATTTGCTGCGGAGAGAACCATATTGTCTAATTCAAAAATCATAGAATAATATGACATAAATATTTCCTCTGGCAGTCGAGGTCATTTCACCGTTATCATATCAAGATAAGTTACGCCTGATTCATTTTCTTTTGTTTGCAATGGCAAAGGAGATATGACAAAACGGTAAGAAAGCAATAATGCTTAACGGTCAGCGATTTTCCTGAAATTGAGATAGCCTAGAAGCAAGTTATCATAATGCTAAACTATGACTGCAAAACTTGAAGCTGCGATCGCTGCCATCGGGGAACTCTCATCCGCAGAGCGCCAGCAACTACTGCAAATCCTGATCCAAGACGATTTCGCTGAAAACTCCCGAACCGAACTGGAACTCCTCAATGTACAGTTTTGGCAAGGCATCTCCCTCGGGCAGTTACGTACTACCCAAACCCCAAGCACTGTTGATAATCTTAAGGATCTGGCTGCTGACTTTTGGCCGGAAGAAGACTCGATTGAGGATTTCCTTACCTTCCTGCAACAGCAGCGACAAGACGTAACTTAGCCCAGAATCTATGAGTCTTATCCTGCTGGGTGGAGATTCAGGTGGGCAAAGTCCGCCTGAACTCCAAAGGGAGGGCGCTGAGAGCCACATTGTGCCTGGAAGCGCCAAAAGTCCCTCAATCGGCTTTGAGACCTGGCAGTTGCCCTCTGATACATACTTAGTCATTCAAGGGTTTCAGGGTGGCATCATTGACAGATAGGCTAAGATTAGCTAGTTTTGAATAAAAATACTACTAAACTATCGCAGGTAGCTTACAGCAATGAGTAAGAAAGTCAGCATAACCTTAGACGACGAAGTTCTAGATTTTGTGGATCGACTCGCAAGAAATCGCAGTCGTTTTATCAATGATATTCTTTTGCAAGAAAAAGAAAGAATTTTCATGAAAGAGCTAGAAGCTGCTTATATAGATCAGGCGAATGATCCAGAGTTCCAAGAAGAAGTTTCCGTCTGGGACATTACCGTGGACGATGGTCTAAAATGCATTAATGTCTCTGTTATCAACGATATTATAAACTAAAGTTTTTTATTGACGTCAACATTATGGACTACCAAAGCATCATTACAATTGAGCCTGGAAAACGCAGTGGCAAGCCATGCATTAGAGGAATGCGAATCACAGTCTATGATATTTTAGAATATCTAGCCGGTGGAATGACTGAAACAGAAATTTTAGAAGATTTCTCAGAACTCACCTCAGAAGATATTAAAGCTTGTCTTAGTTTTGCAGCTGACCGTGAAAAAAAATTATTCGTGGTAACGCTGTGAAACTCTTATTGGATGAGAACCTTTCTGACCGAATTATTTCTAAAATCATCGACTTGTATCCTAATTCGGAGCATGTCAAGACTTTAGTGCTTACGAATACTGATGATGGCGTTATTTGGGAATATGCCAAACAGAATGCTTTCGTGATTGTTTCTAAAGACTCTGACTTTCATCAGCGCAGCTTACTGTATGGTCATCCACCCAAATTTATTTATCTTCGGGTTGGGAACAGTCCAACTTCCAAAATTGTTCGGATATTGAGAGACAATTTTGGTATCATCAGCGAGTTTGGAGATAGAGAATCAGAAAGTATTTTGGTGTTGACATAACGCGAAACCGCGTTCTCGCAAACGACTTGAACCCCACCGTCTAAACTAGACTCAATTGACGTAACCCTTCAGAGGATATCTGAAAAGGGTGGGGGTATAGAAAACCAGAAAAGCTAGCAAGGGTTTAACCTGTCAAGTATCAACCAAAACAGACCCTCACTAGCCATGACTCTATCTTATTCTACAGACCTCAGCGAGGCTGAATGGGAAATCCTGCAACCCTTACTACCAAAGGCCCGTCCGAGAGGTCGCCCCAGAACCGTCAGTTGGATGCATCATGAAGCCATATTAGCGTCGCTTCAGCGGGGGATTTACCCTGCTTCAGGTTCTACTCGTTATTGTAATTTTGGGAATCCTGAGTTCACTATCGATTGTTAGCTGGGCACATCTGACGGCAAATCAGGCCGTCAAACAGGGGAATGAAGCAGTCTTTATCGCTATCCGTTCAGCACAAGTTTGAGCCAGAACCTCAACAGTCCGATACCAGGCCAGATTCCGAGGTGAGCCAGATCAAGCCTTGTGGGCTATTCATCCCGCTAGCCTTCATCCCAACGAAGCCCAGTGGAATGCCCGACCCTACCCCGTCCGCTACGATGAAGAGAACAGTCCCCCAGTAATCGCTTGATAGAGCTGAGTCCCCACTTAGGCATTCGCTTTCAATTCGATCCTGAGCGATTGCGTCTATTTTATCCCGATGGTCGCGAGTTTTTGGAGAGTGTTGAGCGAGAACGACCGGCCCGCGATCGCATTGCTAAACTCGAAGCCAAACTACGGGATACGGGGATTGAGCCGAACTAATCCAAGACTTCCATTTGCCCGGGCCGGGGAGTGAGTCGCGGTAGAATTTGTAGGAGGGGACAGAGCTTCAGAGGTTGCTCACCCCGCGAAGGTTGCATCGTTTAACGTCTGTTCCCTGCTGCTAGAGCTGGATCGCCCTCTTATGTCCCAACTTGCCCCCGTTTACCAAACCTGTCAACCCCGCCCGGAACTCCTACAGGGAACCTTGGCCGAAGACCTCTTCGCCGCCAAAATTCGCCCGGTTGTCCAGGGAAAGGCCCCCGAGGTGTACCAAAACGCCGATCGCTTTTTCGCCAACACCTTCCCCACCGATGGGATTTCGACCCTAATTCGGGAAGTCTTCAGCCGCCTGGGAAGTCATGACTCGGGTTCCCCGGTGATTCGCTTGGAGACGAGCTTTGGGGGCGGTAAAACCCATGATGAAATTGCACTTTGGCATATTTGTAAACAGGGGCGAAAAATTGCCGGGCTTGAGCGTTTTACTGATATCAACCTGATTCCGGATCGAGCCATCAATGTGGCAGCCATTGATGGACGCGATATCGATATTAGTGAAGGCAACTATTACGCCGACACAGGAATCACCACCCATACTCTCTGGGGAGAACTCGCCTATCAGATTGGCAGCATTCGCGGTTATGAACTCCTCAAAGGGTCTGATGAAAGTGGTCGCAGTCCCGGAACCAGTGTCTTAGAACAACTCATTGGGGATACGCCGACAGTCATTGTAATTGATGAAATTGCGCGTCATTTACGGGTCGCTAAAGCCAAGAAAGTTGTTGATAGTAACCTTGCCGAACAAGTGGTGGCTTTTTTCTTCTCTTTGATGGATTTTGCCGCTGCGAGTCGTCATGTCGTTTTGGTCTATTCCTTGGCATCTGCCTCGGATACCTTTAGTGAAGAAACCCAAGAACTTAATGAACTTCGCCAAGCCTCGGCACGACAAGAACGAGTTTTGAGTCCATCGACGGATGTAGAAATTTATAGTATTGTCAAACAACGGCTGTTTGAATCTGTTAGTGAAGATGCCGCTCAAAGTGCGGCTGCTGCTTATACAGAACGTTACCGACAATCCCGCCTGGATTTACCTGAAGCCTGTCTCGATAGCCGCTATCGAGATACCTTTGAAAAAAGCTATCCCTTTCATCCTGAACTCTTCCAACTGCTCACCAAAAAAATTGCTTCAATCCCTGATTTTCAGCGAACTCGGGGTGCGTTGCGACTGTTAGGATGGGTAGTGCAAGACATTTGGCAAAACCGTCCTCGTCACGCCAGTGCGATTCATATTCATCATCTTCCCTTGGGGGTTAATTCTCGGGTCACCAATGACTTAACCTCGCGAATTCAGCGACAGTTAATGCGTCCCGCTATTGAAGCCGATATTTATAATGATAACGGTCGAGAAGCCTATGCCCAAGTTCAGGATAAAGATTGGCTGGCGGCGGATAAACCCCCGATGACTACTTGGGTAGCGCGAACCATATTTCTCCATTCTCTGACTCAGGGACTCTCTTCGGGGATTCGTAAATCTGAGTTGTATTTATCTCTGTTGACGCCGGGATATGATATCGGCGTAGTGGATGATGTCTTAGATAAATTGCTGGCTGTGGCTTGGTATTTAGATTATGACCCAGTGAGCCGTTTAGCGCAATTTAAGGAAGAGCCATCGATTAACAAAATCATCACCGAAGAGATAAATGTTGTCTCGGTGACAGCGGCGAAGGAGGAGTTGCGAAATCGGCGGGATAGTATGTTGTCCTCTCGTCTGTTTGAGTTGGTGATTCCTGATTCCCCAGCAGATGTGGATGATAAGCCAGATTCGATTGTTCTCTGTGTGATTGACTTTCAGGATGCGACGTTGCAACGTACTGATGAACCGCCGCCGGATTTGGTGGAGCGAATTTTCAATCAGACGGGAGAATCGGGGAAATTTCGCACCTATCGCAATCGGTTGTTGTTTTTGCTGGCTAATCAGGGAGAAATTCAGACGGCGATTAAACGCAGTCAGGAGTATTTAGCCATTCAGGGACTTTTGAAAACTCCTCGGCGAGTGCAGGATTTGTCAGGAAGTCAAAAACGGGAACTGAAGGAGCGCGAGGGCCAAAGTGAGTTGATGTTACGCTTGAGTTTATCGAATGCGTATCGTCATCTATTTTACCCGGCGAAAGATGATGTGAAAGCGCCAAGCGGCCTAATGCACTATCCGTTACCTCCTCAGGATTCTAGTACAATTAAGAAGAATCAGCAAGAGGTGATTCTCAAGGCGTTGCGTGATTGTTATAAGGTGCGAGCTGAGGAGGATGACCTGGCGAAACCGTTTGCTCCGGTTTATGTGTTGCAGAAGGTTTGGCTGGCGGGTTTAGACGCCATGAGTACTCAGGCGTTACGGGATGAATTTTTTAAAAATTTGGCGTTGAATTTACCAATTTCGGCGGAACCTACTAAACTTAAGAAGACCATTGAACGAGGAATTTTAGAGGGTCAATGGGATTTAAAAGTGGGCGATCGCATTTACATGAAAACTCCAGATAATCGCCTCCAATTGCCGAAAATCGAGTTCTCCGACCGTCAAACCCTCTACCGTCGAGGGGTGTTACAACTTCCCAAACCTCGCCAAGTTGATGTGAGTTATCAGCTTCTGGGAACCTCGGATACAGAACAGCAGGTTGACCTATCTTGGCAAGCACCTGAGGCAATTTCTACCCAGTTGTTTTGTAATGGGGAAGCCTTAGAACAGACCTTTAGTTGGCGGAGTAATTGTCGTTTACCAATTAACCAAGAGAGTCGCTATCGAGTGGTAGCCTTTTATAAGAATGACGAGACGGCTGAAAAAGAGGTTCTCGTCTCGATTTCGGGAGATGCTTATGGACAAGATAAGTCGGCTGTTGAGCGAGTGGGAACAGGAACCGAGGGGTATCGTGTTCCTGTCCAGATTCGCCAGACGGAGTTTTCCAGTGATGGAACGCCGAATGGGGTGTTTAATAATTTCGGGGATTTTGTCCAGGATAATCAGGTTAAGACCATTCGCCGTCTGACCCTTTCGGTGGCTACGGCCATGGACTATCGTAAACTGGGAACTACGATTCCTCTCTTGAACAGCTTGAGTCAAAATATAACCATTGAGCAAACTTTGTCAATCCGAGCAGCCGGTCAGTTTTTGAGGCTGGAATATGAAGGGGATATCCGAGGCTTTCAAGCCTGTTTTTCAACGGCAAATACGTTTTTGAATCAGAAAGAGACTGAGGTAGAATTGTCGTTGTCCGTTGACCTGTCCTTTGACCCTGCTATTGAGCCGGGGAGTAACCCGTTGCTCAAACTTCAACAAAATTTGACCCGTAATCCCGTTGAGCGGTTAAGTTTACGAGTTCAGGTGGGATATTAAACGAGACAGGTTCGGACAAAACATGGTCATAAATAGCCAGTCCCTGTATTAGTCCCTGTATTAGTCCCTGTGTTGACCGAGGATTGACCGATTTCTATGCAAGAGTTTCAGCTTCGTGTGGTTCCTACGGGTCACAATAATTTTGCTGTTGAGTTATATCAATGTGCGTATAAACGAGCCGGTGAGAAACGCCGACCGGCGGCGCGGCGTATTGGTCGCTTAAAGGGACAGGCGTTAGTGTTGTCGCGGATGCCGATTTATACGGCTCTCAAGCAGAATCATTATGACCCGAAGACGCTTTCTTGCAAGCGCAAGAAACCCTATATTTTAGATGAATCCTCTGGGATATGTTTGGGACTGTTGTTTCGAGCCTTGCAACGGTTACGGAAACTTGAACGTATCGCCAATATTGCGGCGGGAGTTGAGGCGATGACTCAGGAGGAAGCTCATTATTGGTTTGCCAAGATTGAGTCAGGACAGCATCCCTCGGCGTTGCGAGCTTTGCGGGTGTTACTGGGAGAGTGAAATCTCATGGGCTGGGGAAGCTCCATGAGAGGATCTGTTGCTAGAGTTTGGTGTATACTGGAAGGGGAACACGATAATGGACAACTTGTTAAGGACTGTCTGTTTTCTAACAGGGGAGAAAAGGAATCATGTTAGAAAAGCTGATTTTATACTTTGTGATACGCACCAAAGGGCATATCACGAAAACCCAATTGGTTAAGTTCCTGTACCTGGCTGACCTCTATTCTGTGAAGTGGACTGGACAACAGTTGACAGATTTAGAATGGTGTTATTACAAGCATGGTCCTTGGAATGAAGAGATTGACGCAGCTTTGAGGTTGATGGAGTCAATTATTCTGGAATGCCAGGGAGATGCCACCCTTGTTAAATTACGGGAAGATGGCTCTACGGTGAAAGACATTCACTTGTCTGATGGTTTAGAACTGATGTTAGAAAATATCAGAAAAGAATGGGCGGGAGCAGGTAATGGTAAGTTTGACGAGTTGATAAAATATGTCTATTCCACCGCTCCAATGGTGGAGGCGAAACGTCAGTCTAGTTCTCAAGATAAGGCTCCATTGAATCTTCAGTTGGAGCGGGATAAATTGTTGGCAGAAATTGGGGGTTAGGGTTTGGCTGGACAACGTCCTCGTCAAGGTTGGGTTTACATGATTAATCCCCATCGACTGTATTTAAGATGCCGTCAGGGTCACTCGCATCTCTACGAGTTGGAGGCTCCAGGGATGGTGGATTGTCAAACCGCCTCTTGTCCTGAAACACTCAATTCGAGTCGAGTTTTTCGGGGCACTCATCCTCATATTGTTTGGACCAGTGATGAATTTCAGGATGAATCGGAGTATATTCAAACCTTTAACGCTATTCCGTTAACGTCCCAAACGACCTTTGCCGGTTTACCTACTACCTATCCCATTAACAAAACGAGCCGAAATGGTCTAGAAAATAAGTCCTATGCGTTGGTTCATCAGATTTGTACCGTCGATGGAAATTGCTTCAAAACGCCATCAGGGGACTGGATGGAACGGATGGGACAACTGGCGAAAAAGGATAAAATTGAGATTGCGAAACGTTTACGCTACGCTTTAGAATTGCCGGAAGCCCCGACCGATGACTGGTTTAAGCAGAATGCCAGTCCAGAGTTGGTTAAAAAAATTTACGGTTACTTGGCCGAGTCTGAGCAGCAGGCGTTGTTGGATGATTTCCTCGATCAGATATAGTAGGGGGGAGGTTACGCCGTTTTTGTTGAATGTCCATGCGCCCTAAACTCTTCATCGAAAAGATTTTCCCTGTGAAGTTGCTGAATCAGCAGGTGAACTATGAACATGGGGGAAATCCCTTTAAGGGGTTGCATCGTTGGTATTCTCGCAAGCCGCTGTCGTTTTCACGAGCGAGTGTGTTAGCCTCTCTGTTGCCGGAGTCGGTGAGCTTGGAGGAGTTTGAATGGTTGCTGGGGTTGGATTGGCGAAAGTTTCGCGGTGAACGGGATGCGGTGCGACTCTATAAAACACCACCGACGGCTGACCGGATTGAGAAGGTTCATGATTATTGTGAGCAAGTTTGGGGACATCGCCAAGCCTCGCTGATGGATGCGTTTGCGGGTGGGGGGTCGATTCCCTTTGAGGGGGTTCGCTATGGTTTGGAGGTGTTTGCGTCAGACCTCAATCCGGTGGCGGTGGTGACGATGAAGGCGGCGATGGAGTTTCCGCTGAAGTTTGGCCCGGAACTTCAGGAGGAGATTGATGTTTGGGTGCAATGGGTGGGGGATGAGGCCCAACGGCGTTTGGCTGAGTTTTTTCCCTCGCCTCCTGGGGAGACGGTGCAGAATTATCTCTGGGCCCATACGGTGGTTTGTCCGTCTTGTGGGTCCACGGTTCCGTTGAGTCCGAATTGGTGGTTGTATAAACGCCCGGAAAAGCAGAATCTACATAAGTGGTGTGCGGTGAAACCGATTCCCAATCCCCAGGAGAAGCGGGTGGATTTTGAGTTGGTGCGCGGCAAGAAGGGCAAAGGTTCGACGATTCAAACTCCGGAGGGGGATTTTGACCCGAATGATTTTTCAACCATTAGTCGTGGGGTTGGGAAATGTCCAAATTGTGGAAGTGTGATTGGTGATGAAGTCATTAAGTCACAAGCTCAATCCAAGGGATTAGGACATCAATTATATGCCGTTGCGTATAAGGAAGGGGAGAGCAGTTTACAGTTTAGAGTCGTCAATAATTTAGATATACAATCTTTTGATTTTGCTAAAGCTAAAATAGCCGAGCTAGAAGAAGTTCCGGGAATCTTGCCAATCGAGTCTATTCCGATGGGCAAAGAAACTCATCGGCTATTCCCTCAAGGAATTAACGTATGGTCAGATTTATTTAATCCGCGTCAGCTTTTAACCTTAATTGCGTATGTGGAGATTATCAACGAGGCGAAGTTCAAGATTCAAGAGGAGTATGGATTTGAGAAGGCTGAAGCGATAATAACTTACTTGGCAATGGTGCTTGATAGATGTGCTGATTCTAATTGTCGTTTGGCGCATTGGGATTCATCCAGGGCAAGTTCTAAAGCCGCTTCTGCTCAACATTCGTTAAACCTCATGTGGAATTATCCAGAAAGCAGTGGTGCAGGCGAACTTTGGTTTGGTTGTGCTAGAGCAATTACTTCAGACTATTTAAGGTTATACAATTTAATCGCGGTCACTCCAAAAATATGGGAAGATGACAGACAAAAAACCAGAAAAACTGAAATCACATCAGCTTCAGCCGACAGCCTTTTTAATCTCCCCGACAACTCCCTCGATGCCATCGTCACCGACCCCCCCTATTACGCTACCATCCAATATGCGGAACTCTCCGACTTCTTCTATGTTTGGCAAAAACGCATCCTCGGCGACATTTTCCCCGACCTTTACCTATCTGAACTAACAGACAAAGACCGAGAAGCCGTCGCCAACCCCTCCCGTTTCCGCAATATGGGAGGTCGCCCCGACGACCTCGCCGCCCAAGACTACGAAGCCAAAATGTCCATGGCCTTCAGCGAACATTACCGAGTCTTGCGGGATGACGGGGTGATGACCGTGCAGTTCAACCATAAAGACTCCGGGGCTTGGGATGTGCTGACCAAATCTCTGATTGATGCAGGTTTCGAGATTACCGCCAGCTGGGCCGTCAGTACGGAGAACCCGCAAAACCTGCACCAAGCTAAGAAAAACAGCGTCTCTAGTACGGTTCTCCTCGTCTGTCGTAAACGAGATTCTAACGCTTCTCAAGGCTGGTGGGATGACCTGCGGCTGGAGGTTCAACAGACGCTGACGGCGAAAACTCTCCGACGGGGAGAGGGAGACAGTCCCGAAAGTGGGATTCCCGCCCGGGGGGACCAGGTGGCTGAGGCGGAGGAACAACTATCGCGGCTGGAGTGGTTGGAGGAATATGGGATTACGGGGATTGACCTCTACCTGAGTGCGTTTGGTCCGGCCCTTAATGTCTTCTCCCGCTTCCATCCCATCTTAGATAGTTCCGGGGATGAGGTGCGTCCGGAATTGGCCTTTGAGGAGGCCCGCCGGGCTGTGGCCAACTACCGGTTGGCGAAATTGCTGCATGGGAAGGATACCAGCGGCATTGATGCGCTGACGCAATGGTATTTACTGGCCTGGGATGCGTTTGCGGCCCGGGAGTTTCCGTTTGATGAGGCGCGACAGTTGGCGTTGGCGATTGGTGGCTTTAATGTGACGGATTTGGCGAAGAAGTACAAGCTTCTCAATAGTGCTAGTGGCAGTTGTAAGTTCTTGGAACCGCGACAACGGCTGAAGAAGGGGGCGTTTTCTCCTAATCCTGAGGAGTTGAATAAACGTCAGATGGTGGATGGTCTTCATGGGGCGATCGCCCTTTATGATGAAGAGAATCGTTTGGGGCCGGTTCGTAATTTCTTGCAAAAAACGAATCTGATTACGAACCCTCAGTTTCTCAAGACTTGGGAGATTGCCCTGCAAGTGCTTCCGGATAAAACCCCTGAGTTCCAAACGCTACAAACTCTCTGGCTATCGATGGAGGAGATTAAGGAAACGGTGATTTATGAGCAATTGGAACTTGAGACCTCAAACTCGGATGAGAGTTCAGGAACTCAACAGTTAAGGTTAGATTTGTCTGAGTAACGGGTGGGCTGAATATGCGGTGGAATTTGTTGCATGGGATAGGAGATTGTAGGGGAACCCACCCCTACCCCTCCCAGGAGGGGATTTTTCGCCCCTAATCCTCCCAGGAGGGTATAACACACCCCTACCCCTCTCAGGATTTTTTGCCCCTACTACTCCCAAAACAGTTGAAGGACTATGCTTTGCGATCGCCCCTGGAAATTACAGTATTCTACAGACCAGGATAATCCCCTCTTAGAGTTTTATATCCCCGCCTTGACAGAGGCGCAAACCTATGATAGAAAATCGGGATTTTTTAACAGTCGCATTCTCAGCCAAGTGGCCCGTGGCTTAGGGGCCATTCTGGAACAAAACGGTCAAATTCGTCTGTTGCTCGGCTGTCAATTTAATGAAGTCGATATCAAGGCGATTCAAGAGGGCTATGACTTACGGGAACGGATGCTCGGTTGTCTGTCGCGGGAGTTGACCCCTCCCGAAACTCTCAGCCAACTCAAGCATTTTGAGATTCTTAGTTGGTTGATTCAAATTGGCTGTCTGGATATCAAAATCGCCATTCCCCTACTCTCGGGACATTTACCCGATCCGCGATCGCCTCAACTGGATCGACGGCATATTTTCCATGAAAAAGTGGGGATTTTTAGGGATATCGAGGGAAATCAACTGATGTTTAGCGGCTCAAACAACGAATCCCTCAGTGGCTGGGAGGGAAATACCGAGTCTTTTCATGTCTTTGGCTCTTGGTTGGGCGATCGCGATCAAGAACGAATCGCCGAAGAAGTCTATCGCTTTGAAGAACTCTGGAACGACTTAGCCCAAAACGTGCGATCGTTTCCCCTCCCGGAAGCCATCCGCCAAAAGCTATTACGATATGCTCCTACCGTCCAACCTCAATGGTCCCTCAACGACGAATGCGATCGCCGAGAGATTCCCATCCAACCACCTTCTCCAACCGACTCTCGGGAACTCGACGATTCCCAGCCAGTCTCTCCCACGGAAACCAGCAACTCAGAGGGGACATCACCCTCCCCAATCTCCCCAGACATCGCCAATTTAACCAGTCCCATCGCCCCTGATCCGATTCTGCAACAGCTTCGCCACCTCCCTGAGGGTGACACCTGTCTCGATTTCTGTCTCAACTCCATCCCCATCACCCCCTGGCCCCATCAACTCAAAATCCTGCGTCATGTGGAACAACACTTCCCCTGTCGTCTTCTCATCGCCGACGAAGTGGGATTAGGAAAAACCATCGAAGCGGGCCTAATTCTGCGTTATCTCCTCATTAGCCAAAAAGCGCGGCGCATCTTAATTCTCGCCCCCGCCAGCGTGCAACCGCAATGGCACAGTGAGTTACGGGAAAAGTTCAACCTCCATTTTTGGAGTTATGGCCAAAACCAGTTCAGCTACAGTTCCCCGGAATTAGCCTCTTGGGTTCCCCCCCATCCCCAGGAGAATCCCTGGAATCAACATGACCTAATTTTGGCCTCTAGCCATCTCGTTCGCCGCCAAGAACGCCGCCAGGAACTCCTAGCGGCCCAAACTTGGGATTTAGTAATTCTCGACGAGGCCCATCACGCTCGCCGCCAAACCCCCCAATCCCGCAAAGATACCCCCAACTCCCTGTTAACTCTGATGCGAGAGTTGGCCGCCAACAGCCAATCCCTGATTTTGCTGTCAGCGACTCCCATGCAAATCGATCCCATTGAAATTTTTGACCTGCTCAATTTACTGGGATTACCGGGGTTATGGGAGTATGGGGACTTATTTTGTGAGCATTTTGCCAGTTTAGCTGATTTAGACCCCGAGGAGGGGACAACGGCGCGACAGCTTGAACTCTGGCAACAATTATCCCGAGATTACTTCCAAAAGGGGGGATCTCCTTGTCCGCGATTAAGCCAAACCCTGCGGCGGGGCGATCGCCTCTTATACTATAAACTCGAAGATATCTGGCAGAAAGGCAAACCCCTGACGCAAGGGAAAAAATTAGCCCAAGATACAGCATTTCTCAAGACATCTCGCCCGTATCTCACCACTCATACCCCCTTGAAAGACCTCATGTTCCGCCATACTCGGGACACGTTACGGCAATATCATCATTTGGGGATGTTAGAGCAAGATGTCCCAACTCGAATTGTCTGCGATACGGCGATCGCCCTCGAACCCCAACGAGAAATTCCTCTCTACAGTGCCGTCAGTCAATATGTGCGAGATTTCTACCGCTTAGCCCAAAAAGAAAATCGCAAGGCCCTCGGCTTTTTGATGACCTTATATCGCAAACGACTCACCAGTTCCTTTTATGCGATTCAACAGTCCCTACAACGGCGTTTGGAGGGGATTAGTTTCACGGACGACGATTTACTCGATATCGATGATGCCAGTGAGCCAGTTTTAACCGGGTTAGAACCCTATATGGAACCCGTCGCTCCCCAAGAAATTGAGTATTTAGAAGATTTGTTGAAACAGTTTGAGCAAACGGGAGAAGATAGCAAGCTCCGTCATTGCTTAACGACCTTACGGCAAGAATTAAATCAACGGGATAGTGCGATTGTTTTTACGCAATACACCGATACGATGGACTATTTGCGGGGAGAATTAAAGGTGCTCTATGGGGGGAAAGTTGCCTGTTATTCGGGACGGGGTGGTGAGTTATGGTCTCCGAGTGAGCAACAGTGGTATAACGTCCCTAAGGAACAGATTAAACGGCAGTTTCGTGATGGAGAAATCCTGATTTTACTCTGTACAGAATCTGCCAGTGAGGGATTAAATCTACAAACCTGCGGCGTTTTATTTAACTACGATATGCCCTGGAATCCCATGCGAGTGGAACAGCGAATTGGACGAATTGACCGCATTGGACAACGCTATCCGGATGTCCGCATTCACAACTTTTATTATGATGGAACTGTCGAGGCTAAGGTGTATCGTCGTTTGCGCGATCGCATTGACTTATTCTCCCAGGTTGTCGGTAATTTGCAACCCATTCTGGCTCAAGTTCCCACGTTTTTAGAGCGCGTTACGATGAGTGCTGATCCTCACGAAGAGGATGTGTTAATGTCTGAGTTTGAACATTGTTTTGACACAACAAAACTAGCAACTTCAGTTGATACTTTGGCATCAGAAAATGGAGAAGCAGACTTAGAAATTATAAATCAATATTTCGCTAAAACTGATTTAACTTGGCAAGTTTTGGAGCAATGGATGACTCAATTTAAATCTGAGGAAATTGACTTTAAAACCTGTGGCGAGTCGGTTTGGATGCTAAGGTTCCATGATATCAACTATCGCGTCACCTTCAATCCTAAAACCTACGATGAATGTCCGTCACTTCAGTTGCTCTCAATTGGTAATCCCTTATTTGAGCAGTTATGTTTGGCTTGGGAACGAGGAATCGACCCAGTTTAATCAATCATGGCTGGACTGGTCAATGTTATCATCTTAAATACAACCTCAGGGATGAATTTGTCCAAGAATCAAGCGTAGGCGATCGTAGTCATCCTTAAGCAGTAAACTTAACGTGCGTCCTGCCCTCACCAACCACTCCCGCTCAGTTTTCCGAATTTGGTAAATCTCGCGAATGGCTGCCGCCGTCAACGCCTCAACCGGCGCATTTCCCACCTCTAACAGAGTCCGCAGGAAGTCTAACTCCTCACTGAAGTCAATGACTTCGTCCGGCGTGCAATAGGCCACCCCTTGGTGAATCTGGGGAGGACGTGGGGGAAGATATTGATACACCTGGCCCGACTCAGGGACCACAAAGCCAACGATCGCCGCCCGAAATTCCGTCTTTAACATCGCGAAAATCTGGGGTTGGCGATCGCGCAACTCCTCCAACGACATCCCCAGAGCCTGGGCCCGATGAACCGAATCAATCGGGGTGGTTGTGGCATGATACACCACCCCATAAATCGGATTCCCCGACTCCTCATCGACAGCCTTCACCCAACTGCCAAACGGAGGCATTGTGGGGAAGCGTAACTCATCCCCATCAAGACATTGAGCTAGAAACTCCGTCGTCGCCGTCTCAATCACCTCCGCAAAGCGATCGCCGCGATCGCCCGGATTCTCTGAAAACTGGGGTAACGGTAAACGAACCATAGTCTGTTCCAGGGGTTAGGCCAACACAAGCCGAGTCAGCAGCAGGGATTCCCCCTACTTCTTGCGTCCCGCCTTAGCATCCACTAACTCCAACTCCGAGAGTAAAAAGGTCACCGAGTGATCCCAATTCCCCCCCTCAAACAAAACCGCCGCCTTACCATCACTCACTCGTTGCACCGAGCCTTTAAAACGATAATAGGTGTCATCAGGGTTAATCACTTCCACAGCCGAGCCAGGCAGAATCATAAGTCTTCAGGTCTTTTCACTAAATTCACCATTTCGATTTTAGCCCACGATCGCCTTGAGCCTAAAACTTCAACCGCTGGCGGTGATTATTCACCGATTCCACTAACCCCACCGCCAGAAAATTCGTCAGCAGGGCCGATCGCCCATAACTGAGCCAGGGGAGGGGAATCCCCGTCACCGGAGCCAGGCCAATGGTCATGCTGACATTGATAATCACCTGGAACACCACCATAGACAGCACTCCAACCGCCAAGAGAGAGCCAAAATTATCCTTAGCCGTTTGAGCAATCACAATCAGACGTAAACAAATCAGCCAAAAGGCAAACAAAACCGCGATCGCCCCCACAAAGCCCCATTCTTCACCCACCGCCGCAAAAATAAAGTCCGTATGTTGTTCGGGAATAAAACCCCCCTGAGTTTGAGTTCCTTGGCCAAACCCCCGTCCCCAGAGTTCTCCAGAACCAATAGCAATACGGGATTGAATCAAGTGATAGCCCCCCCCAAGGGGATCGCGACCGGGGTCAAGAAAGAGAATCAGTCGGTCTTTCTGATAAGGTTTGAGTAAGTTCCAGAGGACCTCCCCCAAGCGGCCCGACACCAGATTCACCGTCAAGGCGGCGATCGCCCCAAACCAGCGTGCTGGAATCGTCAGCCAAGCCAATACCGCCATTCCGGCCACCCAAATAAACCATACCGGAAGCAGCAAGCTAAACAGAATCGCCGAAATCATCGGTGACACCAACAGCAGCAACCAGCCCGGATTAGCATTAGCCCAATAGAGCATTCCCAACGTCACCGCCCCAAACACCAACGACGTTCCCAAATCCGGCTGTAAAAACACCAATGCCCAGGGAATCGTCGTCACTGCCAAACTCTTCAACATCGTGGGCAAGTTAGCCGCCGTCCGTCCCTCCAACATCGTCGCCAGAGTAATAATGAGTCCCAACTTAGCAAATTCCGAGGGCTGAATATTAAAGCCCCCAATAGTAATCCAACGTTGGGCCCCTAAAGCCGTAGTTCCCAAAAAAATCACCGCAATCAACGACAGGTTCGTGATCACATAAATAATCCAAGTCCATTGGATCAAATTTTCATAACGCCAACGGGCAATGGTTAGAGCTAAGACTAAACCAAGGGCCCCTGTCAGCCAATGTTGCCACCAATCGGTGTACTCCAAATTAAGCTGACTACTGCGAATCACAACACCGGCATAGACGGTTAAACCAATACTTACAATCAGTAACGTCCAATCAATGGATTGCCAGGCTTGTAGCCAATTGCGGTTGAGCATAGGGCGATCAGATTAGTGCGGAGCGTAGGGAATAGGGGGGAGAAGGCAATAGGGGGGAGAAGGCAAGAGGCAATAGGCAATAGGGGGGAGAAGGCAAGAGGCAATAGGCAAGAGGCAAAAGGGGGAGTGACCCAAGGGCGGGGTGGGTTCTCCCCCTTACCTCTTTAGCGATTAGCAAACGCCGCCACAGACACCCTAGCAGCCAACTGCTTAGCCGCCTTGAGGAGTTCCTGGGCCGAGGCGGACTCCGGTTGAGAGACCACAATGGGAATCCCCTCATCTCCCCCTTCCCGTAAGGGAATCTCTAGAGGAATCCGCCCTAATAATGGCACATTCAATTCATTAGCCGTTTTCTCCCCACCTCCAGAGCCGAAAATGTCATACTGCCGATCGCGGAGATCCGGAGGAATAAAATAGCTCATATTCTCAATGATCCCCAAAACCGGAACTCCCAACTGCTCAAACATTTTTAAGCCCTTACGAGAGTCTAACAGGGCAACCGTTTGCGGTGTCGTCACGATGACCGCTCCCGCCATGGGAACCGCTTGAGCGAGAGTTAACTGAGCATCCCCAGTTCCTGGAGGCATATCCACAATCAGATAATCCAACTCTCCCCATTGCACCTGATAGAGAAACTGACGAATCACGCCATTGAGCATGGGGCCGCGCCAAATCACCGGCTGATCCTTATCAATCAGGAACGCCATCGAGACCAGTTTGACCCCATGATTAAAGGCAGGTTCTAAGACTTCCTTTCCATCAGCCCCTTCTCGTACCATGACCTTAGCATCCCCAAGTCCCAGCATATTCGGACCATTGGGGCCATAAATATCCGCATCCAGAAGTCCCACTTTAGCGCCCGTTTGGGCTAAAGCCACCGCCATATTAACCGCGACACTGGTTTTACCGACCCCTCCTTTTCCACTGGAGACGGCAATGATATTTTTAACCCCATCAATTCCCTGGCGATCTGGCAATGAGGGTTGTTTAGGGGTTTCGGCCGTCACCTCCACCTTCACCTCTTCCACACCCGGAAGAGTCTGAACCGCTTTCTGACAATCCTCAACAATAAACTCCCGTAGAGGACAGGCGGGGGTTGTTAGCACGAGGGTAAAACTGACGATGCCACCATCAATTTGCACATGACGGATCATGTTCAAGTCGACCAAGCTTTTATTGAGTTCGGGATCTTGAACCGGCTGTAGTACCTTTAAAACGGCTTCCGGGGTCAGTGCATTGCTCGATGTCAAGTTCACAGATGTCTCCTCTTGAGTTGGGGTTTAGCAAATCGATTGCAAGACAGATGGCTTACGGGAACGGTTCAGCCTTGTATCGTTTTATTATTAAAACTATACATTTTTGAACAACGATAAAAAAGGTCGGGGCCATTCTTCTATAATGCGGGGTGGCCTTCACCTCTAGCCTAGCATTGACGGTGATTCCCCGAGAGCACCTGATAGGATGACGGCTTAGCATCCCCCCTTGGAGCCATAACTCCTTGGGAACTCTGGGCGCTTTGTCGCATTTCGTAATTTATCGCAACTTTTCTTAACAAATGAGTATGAGTTCAACATCAACGCCTCCAGTATCTGCCCAGTCCACCCGTCCCCCGGAGGATTCTCAGGCCCGCATCAGTGCCTTTATGAAAAATTTGCAGGAGAGCATCTGTGCGGGGTTAGAACGGCTCGACGGCGGCGGTCAGTTCCGTGAAGACATGTGGGAGCGTCCTGAAGGGGGTGGGGGGCGATCGCGGGTCATTCGCGAAGGTAACATCTTTGAACAAGGGGGCGTGAACTTCTCAGAAGTCTTTGGCGACAAACTCCCCCCCTCCATCCTCAAACAACGGCCCGAAGCCGAAGGCCATGGCTTCTACGCCACCGGAACCTCCATGGTGCTGCATCCTCGCAACCCCTATATTCCCACCGTTCACCTCAACTACCGCTACTTTGAAGCCGGGCCCGTCTGGTGGTTTGGCGGTGGGGCCGACTTAACCCCCTATTATCCCTTCGCCGAAGATGCCGCCCATTTCCACAAAACCCTGAAAACCGCCTGCGATCGCCACCACAGCGAATACTATCCCGTCTTCAAACGCTGGTGTGACGAATACTTCTATCTCAAACACCGCCAAGAAACCCGAGGCGTGGGTGGTATTTTCTTCGACTACCAAGATGGCCAAGGTGCCCTCTATCGAGGGCCCCATGCCGACGGTCCCGCCGCCGACTATAGCCGGAAACTCGGCGAAATTGAATCCCGGGATTGGGAGTCCCTGTTTGGCCTAGCTCAATCCTGTGGTCATTCCTTCCTCCCCGCCTACGAACCCATCGTTGAGCGTCGTCGTCAGCTTGAGTATGGAGAACGCGAGCGCAACTTCCAACTCTATCGACGGGGTCGCTATGTGGAATTTAACCTCGTCTATGATCGCGGCACCATCTTCGGCCTGCAAACCAACGGACGCACCGAATCCATCCTCATGTCTCTCCCCCCCTTAGTCCGTTGGGAATATGGCTACCAACCCGAACCTGGAACCCCAGAAGCACAACTGTACGAGGAATTTCTTAAACCCCAAGATTGGGCCAACTGGAGTGCTACGTCTGAGTCAATCTAGGTTAGGATGACACTAACGAGGGGAATCTCCGTGGGGGGTGAAGCTGAACCGTCACTAATCTGGTAGTGTATGCCAACAGGGGAGTGTTCCGAGTCCGGTTTCTCACCGTGCGCGAATCCCCGTTGTTAGTAAGTGCGAGGAAGGGTCAGTGATCCACATCGAGCAGAAAACTCATACCACTCAAGACGGGACAACTGTCATCGTCCTAGCTCCCGCTGGACGACTGGATATCACGACGGCTTGGCAGTTTCGCCTCAAGCTTCAGGAGTGCATTTCCAAACTCAGCCGCCATGTCGTCGTCAATCTCGGACAGGTCAATTTTATTGATAGTTCGGGACTGACCTCATTGGTCGCCGGAATGCGAGATGCCGATAAAGTTAAAGGGAGTTTCCGAATTTGTAATGTTCACCCAGAAGCCAAACTCGTGTTTGAAGTCACGATGATGGATTCAGTGTTCGAAATTTTTGAGACGGAAGATGAGGCCCTAGAGGGTGTCCCTCGTAACGTTGCCAGCTAATCTAGCTATCCTTCCGCGCTCTGTAAGTCGCTCGTGTCAGCAGGACAGGTGTGTCAGCATTATGGCGGTGGTTGACCTCACAGAGTCTCAGCCTCGGTCGTGACGCATCTGGACGGTCTGGGCGAGCGATTTCTCCCGCTTCAGGTGTCAGCCAGGAGCGAGATAGAGAGTCCCCAAAATGTCTCAGTCCTGTCCTGAGCAGGCCCAGGGAAAACTGGGATCTGGGCTGGCAAGTCTCAGACTCATTTGCTGAAAATCTGTCAACTCGGATACGGCTTCGAGCCACTCGACTGGCTTCACCCTTGGCAAATAGTCATCAAGCCGTCACAATAGAAATTAACTTGAATCTTCCCCTAACGCCCCGTGGATAACGTTCGTACTGTCTCCGATACTAAACGAGATTTTTATCAAACTCACACACGTCCGATCAACTCCTTGTATCGTCGTGTTGTCGAGGAGCTGATGGTTGAGATGCACCTTCTCTCCGTCAACGCTGATTTTACCTATAATCCGGTCTATGCCCTCGGAGTTGTCTCAGCGTTCGATCGCTTTATGAACGGCTACCGACCTGAGAAAGACCTAGAATCCATTTTTGGGGCACTCTGTCGAGCCACTGGGGGCGATCCTGAGCAATATCGTCGTGATGCGGCCAGTATCCGAGAGGCGGCGGCTCAACTCTCTCAGGCGGATTTAGTGGCGATCGCCTCTGAGGGAGATAGCCCTGTGGGTGAGAATGCCTTTGGGCAACAGATGGCTCAGTTCGCCCGAGGAGATGGGTTGAAATATTGTCGTCTGTTGGCAATTGGGGTATTGGCAGCGGTTGAGGCAGCAGATGCAGAGTTGCTCAGTCGTGACAAAGAACTGGCTGAACTTCTCAATCAGTTGGGAGCGAAGCTGAAGATTTCCGATGAGAAGCTGCGTAAGGACTTAGAGCTCTATCGGAGCAATCTGGAGAAAATGGAACAGGCTCAAAGCGTGATGACGGACATCCTAGAAGCCGAGCGCAAAAAACGAGCCGAACGGGACGCGGAGCGAAAAGCCAAACAGGAGGCTGAACACGCTAAACAAGCAGCAAAAGCCGACTCTGAGACAAGTGAGTCAGAATCGAGCAGCTAGTCAACGCGGAAGTGGCCCGAAAACACTAAACCCCGGATTTTACAGTCGAGTTGGCGCAGCCAACGAGCCACGAGATGATTACAGGTATTCCAACCGGTGTAAGACTCAGCATCCGGGACGAAGTATAAATCTACGTTGGGGTTATAGAGAGGCTCGGTGTTAGCCGACTCGTAGCGTTGGTTCAATTCTGCTAAGAGGGCCTGCACCTCCTCTCGGCCCACTTCGAGACTGAGTCGTTGGCCTCGCTCCGGGTTTCGCTGTTGGCGGCGTTGCCATTGCTCCGGGTTAAAGGTTTGCCGGCCCAAGACAGCGGGGGTGGGGTAGAGAACGGCTTGGGCCAGGTTAATGAGTCGGTTCTGATTCTTGGCAAACACGGCGCGATCGCCAAAGGAGTATTCAATCCACTGCCCCGAATCATCGGGCAAAATTAAGCTGTTGTGATAGAACAGGGGAGTCACCGGCGAGCCAAGAACCCAAATCGTGACAGGCATCTCAGGAGACGTAGGGGGGATGATTCGTGCTGGAATAGGAGCCAAAAGACGAAAACTCAGAAAAAGTCCCCCAACCAGTAACAGTCCAGGGATGAGGACGTTACGCCAAACGGCCCTGGTTGTCAGGGGATTGGGGGTTGACATAATTTAACCTATATGATAGGGAAAGAGGGCGATCGCCCACTAGGCTGGAGTCGCGGCCGTCTCCAGCCGTTGATTATCCTGACGCAAATAGGCCTCAATGAAGGCATCGAGATCCCCATCCATCACATCATCCACCTGAGTGGTTTCGACGCTGGTGCGTAAATCCTTAACCATCTGATAGGGATGGAACACATAGTTCCGAATTTGGTTGCCCCAGGCCGCTTCCACCATATCGCCGCGAATCTCGGCAATTTCCTGTAAGCGTTGGGATTCAGCAATCACCAGCAGCTTCGCCTTCAACAAGGCCAGAGCCTTCTCCTTATTCTGAAGCTGCGATCGCTCCTGAGTGCAGCGAACCGCCAAGCCAGAAGGTTTGTGCAGCACCCGCACCGCCGTCTCAACTTTGTTAACATTTTGTCCGCCTTTCCCCCCGGAACGAGAGGTAGTAATCTCCAAATCCGTATCCGGAATCTCCAGTTTGACCGAACTATCCAAAATCGGCATCACCTCCACCCCAGCGAAACTCGTTTGACGTTTACCATTGGCATTAAACGGCGAGATGCGCACCAAGCGATGGGTTCCCTTTTCCGACTTGAGATAACCATAGGCATAGCGCCCCCGAATCTCCAGGGTAACGGATTTAATCCCCGCCTCATCCCCCTCCGAGAGTTCCAGAGTCTCAACCCGATAGCCTTGTCGCTCACTCCAGCGGGTATACATCCGCAGCAGCATTTCCGTCCAATCCTGAGCATCCGTTCCACCGGCCCCAGCATTGATACTCAAAACCGCACCGCCTTTGTCATACTCCCCAGAGAGCATCTGTTGAAACTCCCATTGTTCCAACTCCCGGTCCAGGCGGGTGAGGGTCTCCACGGCCTCAGCCATCAAACTCTCATCAATGGCATCATCCTCAACCAGCAGTTCTACCACCGTCTGGGCATTCTCCAAGCTGTCGACCCACTGGCCATATTGCGTCACATTAGACTTGAGATCATTGAGGTCTTGCATAATGGTCTGGGCCTGTTCAGCATCGTCCCAGAACTCCGGCTGAGCCGCCAGTTGTTCCAAATCCTTAATTTTGGCGTTGAGTGCAGGCAGGTCAAAGATACTCCTGGGTTTTCCCCAGGCGTTCCGACAACCGTTCTAGCTCCTGCTTCAATTGCGAAAGTTCCATAAAATTGCTCAACAGTCTCTCAAAAGGTCTCGATCGCCATTGTGCCATACCCCGTCAACCCATCCGACAAGAAATCACCCAACTGCTAGAATTGGGGACACCCAATTGCTGAACCCACCCCCCTCTTGCCTCTTGCCTCTTGCCTCTTGCCTCTTGCCTCTTGCCTCTTGCCTCTTGCCTCTTGCCTCTTGCCTCTTGCCTCTTGCCTCTTGCCTCTTGCCTCTTGCCTCTTGCCTCTTGCCTTTTGCCATGACCCTCCAAACCGACGATACCCTCATGCAACTGAAACTAGCCATCAACCGGGCCATTGCCCGCCAAGAGAAACGTTGGGGCTATTTCCAGATTCGTCGCCTCGATGATGGCAGTATGGGCCTGGATATTCCCTCCCTGCCCCAAATTCGCTGCGTGGCCAATCTCGATCGCGATATTTATAAACTGTATTGGGGACGGGCCGAAAAACCGGCCGTGTACAGCCGCAAAAAGAAAAAGACCATCACCGACCCCAGAACCCGTCAAACCCAAATCCAACGAGTCTACGAAGTGATGTATCAACTCGACGGACGCTCCAGCGTTCAGCAAATCAACCGCATTATGGCCCAGACCATTCGCGATCGCATTGCCGACCATGTCAGTGCCCAAGCGGACAACGAACTCGAACCCCTCGTACTGATGACTGAGGCGTTATCCTAACCTAAGTCTAACGGGCTACCGTTCTTGTTTGCTCCTTCGTTCCTGCTTCGTTCCTTATGGTAATTCCCTCACCAACAAAGCCCTTAGGGCGATCGCGCCCCAAGCCCGATAACCGCCTCCTCTGGCTCGATATCATCACCATGTTCCTCTGGGGAGTCGTGATGATGCAATATTGGCTCACCGGGAAACTGCGGCTTCTCGTCCATCCCGCCTTTTCCTGGCTCTGCATTGTCGCCGGGGTTTTATTTCTGCTGATTTCTGTCTGGAAGGCGTTGCAACTGCGATCGCGGCGACAAGTCCCCGAAGCCCCCCAACAACATATCAGCCTTTTTCCCCCAGGCTGGAGTACCGGACTCCTCCTCGCCTCCGCCTGTGTCGCCCTCGTCTTTACCCCCCGTCCCTTTGCTAGCCAAGTGGCCCTGGAACGGGGAGTGACAGATTTCCTTTCCATGACTCGCATCGAACCGGAAAGCTTCCGAGGGGCAAACAATCCAGAAGACCGCAGTATCGTCGATTGGACGCGAACCCTCAGTGTCTATCCCGAACCCGAAGCCTACGCGGGACAGCCCGTAGACGTCAAAGGATTTGTTGTCCATCCCCCCAAGCTAGACGAGGATCTTATCATCGTGGCCCGGTTTATGATTACCTGCTGTGCCGCTGATGCCTATCCCGTGGGGTTACCGGTGCAATTGCCCCCTGGAAGCACCCGCAACGAATTTGAACCCGATGGCTGGCTGCGGATTCGCGGTGAAATGAAATCCGGTCGCCTCGAAGGCCGTCGCCAAGTCATCATCGCCGCCGAAACCCTAGACCCCATCCCAGAACCTGATGACCCCTATGGGTATTAATCCAGTCCTGGCCCCAACTCCTCCACAGGACTGGCACAGAAAACCAGACCCGAGCCTCCCTAACTCCTAAAGCGTCCCCGCTCAGGGTAGAATGACTTGGATCAACGTATATCGATAACCCAGTTCGGACTCCCGTTGCAATGGCAGAAACCCTATTTTTCAACGCCTTAAAGGAAGCCATCGACGAAGAAATGGCTCGTGATGAGACCGTTTTCGTCCTCGGTGAAGATGTCGGTCACTACGGCGGCTCCTACAAAGTCACCAAAGACCTCTACGACAAGTATGGTGAGCTGCGCTTGCTTGACACCCCCATCGCCGAGAATAGTTTTACCGGCATGGCCGTCGGTGCAGCGATTACCGGCCTGCGTCCCATCATCGAAGGGATGAATATGGGGTTTCTCCTGCTGGCCTTTAACCAAATTGCCAACAACGCCGGGATGTTGCGTTACACCTCCGGCGGTAACTTCACCATCCCTATGGTGATTCGCGGCCCGGGTGGGGTGGGACGACAGCTTGGGGCAGAACATTCCCAACGCCTTGAAGCCTATTTTCAGGCGGTTCCGGGGCTGAAAATTGTGGCCTGTTCCACCCCCTACAACGCCAAAGGCCTCTTGAAAGCTGCCATTCGCGATAATAACCCGGTGCTATTCTTCGAGCATGTGCTGCTCTATAACCTCAAAGAAGAGTTACCCGATGGGGATTATATTGTCCCCTTGGATAAGGCGGAGGTCGTCCGTCCCGGGAGCCAGGTCACTCTGTTGACCTATTCTCGGATGCGTCATCATTGTGTTCAAGCGGCGAAGACGTTGGAAAAAGAAGGGTTTGACCCAGAAATCATCGATTTGATTTCCCTGAAACCCTATGACCTCGACACCATTGGCGAGTCGATTCGCAAAACTCACCGCGTTATCGTCGTAGAAGAATGTATGAAAACCGGTGGGGTGGGCGCTGAGATTACCGCCAGCATCAATGACCATTTCTTTGATGAACTCGACGCACCGGTGTTACGCCTGTCCTCCCAGGATATCCCCACCCCCTACAATGGAACCCTAGAACGCTTAACCATTGTTCAACCTCACCAAATTGTCGAGGCCGTTAAAAAAATGGTGGCGTTGCAGGTGTAACGTTTGTTGAAGAAAACTTGCGATTTACCTAACTCTGTGCTATGCGTCGTCAACAATCTCTCCTAATTCTGATTTTCGTCCTCTTAGTGGGTGCGATCGTCATTCTGGTTCAACTGCCCTTGCGCTTGGGGTTGGACTTAGAAGGGGGGTCTCAGTTGACCATTGAAGCGCAGCCGACGGAGGAAGTTCCGGTCATCAGCGATCGCGACTTAGACGCGGTGTTGCTGGTGGTCCGCAACCGAGTTGATGGTCTTGGGGTGAGCGAACCGTTGGTGCAGACCGTTGGCGAAAATCGCATTTCCGTTCAGCTTCCGGGAGTCAGCGACCCCGCTCAAGCTGAACGGGTGTTGGGGGGAACGGCCCAACTGGAATTTCGCGAACAAGTTAGCAACCCAGAAGTTGAGGCTCAACTCCTAGTGCGCCAAGAAGAACTCCTGGAATTAGTGCAAGAGCAAGAACAACTGACCGTGGAAGGTCGCACCGCCGAACTGGCGGCAACCGAGCAGGCCATCACTGCCAAAGAAGCGCAAATCCAGGAGTTAAACCAGCAGCTTTATGAAAGTGTGGGACTGACCGGGAAAAACCTCGAAGATGCCAATGTTACCTCCACCCGCATTGATGGCGTCTGGAGTGTGGTGATTGACTTTGACCGGGAGGGGGGAGAGAAGTTCGCCGAACTCACCCGCAACATTGCTGGAACCGGACGACGCTTAGGGATTTTCCTCGATGACGAACTGATTAGCGCCCCAGGTGTTGGGGCTGAATATGCCGAAACGGGCATCAGCGGTGGCGGGGCCCGCATTGACGGTCAATTTAGCCTCGAAGATGCCAATACCCTGGCCACTCAACTGCGAGCCGGGGCCTTACCGGTTCCCGTGGAAATCGTAGAAAACCGGACCGTTGGCGCGACCCTAGGACAAGACAGCGTTCGTCGCAGTATCTATGCTGGGGTGGGGGGTCTGATTTTGGTGCTTATCTTTATGGTGGTGTATTATCGGCTGCCGGGGGCGATCGCCAACCTCTCCCTGACCATTTATGCTATCCTCACCCTGGCCTGTTATGCCTTGCTCGGGGTGACCCTAACCCTACCGGGGATTGCCGGATTTATCCTGAGTATTGGCATGGCCGTCGATGCCAACGTGCTAATCTTTGAGCGAACCCGAGAAGAATTGCGAGCTGGAAAAACCCTGTATCGCTCCGTGGAGTCAGGCTTTTATCGTGCCTTCTCCAGTATTTTAGATAGTAACGTCACCACCCTAATTGCCTGTTTAGCCCTATTTTGGTTCGGGGCCGGTTTAGTGAAAGGCTTTGCGGTTACCTTGGCCATTGGCGTGGGAGTCAGTATGTTTACCGCCATCACCTGTAGCCGCAGCCTCATGTTCTACGTCCTCACCCTCCCCGACCTGAAAAAGCCGGAATTTTTCTGCCCTAACCTGCAACCTCCCCTGGCCAAACGTTAAGACCCAACCCGGAACCCCTCGGCCCCCATGCTGCACCTTACCCCCCCATCCTGACGATGAAACTGAGCGTCACTCGACAACGAAATCTCTGGTGGGCGATTTCCCTCGCTCTCGCCCTAATTAGCACCATTACCATGGGCCTGTCAATTGCCCAGTTTGGCGCCCCCTTGCCCCTGGGGCTAGACTTTACCGGGGGAAGCCGCCTGCAGCTGGAGCGCGATTGTAGTATTGCCAACGCCTGTGATGACCCCATTGATGTCACAGCCGCCCGCCGTATTTTGGCGGCCGAGGGGTTAGGGACCAATGTTCAGGAGTTTGGGGAAAACGAACAGGGATTGGTGGTGCGGACCACGGATTTAGACGTGGAGACGCGATCGCAACTTGAAGCCGCCCTAGAAGCGGAACTCGGGGCATTTGACCCAGAACAAACCCAGATTGACACCGTGGGGCCAACCGTGGGACGGCGGCTATTGCGATCGGGCTTACTCTCCCTCTTCGTCGCGAGTTTGGGGATTGTCGGCTATCTCACCATTCGCTTTCAGCTCGATTACGCCCTCTTTGCTATCCTGGCCCTGTTTCATGATGTCTGGATTACCATCGGCGTGTTTGCCCTGTTTGGGCTGTTGGGTAACTTTGAAGCCGATAGTCTCTTTATTGTGGCCCTATTAACCATTGTCGGTTTTTCCGTCAATGACACGGTGGTCATCTATGACCGAGTGCGGGAAACCCTGAAATTTAAGCCCAATGACGACATTAACGATGTTATCGACGATGCCGTTAACCAGACCCTAACTCGTTCCATCAACACCACCGCCACCACCGTCTTACCCCTATTGGCGATTTTCATTTTCGGCGGTGAAACCCTCAAATACTTTGCCCTGACCCTGATGGTCGGCTTTATTTTGGGGGCCTATTCCAGTATCTTTATCGCCACCGCTGCCCTGGCCCTATGGCGGGAAAAACATCCCCAGGTCGCTCCGGAAGCCCCTGTAGACAGCAACGTTGCCTCAGTTGAAGAATCGTAATCTGAGCCGATCTCGGTCGAAGTCGGCCCATCCAGGTCATAATCAAAATGCGGGGTGTTTTCGCTTGAGCCAAACTTGTTATGTCAGACCCCCAACCCTCCACCTTCCAGCTTCAACTCCAGCGCCTCCATCGTTTAACCGTCCTCGCTCGTTGGTCCCTTGTGGTCGTCCTCTGGCTGAGCCTCGGTAGCCTCAGTATTTGGGGCTTGCGGCGGGAGATTTCTCTGTGGTTAGAGCATTTCACCTGGGTTGCCGTCTGGTATGCCCTGCGATCGCACCCTTGGCCGGCCTTGGGCCTGGGGCTCTGTGTCGGTTGGACTACCTCCGTGCTGGTCTGGCAGAGTCGTAATATTATTTGGGGAATGCCCAATCCAGAACGCCGACGCCTGGAACATCAACTCTGGCGGATTCGCTCTAACGGCTCCAAACATCCCCTCTGGAAATGGGTGGTCGTCTCAACAACTGATCGAGATCCCTCGAAAAAGTCAACATCAGGACGTTAAGATGAAATCCATGCAGGTCTCATAGTTAGCCCAAGGCAGCTTAGCGGCGATCCTGCAATGCTCTTGACTCCTTCAACGTTTTTGACGATGGCACTTCGCGCCCTGAGAAACGTCAAGTTTCCCAAATTTCTACCTGCGCCTATGTTCGGTCCGACCTCGTTTCGCCGCATCTTGCTGTCGCGGATTCTCCTGCTGAGTGTCCCCGTCCTCGTGATCGGACAATATGTGACCTTTCGTAAAGCCCGTTCTAGTCTCCTGGAAACGGCCCGTCAGAATCTCTCAGAAAGTGCCGTCCGTAAAGGAAATCGCATTGGAGATCAGGCAGATGCCCTCAAAACTCAATTACGTCTTGCCAGCGAAACCGCTGCCCTTGAGTCCGGCTCGAGTCCTAGAGTTCAAGAGTTTTTAGACAGTTTTCGCGAACAACTTCCCGCTACCGTCCAATGTTTACAAGTTACCAATGTAGACACTCAAGTGGCGATCGCCCAAACCTGCGACCGGGACATTTTTACCCCCGCCCCAGAAGGCTGGTGGCGCGGTTCCGAGAGTGGTCTTGACCGGCGAGTCTTCGTCAGTACTGATATTATTGAAGGGCGTAGTTCTCTCACCGATTCTGACTCCCCTCGGTATCGACAAACCGAAATTACCTATAGTGCCCCCATCTATCCTGAAGAGGCTGCTGAGCCGAACTACATCATTACTCTACGGGCTACCTTGGAAAAACCCGATGAACCTATCAGTCGTCCCGGGTCCCTCACCGGATCTACCGTCGTCATCGATGAATCGGGGATAATCTTAGAACATCCGATAGACATCTTGATTGGCAGTAGTATCGAGAGTCAACGGAATGCTGAACGACTGGAAATTCTGATTGGTAGCGCCTTAGTGGGGAACCAGGATTTTATCCATTTAACCTCCTTCACCAGTCCAACTCAGGAACTCCTGAGCGGTTATACAGCCATTGATGCCCCCGTGTCTTCCCTAGATGGCAATGGCCGTCAAAGACGTTGGGTGGTTTTAGCCATCACGCCCCTCGATAACGCCCTAGCCGGACTAGAGCCAATTCGCCAAGTGATGTTTAACCTCGTCCTAGGGTTATTGGCAGCCAATCTGATTGCAACCCTCTATTTGGCTCAAGACTTAGCTCGTCCCGTGGAAAAATTGGGGGAATATGCCCGTAACATTGAGTGCAACACCGCCTCAGAGCCGATGCCAGCTAAGTTCTTTATTCAAGAATTTAACCAGCTCTCAAAAGCCCTAAATCGGGCGATCGAACGTTTAAAAACCTGGGCCCAGGAACTCGAAGAGGCTTGGAACGAATCTAAAAATGCCAACCGCCTCAAGAGTGAGTTTTTAGCCACCATTTCCCACGAACTCCGAACCCCCCTCAACGGCATCATCGGCAGTTTACGGCTCGTCCGTGATGGCTTCTGTGACGACGAAGCAGAAGAACAGGAATTTTTGCAACGGGCTGATGATGCCGCCGTTCATTTATTGGGAATTATCAACGATATCCTAGATATCTCTAAAATCGAGGCCGGAACCCTCTCAGTGGCCATTGAACCCGTTGATCTGATGCAGTTGATCCATGAAGCCCTAGAATTGAATCAAGCCACTGTACGGGATAAAGGATTAACCTTATCAGCCCAGGTGGAGGGGAATGAGCCGATTTGGGTTCGGGCCGATGCCGCTAAACTGAAACAGGTCTTACTCAACGCCATCGGCAATGCCGTCAAGTTTACGGAAAGCGGAGGAATTCGCATTGAGGTTCGTGTCGTTAGAGTTCCGGCTGATGAGTATGGGGCACATTATGGGGGTAAACGAGTCCGGGTTGACATCATCGACACTGGCATTGGCGTTGACCCGGCAGATTTCGATAAATTATTTAAACCGTTTGTCATGGTCGATGGCTCAAAAACCCGTCGTTTTGGTGGAACCGGCCTGGGTCTAGCAATTTCACGTAACTTAATGGAAATGATGAATGGCTCAATTCGCCTGGATAGTGCTGGGGTGGGTTCGGGAACCACGGTAACTCTGGAGTTGCCCATTGCTCAGAAAAATGTATCGTTAGAAAAGACCTCCACCTTAGCTGAAGCCGACTCAGATCTAGAGACCTGATGAGGTGCAACCTTGACCTGTTGGGGGGTATGCCAAGGTTTCTCCCGCTTTCCCTGATTAGATAGACCTGCTTAGAGGATTGGTTATGCTTACTTCAATAGGTTCACGTCCCTGGGCGACGCTCTTAATTGTTAACTCCTGCCACAGCACGACTTTATAATAGAGGCCGTGAGGTTTTCGGAGTCTCACTCAGCCGATTTCCCTATGAAGACACTCCAATTTTTGACTCGACGCCTTGAGCGTCAGTGGCATCACTGGCGTGATGGCCATGGGCTAAACCATCCGATGGAGATACATCCAGCGAGTGATGGGGCTGGGGCTGAGGGACCGACCACTCGAGGTCCGACCCCTCGTAAGCGGACGGTATCTGGCCCCGTCTCGACGGTGGTGGCTGTGTTCTGCTTAACCGGTGCGTTGGGACAACGCTTCTATAATCAACCTAAATTGGATGTGGGCAGCCGTGCGCCCCAAACCTTGGTGGCCCCACGCTCGGATGAGGTTGAAGATCGCAAAACGACGGAAGAACGCCGCCGTAGTGCTCGTTTGGGCACATCTCCTGTGTTAATGGGAGATCCCGAGGTGAATCAGCGAGTGCTCAGTGATGTTAAACGTTATCTTGAGCAAGGCAATCGCTTACGGGAAGAGGTGGGGGAGTTCCCCTTTGTGGATACGGGGGTTCTTTCTCAAGAGGTGCAACGCTATCTGCGTAATGCGTCGAATTGGGAATGGCGGGCGGTTCAATGGACTCTCTCCCGACGCTTGGAGGAGATGCAGGAGTTGGGGGCACAGCTCCCACTCGCTAATCCCGAGGAATCCTCTTCCCCTAATGGGGAAGAGCCAGACCCGGTTGAAAATCGTCGAGACCAGATTTTGCAGGCGACTCGTCTCGGGGCGGTCAGTGGTGCCTCTCAGGTGCTGTCGAACCTTTTACAGACTCAGACTAGCCCCATGAATCAGTCAATTGAGCAGCTCCTGGCCGCTTCCCAACGGCTTGATGAGGAAGAGTTTGAGGAGATTGTCACTGCCGTTGAAGCCGCTCGTGAGCGGTATACCCAGGCCCTGGAGCAGTTGTCGGAGATGTCTTATACCAGTGGCCGTCCAGTTTATACCAGTACACTGTTAAATCTGTCGCCGGAGGATTGGCAAAAAACTCGCAATACGACCTTACAGATTGGACGACAGATGTTAGCTCAAGGGATTGCCCCTGGGGTTCCACCAACGATGTTGCAAGATGCGGTGGAAATGCAGTTGTCCTTGGCGCTCCCCGATGCTCAGATTCGTTATTTGATGAGTACTCTCTTGGTTAAGGCTCTGGAACCGAATTTGGTGACGGATCCCGATCGCAGCCGTGAACGAGCTGAGTTGGCGGCTCAGGCTCAGGAGGCGGTCTATATCTCGGTGGAAGCTGGAGAGGTGATTGTAGAAGCCAATGAGGTGATTACACAGCGCCAGTTTGTGCTGCTGGATCATTTTGATTTGGTGCGCCGAGATCCGGTGAATTGGGTAGGCTGGATTGCGTTTGGGGGCACGGTGTTTGTGGCGGTGTCTCTCTATGGCATGGTTGAACGACGGGTTCATCCGAAAATTGCTAATGGCGATCGCTTACTGATTCTGCTGTTAAGCCTCAGCGCCCCGCTCATGGTTCTGTTAGGGTCTCCTACGACCAGTTTCCCGGCGATTGGTTTGGCGGTGGGCAGTTTTTATGGTTCCTGGATGGGGGTGACGGTGGTGACTCTGTTGAGCCTGATTATGCCCATTGGGTTGGAGATTGAATTGGCTCATCTCATTGCCGGTGCTATTAGTGGAGTCTTGGGAGGGGCAATTGCTGGACGGCTGCGCTCTCGGGAAGAGTTAGCGCTGTTGGGGGTAGGGGTTGGCTTGGCTCAGGGGCTGACCTTTCTGGTGCTGACGGTGATTGGGCTCTTGTTACAAGGGAGCACCGGCCCGCTGTGGTCGTTGTTGGTCGAGACGGCTCTGATTCAAGGACTCTGGGGTGTGGGTTGGAGTATTGTGGTGTTGGGGGTTAGTCCCTATCTGGAACATCTCTTTGATTTGGTAACCCCCATCCGTTTGGCGGAGTTGTCCAATCCCAATCGTCCTCTCCTGAAACGTCTTGCAGCGGAAGCCCCCGGAACCTTTCAGCATACGCTGTTTGTGGCCACCCTGGCAGAGTCAGCGGCTAAGGCCCTCGGCTGTAATGTGGAGTTGGTTCGAGCCGGGACTCTCTATCATGATATTGGTAAGATGCACGACCCCCAGGGGTTTGTAGAGAACCAGATGGGGGGTCCGAATAAGCACGATCGCATCAATGACCCCTGGAAAAGTGCCGCTATTATTAAAAAGCACGTCACTCAAGGGCTAGTTATGGCTCGTAAAAGTCGCCTCCCGAAAGCCATTCAAGCGTTCATCCCGGAACATCAGGGGACCATGTTGATTGCCTATTTTTATTACCAAGCTAAACATAGTCATGGTCGTGAGGTGAATGATGCGGATTTTCGCTATGATGGCCCGATTCCCCAATCGCGAGAAACGGGAATTGTCATGTTAGCCGACTCCTGTGAAGCCGCCCTGCGATCGCTCAAGGATGCCACGCCCGATGATGCTCTCTCCATGGTGAATAAGATTCTTCGGGCCCGCTGGCAGGATAATCAGTTAGTGGACTCTGGCTTGACTCGGGCAGACATGAGCAGAATTGCCGAGATTTTTGTGCAGGTTTGGCAGCAGTTTAACCACAAACGCATTGCTTATCCCAAAGCTGTTTTATCCAATAAATAGTCTGCTCAACCCTAATGTTAGGTCCTTGGCTTATTGGGGATGGGTCAAAATTTCCAAAATATATTCTCCTTGATTCACTGAGGCGTTGCTGGATAGGTCATAGACCAGTCCAGAGTCTTCTGTGTGGATATCAACCAGTTGAGGTAACTCCCTGTCTCGGTTAAAGACCAAGAGTTGATAGAGGAGTTGTCCTGAGGTCACCCAAGTGCCTAGAAGAACCCGAGATTGCAACATTCCCCCCTGCTTAGCATAGTATTTTTGGGCTTTACTTTTTGGAAAAAATTGAACCGTTCTTGAGGCAGTTTGAATGAGAGGAAACCGGTTCAAGTCCAGCATTCCCTTACTCACCAGATAATTTTTAATCCCTCGAACTCCCCGATAAACCGAGTCAGGGTTAATCTGCATTCCCGACCCCAGTTCTAATGTCCAAGCTTCTCGCTCAAACTGAAGGGGTCTGCCTAGTTTAGCTAACTCTGTTTCCAGACTTAACCAAGGTTTAAGAAAGGCTTCGTCAAAGGCATCGCCATCATAGGTATCTAGAAGAATAGCTGTATTGAGGAGAAAGTATTTAGCACTGTGTTCTCGCCCTTGAAAACAGTAAAGATAGTCGATAGATTGGTTGGTGCTACTATGTAAATCTAAGACATAGTTGGCATCTAAACACAGGGACTGTAGACGGTAGCGATATCGTTCTTCAAAGGGTAGGCCGGAGGCTTTTGTTTCTGTCTTGACGTTCTCTTGAAAACAGTCGTTTAAGAGTTGACTAAAATGAGTTTCGAGCTGCTGGGAAGTTTGGTTAACTTGGGCGTGAGCAAATTCAGCTAAGGAGATCTGATCTGGACTCTGGCGCTCTGTTTCATAATCCCAAAAAATACGATTCCAGTCAATTCCCGTATAAGGATTATAGCGACCACTGGCATAGTGGTGCGATCGCTGATTGGTTGCAAGAGGATTGCAGGTGGGAACCAGCCAAATTTCTCCCTGAAGTTGTGATGAGTCTAAGTCGCAAAGAAACTGAATGAGTTGATAAATAACGGCATTTCCTGAGAGTTCCGCACCATGTAAGTTCGCTTGTAAATAGGCTTTCTTCCCTGACGTTGCTCCCTGAAATTTATACACCTGGATGGCCAGGGTATCTCCTGATGCGAGATGAGCAATGTCAAGGGACTCAATATCGGGAATCATAGGGTAGGAGCAAAATATCGATCAAGATGAGGATTTAAGCATCATCGGGGTTTAATTGAATCATAGACCAAGTGGTATAGGTGCCGATGGGACTCCAAATCAGATAGGGAAGCAGCAGCAGGGTCGCGAGGGTAGAACGGGGTTGAATGGCGATCGCCAGGAGAATGGCTAACAGCCAACCCGTTGCCCCAATCAACGTCCCCGCTCTTAAACTCTCTAATCGGCACATGATGGGGGTATAGGAGAGGGTCACCAGTTCTAAGACCAAGTAGTAGCCGAGCAAAACCCAGCTATTGGGAGAACCGGGGTCCTGATCCCAGATTAGCACCGCCGACCAACCCACACCAATAAAAACAACCGTCCAAATTAGGGGAATCCATCGCTCAACGGTAAGCCAGCGAGGCCGCTGGAGGCGATTAAACCAGCGTAGGTTATCGGCGCTGAGGACGCGGTTACAGGCGACACCAATCAGGATCATCCCTAGGGGAATGACTAGCCAAGAGGGAAGTAACATAGGGAGTAAAGTAGCTTACAGGTCTTGTCCCCCGAGGACTTGTCCGACGTTAGGGAATCCCTGTGATTCTATCCTGTTTGGGGCGAGGTTCCCGATTTTGGGTTCACCGCAGCCGTTCTCAGAGGAGCAACATCTGCCTGTTTTTGTCGCAAGGGTCCTAAGACCCTAACGAATAAACTGATACCACTCAAACTGAGTCGGATCACAATGATGACAATCCCCACACTGCTCTCCCCTAGGCAATTGTCGCACCCGTCCCTTACGCATTAATTTCTTCAACATCAACCGCAACAGATCACCATCACAGTGAAAGTGATTCATCAAATCCGCCAACGACACAGTCTGATGCTGGGCCAAATAGCCCTGTAACTCCCGTAAAATCATCCCAACCTCCTACACCAGTCGGCCAATGCGACGCATCCCTACCAGAATCAGCGTCAAAAATACCAGTAACCCTAACAGCCACGCCGTTGAAGATCCCGGATGGCGATCAAACGTTCCAAACTGGTAGAAGAACGTCGCCACCCAATAGGCTAACCCTGTTGTCCAAATCCCCGCAAACAGCGTCCAGCGAGTTCCTGTTTCTCGATGAATCGCCGCCGTCGCCGCCAAACAGGGGAAATACAACAAAACAAACAACAAATAAGCAAATGCCCCCACCTGGCCATCAAAACGAGTCACCATCTGGCCGAACGTATGGCTGGCCACCCCCTGTTCAGCCGCCGCACCCTCGACATCATCAATATCCCCCACATCCAGGCCCAGAGGGTCTAACAACCGTCCCCCCAACTCCCGGAAATTATCACCAATCGACGTAAACGCTTCCTCAATTGTGGGCCAAAACTCAAACGAGTCCTCCGCGTCCTCCGCTGCTTCCCGGGCCAACTGTCCATAGAGGGCATCGAGAGATCCCACGATCGCCTCCTTGGCAAATACACCCGTAAAAACCCCCACCGTCGCCGGATAATTCTCCGGCTGAATCCCCATTGGGGCAAACACCGGTGTAATTCTCCGGCTAACATCTGTTAAGACCGAGGTTTGCGAATCCCCAAAGGAGCCGTCCCAGCGAACTGTGTTGAGCAGTCCCAAAATCATCACCATGATAACGATCACCTGTCCCGCCCGCCAAATAAACTCTCGCAAGCGGTCCCAGGTGCGCCATAACACCCCGCGCAGCGTCGGCAGATGATACAGCGGCAACTCCATAATGAAATGAGATACCTCCCCTTGTAGTAGCGTCTGCTTGAGAATCAATCCCGTCACCACCGCCGCCGCAATCCCGGTCAAATAGAGGGCAAAGACTACATTTTGACCCCTCACCGGGAAAAATGCTGCTGCAAATAGGGCATAGACCGGCAGCCGGGCCCCACAGGACATGAACGGATTCATGAGAATCGTCAAGAGGCGATCGCGAGGGCTTTCTAGACTGCGGGTAGCCAAAATCGCCGGCACATTACAGCCAAACCCCACCAACATGGGAACAAATGATTTCCCCGGTAGCCCCATAAGTCGCATCAAACGATCCATGACAAAGGCGGCCCGGGCCATATAACCGGAGTCTTCCAAAAATGCCAAAAATAAGAATGTACAGGCAATCACCGGAATAAACGTGGCCACGGTTTGAATGCCGCCGCCTGCTCCGTTGGCCAGTAAAGCAATCAGCCAATCAGGACTCCCAACTCTTTCCAAGATGTTGGCGAAGCCCTCGACAAAAATCGCCCCAGTCAACAATTCAAAGAAATCAATAAAGACACTGCCGACATTAATCGAGAATAGAAACATCAGATACATCACCGCCAAAAATAGGGGAATCCCCAGCCAGCGGTTGAGAACCCAACGGTCGATCCGTTGGGTCAAACTGGTACTGATGTGGCGCGATCGCAGCAAGGCCACCTCGGTGATAGTGCGAATAAAGCCATACCGGGCATCGGCGATGACAATATCTAACTCTTCCCCCAAGACCTCCTGAACCCGGCGTTGCCAAAGACTGATGCTGCGATTGAGATCTGGTGACTGTTGCTGAGGACTGGTCAAATCGTTGTATTCCAACAGCCGCAACGCCCTCCAACGTGCATCCACCGGCGAAGGATCTCCCGGGGCCTCTAAATGGGGTAAAATCGCGGCGATCGCATCTTCTACTACCGCTGGATAAGCTACAAACGTCGGCGGAATCGGCGGCGACTGTAACCCCTGCGCAATGGCCTCGCGCAACTGAGTCATTCCCAGAGATTTCGAGGCAACCACGGACACCACGGGACAGCCTAACCGTTGCGATAAGGCCTCAACCTTAATCTCTAGGCCTTGTTCCTGCGCCACATCTGTCATGTTTAACACCACTACCATGGGCAGACGCATTTCAATCAATTGCGTTGTCAGGTAGAGATTGCGTTCCAAATTAGAGGCATCGACGATATTGGCAATTAAGTCCGCTTCCCCACAGAGGAGATAATCCCGAGCAATGCCTTCATCAAGGCCGGTGTCTGCATCCTCAGCATCGAGGGAATACACCCCCGGTAAATCCACCACGGTCAAGGTTTGACCGTCTTGGACATAGGTTCCTTCGACTCGTTCAACGGTGACACCGGGCCAGTTTCCGGTCACTTGGTTAGATCCAGTCAGGGCGTTAAAGAGCGTGGTTTTGCCTGAGTTGGGATTGCCAATGGCGGCAATTTTAACTGGACGGGTGGCAATGGGGGTCATGGCGATTACTCCTCAACAGCTTCGACTAAAAGAGCGCAAGCCTCGTCTTTACGCAGACTGAGACTAAAGCCGCGCACGCAGATTTCTACGGGGTCCCCGAGGGGGGCATGGCGAGTGACGGTAAATTCGGTTCCTGGGGTTAGTCCCATGGCTAAGAGGCGTTTGCGATAGCCGCGATGGGGGCAGTCATAGCCTAAAATGCGTCCTGCTGACCCCACCTTGAGATGGCGTAGCTGTTGCAGAGCTTGGGGTTGCCCACAGACGTAAATTCGTTGAGTGCGATCGCGACAAAAGCCGAGTTGCGTCCCATTGACGGATAGGACGACTGAACCGCTGTCAGTACGACTGAGGATGGTCACCTCATCCCCCAGGTGCAACCCGGTTGGCTCAAGCTCAGGGGGCAAGTTCACCACCCAGAGGCGTTGCCCTTCCTCCGCTTTAGCCAAGGGAAAGCTCATTGGCCCAGGGCCAGATCTCTTTGAGGCTTGAGGGCGATCGCCTCCTACTCCCCCACTCACAAAGGTAAAGCCAGTCCCCAGGGGGGAGGGGTGGCTCGGGTTCGGCTCCGAGGGACGGGTCATACTACAAAGTCCTCCATAGATGGCTCTTGCCGTCTTGAACAGTAATTCAAACTAATTGTCATTAATTTGCCATAGACTATTCAATAAATCACAAAAGCGTCATTTAGAAATAATTTAAGCTTATTTTCCAATTTGAAGTACTTTTGGGTAACGCAGATAACACAAATTGGGTAATACTTGCTAAAAGCTGTTAACGTTTTCTCAATAAATCCCAAGTTTCAGCAAATCTGTATTGAGATAGACTAGCAATAAAACGTCAGCAGGAGACATCGTGCAGCGGCCAGAGGAGGTTTAAGGTAAGGTAGGCTTCTACAATGGGGGCAGTGCCATTAATGCAAATCTTGTGATCCACTCCTCTACCGTTCTCGCCGGCCTGATGGGGGTCTGTGTCGCTGACGCCCTAGGCGTTCCCGTCGAATTTAGCTCCCGAGCCGAACGAGAAGAAGACCCAGTCACGGATATCCGGGGCTATGGGACTTATAACCAGCCTCCGGGAACCTGGTCTGACGATAGTTCCCTGACGTTCTGTTTGGCCGATGCTCTCTGTGACGGCTTCGACTTGACCCACATCGCTAAGAAATTTTGTCTTTGGTTCACAGAAGCTCTATGGACTCCCTATAACGAAGTCTTTGATGTTGGGGGAGCTACCAGTCGAGCCATCAGTGAACTCTTGCGGGGAGTTCCGCCAACAGACTCCGGCGGAACAGACGAACGTAGTAATGGGAACGGTTCTCTGATGCGGATTTTGCCCCTCGTCTACTTTGCCGAGAAACTTCCCCTCCCAGACCTCCTAGAGCGAGTGCATCAAGTCTCCGCCATTACCCATGCTCACCCTCGCAGTCAAATGGCTTGCGGCATTTATATCAGTATCGCCAGTCAACTGTTGCGAGGTAAATCTCCCCAGATCGCCTTAAAAGAGGGGTTAGCCGCTGTTGACCCCCTCTATCAGCAACTGCCCTTTACCCCAGAGCGATCGCACTTCCAACGTCTCAATAGCCAACTGGCTCAACTTCCCATCCAGGACATTTCCTCAACTGGCTATGTGGTTCACAGTTTAGAAGCCGCCCTCTGGTGTTTTCTCAACAGCAACAGTTACGCCGAAGCCGTGTTACAAGCCATCAATCTCGGAAGTGACACCGACACCGTCGCCGCTATTACCGGAGGCTTAGCCGGATTGTACTATGGCTATGACGGGATTCCTGAGTCTTGGCGAGAGGCGATCGCCCGCAAAGAGGATATCATCGCCCTGGCCCAACGACTGGCCAAATCCCTCCCCTAACCCGGAACCCAACCCCCTCCTCTGTCCTGGAGCCTCCCCTTGACCCCCCCGAAGTTCTCCACCCAGCCTCCGGTCAAAATGCAAATTTTTAATACAAGTTGCTGCAAAAAAAAGTAGCCTATGTTACTTTTAGGATAGAGTTTTGAATCCATAGAAACGTTTAACCTTTGAACTGGTTTTCTTAATTTAATTTTGCAACTTCAACCCAAACGATAAAACGACGGTTAAGCCGCGAATTAAAATCATGACTTTTCATAAAATTCTAGTCGCTGTCGATGACTCTAAATCGGCTCCCAAGGTCTTTCGTCACGCCCTGAATACCGCCGTGCAGGATGAAGCTGAGCTAATGGTCTTCCATTGCACCACCATGCAGCGGGTGAGTGAATCGGTTCCCTTAATGGGAACGGGAATAGGCATTGACTTGTCGAGCAGTAAAATGATGTTTGAGATGCAACAAGAGCATATCAAAAAAGAAGCAGAACGAGTCCAAAAATTGCTTGAAGGCTACATCAGCAAAGCTGAGGCGGAGGGACTCAACGTGACCCCAGAAAGTAAGTTTGGTGACCCAGGCTCTTGGATTTGTGATGTGGCTCATAACTGGCAAGCGGATTTAATTGTCCTGGGACGGCGCGGCCATCGGGGTCTTAAAGAAGTCTTACTCGGCAGCGTTAGTAACTATGTTCTCCATCATGCTAACTGTTCTGTGATGGTTGTTCAGGGAGGTTAGGGCAAGAGAGCGATAGGATGCGTTCCGGCATCGGTTCGCTGTGACCCAGGGCCTACCCAATTCAAAACTGCCGGAACGCATCGCTTAGGCTGGCCTTGGTTTTAGTCTGGGTCTTTGTGGGTGAACTTGTCGAGGCGATCGTGATGGACGCGGATGAGACGATAGCGGCGTTTGGCATCGAGGAGGTCATACTGGTCTTCTCGTAAGCCTAACATCGGCAGTCGTTCGCGATCGGCAAACACCAAGGTTGTCCCTGAGAGATTGCCCTGTTCCACCTGTTGGCGTAAGTCCTCTCGTCCAAGGGAAGGACGGGGTACATAGGTGACGGGTTTCTGGGTGTAGAAGACAATCGAGGGCTTTTCAAACCCCACCGAGAGTAAGCGATCGCCCGGTTGATACAGGGCCCTCGCTGTATCCGCCATTTGACGAATCGGTTGTTGGCGTAACTCATCCAACAGCCCAAACATGGGATGAGCCACCAGCAGTAAAAAGAGGGCAAAGCCTCCAATTTGGGCGATCGCCACCCCACGGCGGCGCGTCAGAGCCACGGCTTCCACCACCGAGGCGATGGCCACAATCACCCCTGCTCCCCAGGTACTTAACCCGGACTTGAAAATCTCTAAATCAATGCGATCGACCACCGGATCAGGGCCAATAATAAACGGCAGAATCACTAGGGCGATCGCCATCAACATCCAAATCAGCCAACTCCCAGCATGACTGGCCAAGAGCCAGCGGCGGGACAGACTCGAACGATGCAGCATCTCCTCACTCAACAGCAGCGATACCAAAATCGCTGCCGCTGGAATTAGGGGCAACACATAACTGGGCAGTTTCGTTACCGCCACGGTGAAAAAGAGAAACACCCCCCCAAACCAAAACAGGGCAAACCCCCCCAACTGCTCCTGACGGGGCAGATTACGCCACCAGCCACGCCGCCAAACCCGTAAACGGGCGATCGCCGCCGGTAGATACGCGGACCAAGGGGCAAACCCCACCAACACCACCCCAAAATAGAAATACCAGGGGCCACTATGACGATTCACCACCCGCGTGAACCGTTCCACATTGTGATAGCCAAAGAAACTCTCAATATACGCCTCCCCATTGGCCTGCCAAATCAACAGATACCAAGGAATCGTAATCAGGAAAAACACCAGCCAGCCTCGTAACGGGCGCATCTCCCGCCATACCGTCTTAACATTGCCCCCATAGAGAAGAAAGCCACCAATAATCCCCACGGGCAACACCATCCCCACCGGGCCCTTAGCCAGAACCGCCAACCCCATCCAGACAAAAAAGCTCAAATAGGCATAATCCTGAGGTTTGCCCTCCGTGGCGTAGCCCCAAAAAAATGACAGCAACGACAACCCCACACAGGCACAGAGGAGCATATCCGAAACCCCCGTCCGTCCCCAAATAAAGGTTTGGGGATTAAAGGCGATGGCGATCGCCCCCAAACTGGCCGCCCCCCAGGGAAGCAACCAGCCATGACGACTCCCCGACGCCATGGGTACAAACCGCCATAGGGTGACATAGGTTCCCCCCATTACCGCCAGGGCCGACAACGCCGACGGCAGCCGCACGGCCCATTCATTGGTTCCAATGAGCCTATAGGCGATCGCCATCAACCAATACACCAACGGCGGCTTATCAAAGCGGGGTTCCCCATTGAAATAGGGAGTAATCCAATCCCCCGTCACCGTCATCTGCCGGGCCGCCTCAGCAAACAAGGGTTCTGTCTCATCCACCAGGTTGGCGGTTCCCAACTGATACAGGAACGCTAACCCTCCGGCTAAGACCACCGTTACGAGGGACACTCCCCAGACGAATGTTGGGAACTTTTCAGGGGTTTTCATGGGAGAAGAGGCAAGAGGCAAGAGGCAATAGGGGGTAGGGTGCGTCCCGGCATCATTTCACTATTGGCTTGAGGCGTCGCTCTCAAAACTTGCCGGAACGCACCATCTCGGGATTATTGTAAGCAGACGACGGTAGGGTGTGTTCCGGCTTGCCATCGTAGGGGCGAAATTTTTATTTTTCGCCCCTACAAGCCCGAACCCACCCCTCTTGGCCATAGGCAAAGGATAGCCTAACTCAACACCCAGTTAACCAGAGTCCGGACTGGGAAACCGGTGGCTCCAGTGCTGTTGTAACCGTTGTCCTTGTCCGTCCAGACGGGGGCCGCGATATCTAAATGGGCCCAGGGGGTCTTGTCCACAAACTGCTTCAGGAATAAGGCGGCGGTAATCGAACCACCGGCGCGGCTTCCCGTGTTTTTCATGTCCGCGTGAACCGACTTCATGACCTCGAAATAGGGTTCCTCCAAGGGCATCCGCCATAGCTTCTCCCCACTTTGTTGGGAAGCTGCTAGGAATGCCTCAGCAACTGTATCATCAGGACTCCAGAGACCGGCGATCGTATCTCCCAACGCCACCACACAAGCCCCAGTGAGGGTCGCCAAGTCAACCATGGCATCTACCCCGAGTTTATCAGCATAGACCAAGGCATCCGCCAGGGTTAAACGCCCTTCTGCGTCCGTGTTGTTCACTTCGATGGTTTTGCCATTGGAGGCCGTTAGGATGTCTCCTGGGTGCATAGCACGCCCGCTAATCATGTTTTCACAGATAGCCGAGATGAAGTGAACCTCGACATCCGGCTCCAGTTGCGCGATCGCCTTGGCGGCCCCAAAGGTGGCACCGGCACCTCCCATGTCAATTTTCATGGTTTCGATGCCACTCCCACTGGGTTTGAGATTCAGTCCACCCGAATCAAAGGTTAAGCCTTTACCCACAATGGCCAACTTTTTCCGTGCTTTCCCCTTGGGTTTATAGACCAAATGCACAAACTTGGGGGGAATATCTGAGGCTTGGGCCACCCCCAGGAACGCCCCCATACCCCGTTTTTCACAGTCTTCCTTCTCCAAAATCGTCAACTCTAATCCATACTCGTTAGCGATCGCCTGGACGGTTTCCGTCAGGGTTAGAGGATTGATGCTGTTGGCCGGGGCTGCCACCAATTCCCGAGCCAAAATTACTCCGGAACAAATCTTCAGGGCCGTCTCAATTGCCCCATCTTCTCCCTCAAGGCCCAACAGATTGACCGTTTCCACCTGGGTAGTTTTGTCCTCTTCTGACTTGAAGCGTTTATCTTGATGTAGGGCCAACTCAAAGCCTTCTACCAAGGCCTGGGCCGTGGAGGTGGCGTCATCCTTCCAGACTGGGGCCGCGATGCCCACTGTGCGGCAATACTGCTGTTTCGCCAACCGGGCGATCGCCGCACTGGCCCGCCGCCAATCATCCAGAGACGTGGACTCTCCTAAACCGACAATCATTAGCTTACGCACAGAACTGCCGCCGCCGACTCGGGTGGCGGCACTATTGCCAAGTTTTCCCTCAAACTGGCTTTCCTCAATCAATTCACTGAGGGTTCCCGAGAGTTTTTCATCCAACTTGGCCAAATCCCCAGATAACGCCACCTCATTCTCCCGTAGCATCAGGGCTAGGCCATCCCCCGTCCACTCTAAGGCTGAGGTTGCAATTGCATTAAATTTCATAAACTCCGTCTCTCGTGTTGTCGATATCGGCTATTGATTAGAGTAACCGACTCAGCTCATTGGGGACAGACGCAAAATCCACAGTAGCAGCGACAGGAGAGCGTCGGGGATTGATCGCGATCGCGATCGAGGTACTGTCGTAGGTCCACATACACACTCTCATCAATATCACACTGACCCCGACTCGTCTCAGTAAAGTTGAGGTCAAACAGTTGAGACATCATCGCCTCTGTTGTCGATTGGCGAGTCACGGCCAATGGCGGAATCGTCAGTAAGATGTTAGAGCGATTGCAACCCGAACGGCGATCGCCCACCAGACAGACCACAAACTGACCATCAACGCGGCCCAGAGTTATATAATCAACCCCGTCGTTATAATAAGCCGCTTGTAATTGTTCCGATGCTTGCAAACAGGGGTCTGTCATGGCTAACTCTGAGCCCCCCATGAGAGACCAAATCAACACCGGTAACGGCTCGGTCGGGGTCTGCACCCGCAGAACCAACCTCTGATGATCTTGATTGCAGATAAATTCTAAAGGAGCTTCAGACTTCATGGGATGCCGCTGCACCTCCCCATCAGGCACCGCCCGACCGCGACCAAAATGCCGGAGCATCTCAGGGCTTGCCCCCTGACTGAGAGAAGGATAGACCGACAAGGCGGCGATCGCCCCCATTATCGCCCAACCCCAGTTCAAACCCCATTTTCCCATTCGCCTATCAGTTTGTCATCTTGGCACTCCCTAGTCTTTCAGACCTTCAATCCCCTAAAAAGTGCCAAGGGCGACCACAACCCATCATGATAATCCCTACAACCCCCATATCTCTGTTCCCATCTGTCTCTATCCAGTCCTAATCTCTACATTGGCTCATCTATGACAGTTCTACCCCAAGCCATTGGTTGGCGAGAATGGCTCAGCCTCCCTGAATTGGGAATTAGCCAGATTAAAGCTAAAATCGACACCGGTGCTCGATCCTCCGCCCTCCATGCCTACGACATTCAAAACATCCCTGCCAAGGGCGATCGCCCCCGCATTCGCTTTAACGTCCATCCCCAACAACGCGATACAATAACAGTGGTCACTGCCGAAGCCGATATTCTGGATCGTCGCGAAGTCCGCAACTCCGGCGGCAAAGCAGAATTACGCTATGTCATTCTCACCCCTATTCAACTCGGGGAACAGCAATGGCCGATCGAGCTGACCCTAACCAATCGTGATGTCATGGGGTTCCGGATGCTTCTGGGACGACAGGCCGTACGAGGTCGCTTCCTCGTCGACCCTGGAAACTCCTATCTTCTCAACCCAGTCCCCCACGCACCCTAATCTCCTCGTAACACGGACCCCCCTCCCCCAGTCCTGCTCTTGCCTCTTCTTCCTCTGTGTCCTCCGTGACTCCGTGGTTCTCCCTCCTGCCTCTCTATGAAAATTGTTATCCTCTCCCAAAATTCCACCCTTTACTCCACCAAACGTCTCAGAGAAGCTGGAGAAAAACGGGGTCATCAGGTGCGCGTGATTGACCATCTGCGCTGTTACATGAGCATCACCTCCTATCGTCCTTCCATCATCTATCAAGGCGGGCCTCTCACCGACGTTGAAGCCGTTATCCCTCGCATTGGCGCCTCCCACACCTTTTATGGCACAGCCGTAGTGCGTCAATTTGAGATGATGGGAGTCTTCACCGCCAACGAATCTCAGGCCATCTCCCGCTCTCGGGATAAGTTACGCTGTCTGCAAATCCTCGCCCGCGAAGGCATTGGCCTACCCGTCACCGGCTTCGCCCATTCCATCAAGGACATCGAAGGTCTGATCAGCATTGTCAACGGCGCACCACTGGTGATTAAACTCCTTGAAGGAACCCAGGGAATTGGAGTTGTTCTTGCGGAAACCAAACCCGCCGCCACGTCCGTCATCGAAGCGTTCCGGGGTTTAGATGCCAATATTTTGGTACAGGAATTTATCAAAGAAGCCCAAGGGGCTGACCTTCGCTGTTTCGTCGTCAACGACAAAGTGATTGCTTCTATGAAACGCCAAGGGGCCCCCGGAGAATTTCGCTCCAACGTCCATCGAGGAGGCAAAGCTGAGAAAATCAAACTCACCCCTGAAGAACGCAGTACCGCCGTCCGGGCTGCTAAAGCCATGGGGCTAAAAATTGCCGGGGTGGATTTGTTGCGCTCCAACCATGGCCCTGTGGTTATGGAAGTCAACTCATCCCCGGGTTTAGAAGGCATCGAAGGGGCAACCGGGGTGGATGTGGCCGGTAAAATTATCGAATTCCTAGAGAAAAAAGCCGGTTCCAGCGCCCCCCGCGATCGCATCCCCTACTAACCCCTCTTACTGCCTAGGCCTACCACAAGGGGACGCCCCTACGTCTTTTCTACTGCCTATTGCCTCTTCCCCCCTCTTCTTCCTCTGTGTCCTCTGTGCCTCTGTGGTAACCCTCTTGCCTCCCCCTCTCCATGCCCCCATTTAAAATTGGCGGAACCGAAATTTCGCCCCATTCCCGCGAACAAATTGAACTTCCTGTCGCCCGTCTGCCGACGCAAACCCAAGTCTCCCTGCCCATTAACGTGATTCGTGGCAGGGAAGAAGGGCCCGTACTTTGGGTGAGTGCTGCTATTCACGGGGATGAGATTAACGGCGTGGAGATTGTGCGCCGGTTAATGGATTTAGTCACCCCCAAATCCCTGCAAGGAACCCTGATTATGGTTCCCATTGTCAATGTCTTCGGCTTTATCGAGCAATCTCGCTATCTCCCCGATCGCCGTGACCTCAATCGCTCTTTTCCTGGTTCTTCTCGCGGTTCCCTGGCGTCGCGCTTAGCCAGTTTGTTTATGAGAGAGGTCGTCAGCCAATCCACTCACGGCATTGATATCCATACCGCCTCCGATCACCGGGTGAATTTACCCCAAATTCGCGCCAACTTAGAGGATTCAGAGACCTATCGTTGTGCGATCGCCTTTGGGGCCCCCGTGGTCATTCACTCCACCACCCGCGATGGGTCCCTGCGTCAAGCGGCCACCAAACAGGGGATTCCCGTCTTACTCTATGAAGCTGGGGAAGCCTTACGCTTTAATTCTGAGGCGATTCAGTTGGGGGTTGAAGGGGTCTTACGGGTGATGGCTGTCTTGGGAATGTATGACAATAGCCCCAACCCCGCCCCCGTTCCCCCCGTGGAGGTGCAAAAAACTCAATGGCTGCGATCGCCCCAAGGGGGAATCCTACTCCTGCACGTCCACTTGGGACAACCGGTACAAAAACGGGACAAACTAGGGGTCATTGTCGATGTCTTCGGCAACATCCGCGCCAAAGTCAGTGCCCCCTGCGACGGACTCATCATCGGCATGACTCAGAACCCTCTCGTCAATCAGGGGGATGGAATTGTCCATCTTGCACGTTTCCCAAATCTCTTAGGTTGATTCCAGCAAGTCACATCAAAAAGTATATTAAAAATTCAAAAAACACTTCTGTGTCTAGATTTAAAAAACAATAAAAGTCTTTTCTGAATTGACTCAATAAAAAAATAATCCTAATCCTCAGAAATTGGTTATAGTTAATTTAGTGCCTGCTATATCAAGTTGATATACCAAATTAAGATGCTAGAACTCTGTGCCCTCGGCTTACTGCAACGAGAACCCGTCCATGGCTACCGCCTCAAACAGGACTTAGAACTCTTCATGAGTAGCTGTCTGAGCGTCAACTATGGGGCCATTTACCCGTTGCTACATCGCCTAGAGGAGCGGGGTTACATCGAAAGCAGCATTGAAGAGAGTCCCGAGAGCGGTAGTCCGCGAAAAATCTACAGCGTCACCCCCGAGGGTCAGGCCCGATGGCACACCCTCATGACCCAGAAATCGCGAGACAGTTGGGTCAACAGTCGTTCCCGATTCATGGTCAAGTTCTTTTTCTTCAGCGACATTGATCCCGAGTTACGCCTAAAACTCTTAAAAGCCCGTATTCGAGCTTGTGAAGAGCGTCAAGAGCTAGTCCATAGCCAAGAGTTTGGTCTCGATCCCTATCAGGAGGCGGCTTGGGAGCGACATCTACAAATGCTGATGAACGAAATCCATTGGCTTCACGACCAACTCGAACAAGAACAAGGCCGCCATTCCCCGAAGACTCAAGAGAGTCCCTCGAACCCTGCCATTCATTAACCGGAATACTCCCTGATAACCAGGCCTAATCACAACCCAACCTTTAGGTGGAATCATGCAAGCGGATCACATCTCCTCGAATCAAACCTCAAGCGAAACCCCAGAATCTCCCGTTCCCGCTGAGGAACGCAATAATCCCCCCAAATGGTGGCTCGTTCTGCTCCTAACCATCCTTTTAGCTGGTGGCGGAGGCTTCTTAGGTTGGCAATGGTGGCAATCTCAACAGCAAGCCGGGGAAGAACAGCAACAAGCCGGTTCCGCAACGGGGGTGCGAGTCGAGCCAGTTGAAACCACAACCCTGCAAGAGAGTTCTCTCTTTGTCGGCACCCTAGAAGCCGAACAAACCGCCAGCCTACGGGCCGAAGCCGATGGAGAAATTCGCAGTGTATTCGTGCGTCCCGGCGATATTGTCGGTCAAGGGGAACCTTTGGCCCAACTCGATCGCCGCTCCCTAGAAGCTAGCCTCGACCAAGCCCAAGCCAACATTAACCGAGCTGAGGCGAGACTCTCAGAATTGCGAGCGGGTCCCCGTTCCGAACAGATTGAACAGGCCCGGGCGCGATTGCGACAAGCGGAAGCCGACCTTCGAGATGCCCAGGCCGGAGCCAGTCCCTCCCAGATTGCCCAAGCTGAATCGCGCATCGAATCAGCTCAAGCGAGTCTGGAGTTGGCCCGGCAACGGCTCGATCGCTTCCGTCGTCTTGAAGCTCAGGGAGCCATTCCCACAGATGACTTAGACGAAGCCCAAGAACGCTATCGCACGGCCCAAGCCAATCTCCAAGAAGCCCAACGGCGGCGAGAAGAACTCGAACAAACGCGGGGCAGTAGTGTCAGCCGTCTATCCGCTCAAGTTCAGGAGCGGCGGGAAGCTTTGCGAGAACTGGAAACCGGGACTCGTCCTGAAGAAATTGCCCAAGCTCAAGCCGATCTCGATGCCGCTCTTGCCGATGCTCGCTCCATTGAAGTAAGTCTGGAAAACACTCAAATTATCGCCCCTTTCAGTGGCATTGTCGGAGACTTACCTCTGAGGGTCGGAGATTCCGTCAGTCGTGGCGAAGTGTTTACGAGTCTGACTCAAAATGACAGCTTAGAACTGCGATTATCCATTCCTCTTGAGCGCAGTAATGACCTTCGCTTAGGCCTACCCGTGGAAGTCTTCGACGCCTCCGACAATCCTGGAGATCCCCTGGCCCTGGGACGGGTGAGTTTTATTTCCCCGAACGTAGACAGCGAAGCCCAAACGATTCTCGTGAGGGTTAGCTTTAGTAATCCCGAGGGCCGCTTGCGACATCGCCAATTTGTGCGATCGCGAGTCATCTGGGGCGATCGCCCCGACACCGTCGTCGTCCCCACCACCGCTCTCATCTTTGAAGGGGAACGACGATTTGTCTTCGTCGCCCAACCCAACGGTGAGCAGTTCATCGCCGAACGGCGACAAGTGGAACTTGGACAAACCCAGGGTGACCAAAGTGAAGTCGTCGAGGGCCTAGAACCGGGCGATCGCCTCATCACCTCCGGACTGCAACAAATCCGCGACGGACAACCCGTTGCCCCTACCCCCTAACCCCCTACCTCGAAGATGTTTTACCAGTTTTTCATTAAGCGCCCCGTCTTCGCCTCCGTCTGTTCCCTGTTGCTAATGCTGGTGGGACTGGTGGGGTACGGGAGCCTACCGGTCCAGGAACTCCCCAGCATTGACCCTCCAGTGGTGAGCGTCAACACGACCTATCCCGGTGCCAACCCCAGGGTTGTGGAAACCGAGGTGACCGAAATCCTCGAAGCCGAACTCAACGGCGTTGAAGGAGTCCGCACCCTCACCTCCACCAGTCGAGAAGGTGTCAGTTCCATCACCGTCCAGTTTGAACTCGACCAAGATATTGATGTCGGCGCCCAAGAAGTCCAGCGCAGCATCTCCCAAGTTTTAGGGCGACTCCCCGACGACGTCGACGCTCCCGTCATTCGTCGTGAATCCGGAGATGCCACACCCATCATTTGGTTTAGCGTTTACGGGGATAATGAGGGCATCAGCACCCTAGAACTGAGTGACTACGCCGATCGCGTCCTTGTGAATGCCCTCGAAAGCGTCAATGGGGTCAGTAGCATCTTCGTCGGGGGAGAGCGGCGCTATGCCATGCGACTGTGGATCGACCCCCAACGACTCAGCGCCCGGAACCTCACCATCCTAGACGTGGAAAATGTGCTACGTCAGGAAAACATCGAACTTCCCAGCGGTCGGATTGAAGGACAACGCAGCGAATTTTCCGTGCGTACCCTTGGACGACTCCAAGAACCCGAAGAATACGAAGCCCTAGTCCTACGCACCACCAGCGATGGAACCCAAATTCGCTTCTCAGATGTGGGTTATGCCGAGATTGGGGCCGAAGATGATCGCTCCTTCGTGCGTTTTAACGGTCGTCCGGCTGTGGGTTTAGGGGTCGTCAAACTGGCCACCGCCAACACCCTAGAGGTGGCCGCCGATGCTCGCGCCGAAATGGAACGACTGCGGGCCGACTTTCCACCGGGGATGGACTATGAAGTCGCCGTGGATAACTCAGAATTTGTGCAACTGGCGATCGACGAAGTCTGGGGGTCCCTCTATCTCGCCTGTTTACTGGTGGTACTGGTCATCTTCTTCTTCCTACGGGATTGGCGGGCGACTATTATCCCCGCCGTGACCATTCCCGTCTCCCTGATTTCCGCCTTCGGGGTCATGTTTATCTTGGACTTCTCCATCAATACCCTGACCCTGTTTGCCCTCACCCTGGCCACCGGCTTAGTTGTGGACGATACCATCGTTGTCTTAGAAAACATCGTCCGCTACATCGAACAGGAAGAGATGAAACCCTATCATGCCGCCATCAAGGGGTTACAAGAGGTGATTTTTGCCGTGATTGCCACCACCGTCGTTTTGGTGGCGGTGTTCCTTCCTGTGGGGTTTGCCACCGGCGTCACCGGACAACTCTTTGCCGAATTCGCCCTCACCCTGGCCGGCTCCGTGATTGTCTCCTCCTTCGTCGCCCTAACCCTGGCCCCAACCCTCTCCGCCCGAGTCTTAAAATCTCACTCCATGCTCCATGGTTGGATTTTTGACAAAGTGGAAGACTTCTTGAATGGAGCGGCCAACTTTTACGCCTCTAGTTTGCGTCTGGCCCTGTCCTTTAAAACCGTGGTTGTGGTGGCTTTCGCCCTGTCTCTGGGCTTACTGGGGATTTTATTTACCCAAATTCCTCAAGGCTTTCTCCCCGATGAAGATCGCGGTCAAATTCTCACCATTGTCAATGCGCCTCAGGGGGTCACCATTAACTATACCGATGAGGTGATGCAGCAAATCGAAGCCATTTATGAGGAAATTCCTGAAGTCCGCTATTACTTCACCATTGGTGCTTTTGGGGGAGGCGGCCCGGGACAAGTGAATCAGGGGATTGCCTTTGTACGGCTCCAACCTTGGGACGAACGGAGTCAACCGCAGCAGTCTCAACAAGCTCTTGTGGGTCAGCTCTTTGGGCGCTTCTCCCAGATTTCTGATGCCTTAATTTTCCCAGTGAATCCACCGGCGTTACCGGGAGCGGGTTTAGGGCAACCGGTCCAAATGGTCTTACAGGGGGCGAGTTTGGAGCAGTTGGCAGAGATTTCCGGGGACTTTGCCCAGCGGGCCAATGCACTTCCTGAATTGATGAATGTGGATACCACCCTGAAAATCACTCAACCTGAGGTGACCGTGGCCATTGACCGTCAGAAGGCGGCGGCCTTGGGGATTAATGCCCGTGATATTGCCAACACCCTGCAAATTCTCTTGGGGGGACAACAAATCACCAGTTTCAACCGAGAAAATCGTCGCTATGAAGTGGTGGTACAGGCTGAGGAACGCTTCCGCCTTAGTCCTGAGCGCCTTCAGGAACTCTCCTTACGCACCAGTGAGGGAGAGTTAGTGCCTTTATCGAACTTAGTGCGTTTAGAAACCAGTACCACTCCGCCCCAGATTGAACATTATCAACGGTTCCGCTCCGCTACGGTTGAGGGGTCTCCGGCACCGGGGTATAGTCTCGGCGAGGCGATTGAGGCTCTACAAACTCTAGCGGATGAGATAGTTCCCTCAGAAATCACCACTCAGTTGGCTGGGGAGTCGTTGGAGTTCGAGGAAGCCGGGGAAGCCACAGCGTTTATCTTTGGCTTAGCCATGGCCTTTATTTTCCTAGTGCTATCGGCTCAGTTCGAGAGTTATTTAGATCCGATTGTGGTCTTGTTGGCGGTTCCACTGTCTTTGATTGGGGCTTTAGGTTCCCTCTTATTGGTTGGATTAGAGTTGAATGTGTATAGCCAGATTGGCTTGATTATGCTCATCGGCTTGGCAACCAAAAACTCAATTTTGATTGTGGAGTTTGCGAATCAAAAACGGGAAGAAGGACTTTCAATTTATCGAGCGGTTGTTGAAGCTGGTCGCATTCGCTTTCGACCCATTTTAATGACAGCTTTCTCCACGATTTTCGGCTTGATGCCTCTGGCTCTTGCTACGGGTGCTGGGGCAGCTAGTCGAGTTTCGATTGGGGTTTCGGTGGTGGGTGGAATGTTTCTATCCACAATTTTGAGTCTTTATGTGGTTCCTGTGTTTTATCTGATTATCAATGGCGTACAAACTCGCTTAGTGCGAACTCTGCACTTAGAACCGGAACATTAAAATTTCAGGACTTACAACGGTAGGCTGGTAAAATTTTAATTGAGTCCAGCCTACTGTATTTCCCTTGCTAACTCAAGATGTGCGATCGCTTTCTCAGTCCGAGTCCTAATACTCGGAAGCCGGTCTTACAATTTTGGACACTAAGTAGCCTAAGGTTTGGCTTCACAGGCAGTAGGCAAAGGTATGAATTAGCATAAGCCTGTCCTCTTCATTCTGTATAAGCCCTAGTTGGACTACAAGCCACCAACTAAATCATGGTATGATGTTGGCAAATCAAATATTTTTACCTTGGTTCAAGTTTTGTGAGTCAATCGTTTGCTTTTTACATAGATGAGAGTGGGAGTCCTAAGCCAAATCCTAGGGACTCAGCTAGCCACTTTGCTGTTGGGGGAGTATTAGTCCGGCAAGATGATGAAAGCCTAATTCGTCTAAAAATTACAGATTTCAAAAAACGTTGGAAAATTGATGAACCTGTTGCTCTACATGGCAACGAAATCCGGAGTAGAAAGAAAAACTTTGCTTGGCTAGGACTTAAATCAAAAGATGAACAAAATCAGTTTTTGCAGGACTTAACAGATACAATTGTTGATTGTCCGATTATTGTTCATGGACCGGCATCGAGGGCAAGTCTAAGCATCACCCCATTTTGCAAATTGCTGACCTGTGCCTGTATCCTATCGCAAAGTCTAAAGAACAGCCTCAAAACCGTGCATTTCAGACACTTCTCCAACATCAGAAGCTAGTTGATGCAGTTTTAAAACCTGAGAGCCTTGAAACGATGGGAATAAAATACTACTGCTTTGATAATTCGTTTTAAAACACAAAAACCACCACCTTGGTATGGGCGGGGTTTAGTGCGGCAGTCATACGACTACCCCTGAGCCAAGCTCCAACCACATTCTACTCAATAAAGATAGCGTTAGTCAAGTATTTTACATTTTTTAATCTCTCCATGCTGTAATCTCCTCTTCTGCCTGACCAATCAGGCTATCTAGTTTTCCCGAGGCTAAATCGGCTTCAATTTGCTGGTCCCACATCTCATCGAGATAGTCTTGAAGCCACTTAGCCAAATCTCGAATGTCACATCTCAAGGGTGTTCTTCTATTATCACCAATCATGGCCGTCAGAGGCAACGGGAGGGGTTGAGTTTAGCGTGATGATTCAGGCACATCTCATTGTCTCCCTCTCTCACTCGTGTCATGGCTCCAGCCGTGACACGCTCCCCCGGAGGCTCTGCCTCCCGAGGGGAGTTGCACCGTCTCTCACGATTCTGGCTCTGTATTAATCTCCACTTCCTCTAAATCTTCATCAAAATGAACATAGAGGATATTGGGGCGACAGCAAACTTGGCAATCTTCCAGATAAGATTGCTGGCTACCGGCACTCCAATCCACAAAGGTGCTATTTTCTTCTCCACAATAGGCACAGTAATACGTCGCTGTATTTTGCATCCGTTAACGTCCTCCGTTACGCCCCCAGTTGTTCGCACTCTCGTTTCGTTACCTCATGACGGTAGCGGAACATATCCCGGAGGCGATCGCCCACAAACCACCCCATCAAGGGTTCAGAAACAGCCGCTAGGGGGATTTCATAGCGAATGCTGTCCGTCAGACGGGTTTGTCCATTGTCCTCGCTAAACTGGTGGCGATGTTGCCAATAATCCATCGGGCCCTCGATTTGTTCATCGGTAAACCGATAGGGGCGATCGCACTCCGTATGGCGAGCCAGCCACGTGACGGGAAGGGGGCCCAGATAAATCTTAAACTCCGTCATCGCTCCCACATCCAGGCCCCCCTCCCGTCGCACCACCTCAACTGGTTGCCAGGGAGGGGTTAGAATTTGCAAAATATCGGCCCGTTCATGAAACTGCCAGACGGTTTCAAGCGGTGCATTAATTAGGCTGGAATAGGTAAAATTCAGCATTAGTCCCTAAAATGGCGTGTCCTCAATCCTATCGCGATCGCCCCCATGGCTCAATCCACTCGTTCCCCCCTACAGTCCCTTTTCCTCTATCTCCTCCTAAGCCTCCTGGCCCTGTTGATGCTATTTCCCCTCCTCTGGCTCTTGAGTACTGCCCTCAAATCCCCCCAAGAGAATCTCTTTCAAATTCCCCCCCAATGGCTCCCAGAACAGCCTACCCTGGGAAACTTCATCCGGGTTTGGCAGAGTCAACCCTTTGGGCGCTATCTGTTTAATAGCACTTTGGTCGCCATCGGGACGGTTGTCTTCAACCTCCTGTTTTGTTCTCTAGCTGCCTATCCCCTGGCCCGATTACAATTTCACGGTCGAGATTTGATTTTTACTGCCATCGTCGCCACTTTGGCAATTCCTTTTCAAATTATCATGGTTCCCCTCTATGTCCTCGCCATTCAACTGGGATTAAATAACACCTATTTAGGCATCATGTTTCCCTATTTAGCCGGAGCATTTGGTATCTTTCTGCTGCGACAGGCCTTTGCCGCCGTACCTAAGGAATTAGAAGAAGCTGCCCGAATGGATGGTTGTTCAGAATTGGGGATTTGGGGCCGGATTATGCTGCCGGCTATTCGTCCCGCCCTCGTTACCTTAGCGATTTTTACCTTTATCGGCTCTTGGGGAGACTTCCTCTGGCCCCTAATTATTTTAGACCGCCCAGAACTCTATACTCTCCCCTTAGGAGTGGCACAACTATCTGGGGCATTTTCCCTAGATTGGCGCTTGATTGCAGCTGGGGCAATTATTTCCATTATACCTGTTTTAGTTGTCTTTATTTTAGTGCAGCGGTATATCATTTCCTCAAACGTCAGCAGTGGTATTAAAGGTTAGGGTTAGATCTCTCGGGGTCTAAGGTCTGGCAAGCCTATCGAAAAATGGCATTCTCTCAACGATTGGCTAAGGTTTTTAAAAGGGAAAATAGGCTGGTTGGATGGGGTTGCGATCGCCGACCTGGGGATTGACGTAAGCGATTATAGTCTGTCCAAAATTCTTGTTTTATATCTTCAATTTCTGCACTTTCACTAACAGACATTCGCAAAATAAAGCTTCCATCATCAGCTTGTTCTAAGGCTAAAATGGTACTTTTTGGTAGCTTGTTTGTGAGATGTTCAAGGCTTTTAACAAGAGATGGGAAACAAATCGGTTCCTTAAAAGTAAAATCGAGTGTTTTCTCCAAAGGATGGAGAATTAAAGCAAGTTCTCCAGGGTTTAAAAAATCTTTATCTGAAGCAGGATAGCGATGTAAAAAACAGTTTTTCCAGGTGTCATAATCACGATAAAAATATTTACAAATCGCCGTTTCCAGTTGTGTCAATGAGTCGATATGCCAATCTTGAAGACAAGTCCCACTCAGGTTAGCATTGTCAAAGTTGGTGCCATAGACTCGCACAGATTTGAGAAAGGCATAACTGAAATCGCTATCCTGACAGTTGGCTTGGCTGAGGTTGGCTTCGGTAAAACTGGTATGGGAGAGATTGGCCCGCTGAAGATTGGCTTTGGTGAGATCGCTGCGGCTGAGACAGGCCTGTTGCAGTTGAGTGTCCCGTAAGTCGGCCCGATAGAGGTTGGCCCGACAGAGATAGGCTTGTTGTAAATTGGCCTGTTGTAAGTTGGTCCGAAACAGATCCGCTTCGTAGAGATCGGCTTGGGATAAGTCGGCCCCTTGTAGATGGGCCAGGCTGAGAGAGGTTTTACCGAGAACCACTCGTCTCAGGTTTGCCCCTTGTAAGGGATAATTCCGTAAGTCCGCATCGTAAAGGTCTGGGATGAGATGAGGGTTGATGTCTCGCCATTGGTTCCAGGTTTCAACTCCCTGTCTCAGGATTGAGAGATGTTCTAGGTTCGCCATTAATCGCCGACTCTGCGTGTCTCTCTAGTAGTATCACAAAAAAAGTGGTGGCCTGTTGGCAGAGAGGGGGGCTTGTGGCCCAAAATAGGGCGAAATGGAGAGGATTGTTAGGAAATGCTAATTTTTCGTCGATGTTAAATCAGGGTTGGACGTATCGGGATCGCCTGGGTTCCCTCCCTCCAGGAACAACGGTGTTGGACTATTATGCCCAACGCTATCGCCATTCGACTCGCCAAATGTGGCGCGATCGCATCCTGGATGGCCAAATCCATCTCAATGATAAGCCCACAACGCCGGAAACACAGCTAGAGGCGGGCCAATGTCTCACCTATCATCGCCCCCCCTGGGATGAACCGGAGGTTCCCCTGAGGTTCGATCGCCTGGATGAGGATGAGGATATTTTGCTGCTGGGGAAACCCTCGGGCCTGCCGGTTCTTCCGGGGGCGGGGTTTTTGCAGCATACCCTTTGGTTTCAGCTACAACAAACCTATCCTGAGATTGCCCCGATTCATCGCTTGGGACGAGGAACGTCGGGAATTATGGTTTGGGGAAAATCTCCCCAGGGGCGATCGCAGTTGAATCAGCAACTTCGCCGTCGGCAGATGTTGAAGGTTTATCGGGCCTGGGTGGGGGATTGGTCTCATGGCGATCGCCTGACGATTAAGCAGCCGATTGGCAAACTCCCCCATCCCACTCTAGGAAGCGTCTATGGGGCCACGTCTAACGGCCGTTGGGCGGAAAGTCAGGTGGAAGTTTTGACTCGTTCTCCTGAGGGGGTTCTGTTAGAGGTGAGAATCCTCACGGGCCGACCGCACCAAATTCGCATTCATTTGGCGGCGGTGGGTCATCCTTTAGTGGGAGACCCTCTCTATTCTCCGGGCGGGGAGTTGAATTTAACCCTCAATCCTGAAACCCAAACCTATCCAGTTCCTGGGGATTGTGGCTATTTTCTCCATAGTTTTCGCTTGGGGTTTCATCATCCCACCTCGGGAGATTGGCGATGTTGGGATTGTCCTCCCCCTGACCGCTTGAAGTGATAGTTTTTGGGGAAAATTTAGGAAAAAATTCCTTGACTTTTTTGGCAACTTGACGTACCATTAAATCATGGGAAAATGTGCCGCCATATACATAGGGTCTCTGGCGGATTGCCTAAAAGCTGTTGAGTGAGAGAAAATGGCGTTTGGGGTCTGGCTGAGATACGTTGGGGTGCAGACATTAGAAGGGAACTTTGCCGGTTAGCATATCGCGATACATGAGAATCCCCCCTTTGAAGCTATAGAAGGGGTGGCCGAAGGTGGCGGGGACGTTTTTGCCGAAGATGGCATGACTTAGCCAGGCGCAAGGATAGCCGAATCCGGGGGCGATCGCCAAAGTCCACCAGGTTTGAGTGAGAATTGAGTAGAGAATGGCCCCGAGGGCGACGATAACGCCCAAGAGATGGAGTCGCCGACAAATGGGGTTTTCATGGGCTTCGAGGTAGTAGGGGTAAAAGGTTTCAAAGGAGGTGAATTTTTGGGTCATAAGAAGGGAACAGGGAATAGGGAACAGGGAACAGGGGGAAAGAAGGCCGTCGGTTGTTAGTCGCGGCGGGAGAAGAGTCCGAAGAGGGGGCCGAGGAGGGCCCCGAAGACGAAGCCTCCGGCGTGGGCCCAGTAGGCGACCATACTTTCGGCACCGCCGGCGTTGAGTTGGGCGTCTAGGGTGAGAACACTGTTGAAGGCTTGTTGTAAAAACCAAAAGCCAAGGAAGAAAATTGCTGGAATTCTTACGGTGAACCAGAAAAATCCCAGGGGGATTAGGGTTAAGACTTTGGCTTGGGGGAAACGGAAAATATAGGCCCCCATGACACCGGCGATCGCACCGCTGGCCCCGAGGGTGGGAATCATGGAACTGGTGTCGAAAATATATTGACTTAAGGCGGCGAGTACCCCACAGAGAAGATAGAAGGTCAAATAGCGAATATGACCCATCTCCTCTTCAATGTTATTGCCGAAAATCCACAGATAGAGCATATTAAAAATAACGTGGGGAATGCTCCCATGGAGAAACTGAGAGGTGACCAGGGTTAGGGGTTCGGGAACGAGGTCGCCGGTGGACCCCCCCTGCAAGGTCTCTGACAGTTGACCGGGGATAAAGGCAAAGTTTTGCAGGAGTTCTTGCAGTTCACTGGTTCCCAGACTCAGTTGGTAGATGAAGATGACAATGTTGGCGGTAATTAAAACATAGGTGACAATTGGGGTAATCTGTATGGGATTCTCGTCTTTTAAGGGAACCATGGAACCGTAAACCTTGATATAAATTGCGATCGCCGTCAATCCCTCAAGCCAGAGACTCTCATCTAGAGGAGTTAGAGGGTATCGCGGCGAGTCTCAAAGCTAATATTACCGTCTTGACTGAGTTGCGGTCGATGGTCTTGGGAACGGGGCCGGATAAACCAACGCAGGGGGGGAGGTGTGGGAGGGGTATAGTTTTGTTGGTAGCCATAACCGGCGGCTGGGGGTTGGTAGCCATAGCCGTCTCCGATTTGTTCGTTGGCCCGAATTGGTGGAACCGGGGGATTGTCTTGTTTCAGCATCTCCCAGTCGGGTTCGATGGTTTGTGGCTGAATGTCGGATTGGGAGTTGACGGCTGTTAGGCTGGGAGGTTCGGTTTGGGAAATTCCTTGACTGGCGGTTTCGATGATGGCTTTTCCCGCTTCGCTGAGGGTTGGGGTGGCGGCGGCGTTGAGGGGAATTAGGGGGAGGGAGAGGGAGGCCAGTACGGCGGCGACACGGCTGCGAGAGGCGGTGGGCCGGGGTTTGAGGATAAATCGTCCCCCTTGGACTTGCAGTTGTAGGGTGTCTTGTAAGCCGCGACGACAGAGGGCGTTGTTGATGGCACATTGCGATCGCGCCTGTTGTAAACTGGCTTGGGACCGAGAGGCGTTATCTCTGTGGTGGCGATAGTGATAGAGGGGTTCAGGGAGATGGTAAATTTCCGTCAGTTCTGAGATGCGTAAACAGAGGTCGTAGTCTTCGGCGTATTCAAAGGCGGGGTCAATTCCTCCGGCTTGGTTATAGATTTCCCGACGCATTAAGCGGAAGTGGAAGGTGATAAAGTCGGTGAGAAGGCGATCGCGACTGTAGGGAATCTGACAGCGATAGCCCAACCCTAGGGGGGTTCCTTGACTGTCAATGTCGAGATAGTCGCTGTAGACCATTCCCACTTGGGGATGTTTATCTAGGATAGCCGCTGTCTGTTCCAGGGCGTTGGGGAGTAGGATGTCATCTCGATCAATCCAGCCGAGATAGTCGCCGGTGGTGACTGCAATGGCGGCTTTGAGGGCTTTTCCTCGACCTTGGTGGGGGGCGGCGATAACTCGGACTCGCTCATCTTGGGCGGCCAGCGATCGCGCGATGTCCAAGGAGTCGTCGCTGGAACCATCGTCCCAAATTAAGAGTTCAAAGTCTCGATAGGTTTGTTGCAGAACACTCTCAATGGCCCGTTGGAGATAGTGGGAGGGATTGTAACTATTGAGGATGAGGGAAATTTTGGGGGACATGGTTAAACCCAGAGGTGAGGGGCGTTAGGGCAGATCCTAGCACAAGGGATTTAAGATGGGGGATCGCTGACTCGGGCGAGTTGAAGTTTGTTTAACGTCTCTTGCCGAAATTCTAAATCTGTTGCCAATTTTTGGGCCAGTTGACGGTACTCTGACTCTTGCTGGGCGATGGACTCGGGAGGAATTGGCCCGGGAAAGTGCTTAACGCTGGTTTGCGATCGCCGTGTTTTGCCATAATACAAGACAGGAACCTGATTTTTGTTCAGGGCCATCTGCACAAATTGCGGCGAGTTGATGGGAAAGCTATCTAAATAGATATCTCCCATCTCCCACCACAATGGCTGCTGTTGCCAATCCCCCGGTTTGACGAGTATTAACTGTTGACGGGACAGTTCAAAGTTTGCCCAAGTTTCAGACAGGCGATCGCGGCTAGAAATCCCCAGCTTCGACTGTTCATCGGTTTGGGATAACAACAGAAGCAACACCGATTGAGGACAAGATTGGATAATTCCTGCCCAAGTCTCCCGCAATTCAACAGTTAGGTCGTCGGGAGAAACCACCGTGACAAAAATAACTCGGGCTGAGGCGATATCTAGCCGTCCCTTAAGGTCTAAAATTTCTCCCTCTGGGACTTGACCTAAATGGGGAGTCGTGCTATGGTAAATGCTATGGGTTAGACCTGTAGGCAAAAAAGCCGTTTTATCCTCAGTTTCCCAGAGGGGTAAGTCCCAAAACGTCCTCTGAGAGCCGGCTAACTGATGTAACTCCAAGAAGGCGATCGCCCCAATTTCGCCCACGGAGTCTCCCCAAAATTGCAACTCATCTAAATTTTCCTCACGCAGCCGTTGGATTTGTCCCCGCAAGTCTCCCGGTAACTGAATCCAATCCCCAGCCGTCCAAGATTGTGGCGGCGGTTTCGGGGAATAGATAGGATGGTGGGATTTTGGCATCTGGCTGAGATAGGTTTCCAGATAAACTCCCGTTTTGCCGGAGTTTTGCGGGGAAACCTGCCAATCGAGACAATATCCTTGGGATTGGAGAAAGAATTGTAGGATTTGCCGCCGCTGCTGTAGAAGGTTGTCTAATGGCACATCATTATAATAGGTGGCCGACAGACTCACCTGCAAGGAATAGACTCGGGCCGCGTCTCGCCAGGGTTGCGGTTGCTCTTGAATCCGGGCCAGGAGATAGTCGGAGATGGCCATCAGTCCTTGAGTATAGGCCCTGGCTTCACCGCGATCGCACCATTGGGGGGTTTGCGACAACATCTGTTGCAACCAATCGGGCCATAGGGAGGGGGGAATCTCTTGCAAGTGCGATCGCCAATCCTGACATTGCCAATCTTCCTGTTGCAACCAATGCCATCTCGCCTGCTGTCGTATTTCCTCAGCAAAGATAGGATTTTGGGCAATCTTGAGCAAGAATCGCCGTTCATCAAACCTCCCCTCAGCCGCATTTTTCACCGTTTGTTGTCCGGGATGAAGACGAAACACCGCCAGGGGTTGGTCAACAAACCCCACCGAGAAGCGGGCCAACAGTCGCCACCACAATTCCACATCCACCAACTGAGATAAGTCTGTATCAAACCCTCCCACTTGCTTCACGGCCGATGTCCGCAAGAGAACCGCCGTGGGTTCGCCAATTTTATTGAGGGGAAACTCCCAGAGTCGACCATCGGCCAACAGACTCACCCCCCTTTGACGAGACTGTAACTGACTCCACCCCCGATGAATCTCCTGACAATGTTGCCAAAGAATCTGCAAAATGGGAATGTCTTGGGCCTGGGGGGAGATGTCTAGGCGACGGACGCAAAATATCAAGGCTAAATCCCGGTCAGTTTCCCCCAAGTTGACCAGTTGGCGAATACAATCGGGGTCTAGGCGATCGTCTTGAAAGAGGAATTTCAGATAAACTCCCCTAGCCTTCTCAATACAGAAATTCCAATTCTGCACCATCCCCAACTGGGAATGGCGATAAAGGCGACAGGGATGAGGGGAGTTGGCCCTGAACTCCTCTAACATATCCAGGGTGGCATCTTCCGAGCCATCGTCGGATAGGAGAATCTCTAAATTAGGATAGGTTTGCTGGGAAAGACTGGCTAAGGCCTCGGCTAAAAACGCTTCGCCGTTGTAGGTGGGAAGGCAAACCGTCACCAGAGGAGGGGGTGATGGAGGAAGATTAGGGTCAAAGGAGGACGTCACTGGAAAGTTGAACTCCCGTTTGAAAGGCTTTTTTTTGGGCGCACCTTTTCCATCGTTTTTATAATACCGGTCAAGTTGTCAATCTGTCAACCCCAATTTCCAGAAAATCCAGGGAATTAGTCCCCATTCTTTGAGGTAAACCAATCGACTCCGACATCGACTAAGACAAGAAGGAGAACAGCATAGATCAGAATACTGATAAATGTCGTCACGAGGAGAGGCCGACGTTTCATTCCCAGAAATTTAAGGGTGATGGCCATGGCCCAAACCCCCGTCCAGGGTGTCATAATGAATACGAACCAGCCTCCCCAACGGTCGAGATAGCGAATGACTCGTTCTGAACGCAGACGCTTGAACAGCCGACGGATGCGAGGAAAACGAAGCAATTGCTCATAGAGAAATTCGATGAGCAACACCGGAGAAAAATTTCCGAACACCGGCCAGAGAACTGACGACAGAGAATCCAAGCCGAGGGCCATCGCCAAGGGAACAGCGATGTAGATTTCCGCCAGAGGGAAAAAGCCCACAAACCAAGCTGTAGCTACCTTTTCAATGTAGTCAATCATCCTTAATCCCGAAACCCGTATCCATCATCCTGAGAAGGCAGTCTTGCCTCTGGGGTACGACCTTTGGAAAATCGTATAAAATCAAGTCAGCCCTGTTTATTCTAATGATACTATCATGAAGTCTTCACTCGCGAAGCCATCCAATCACCTCATTTTAGGATTTCGGGCCTTGAGTGATCCCTTGCGCTTGCAGATTATTGAGCATCTGTGCGATCGCGAACTTTGCGTCTGTGAATTGTGCGATCGCCTCAACACCCCCCAATCAAAACTCTCCTTTCATCTCAAAGTCTTAAAAGAGGCACAACTGGTACATCCTCGACAAGATGGCCGCTGGATTTACTACCGCCTCAACCTCGCTCAAGTCCTACAGTTAGAAAAGTTCCTGCAAAGCCTGAATACCTCGACTGCGCAGATTCGCGCCTCCCACTGTCCTTGATAGTCAAGCTTTTTCAATATCTCCAAATTTTGGCAAATGGCAGCAACTTTAAGTTTTAACATACAATTCAGGTTACCAACAGACTAACTAGCAGCAACCTTAAACCCCAGTTTATCACACATTTATCACAACATCAGGGTTCAAGTTTCCGGCATAAAATCCTAGAATAACCACCTTGTTTGACTTCAGAAAATATGTTTACCATATTACACCTTCAACTAAACAACCTCTTTTCGTACTGGAACAATCTATCATTTCGTCAAAGAGGAACCCTGATTATTAGCATACCCATAGCCTGTTTAATTATTACGCTCATTGCCTTTAGCTGGATCAAAAATACCGCCGTTGCTGCTCAAGAATATGTTGAGCATACTCAGCAAGTCCGCTATGAAGCCAATCAGCTTTTGATACAGCTTTTAAATGCAGAAACCGGCATTCGTGGCTATGGAATCACCCGTCAACTTCAGTTTTTAGAACCCTATCAACAGGTGATTTTTGAAATTCCACAAACTCTGTATAATATGGAAACTTTGGTCGAAGATAATGAACGACAACTCGCTCAAGTTCATGTTATTCAAGAAGTAGCACGGGAAACAATCAACTTTTTTAGAGACAAACTCTATCAAATCGATAGTCAAACCGAGGAAGTCTTAGAAACCTCAGAAATTCGTCTGATGGTTCGTGGAAAACATTTAATGGATGAGGCCCGAGCAGAAATTGCCGTTTTTGTTAGAGAAGAAGAACGATTACTGGAACAACGACAACTCGCCTCAAGAGAGCGACAAGACATTATTGAGATAGCGATTTTCATCGAGGCGAGTGTTGGGATTTTAAGTGGTTTTTTAGCACTTTACTTATTTTTTAAGCTTGATGAAGAGCTAAAAAATCGTGAATTACGACTCCTAGAAAGTGCTAAATTATCCAACAAGCAAGCCAAAGAGCTTTCAACGACCTTAGATCAGCTCAAACAAACCCAATCTAGCTTAATTCATAGTGAAAAAATGTCTAGCTTGGGGCAAATGGTTGCAGGGATTGCGCATGAGATCAATAATCCCATTAGTTTTATTCACGGAAACTTGTTTCACCTTAAAGAGAGCCAGGATGAACTATTAGAATCCTTGAAAGAGTTATTAAGCCAGGAAGATTTGCCCACAACAGTGCGCGATCGCCTAGAAGAGCTTGACTTAGAGTCTATTGAAGAAGATTCCCATAAACTTTTTAGATCCATGCACAATGGAAGTGAGCGAATCCGGGATATTGTCAAATCCCTACGAAGTTTTTCTCGCTTAGATGAAGCTGACAAAAAAACAATTGACATCCATCAAGGTATTGAAGATTCCTTGCTAATTCTTGGACATAAACTCAGCGATATTACAATTGAAAAACACTATGGAGATTTACCTCAAATTGAATGTTTCGCGGGTGAAATAAATCAAGTCTTTATGAATGTACTTAGTAACGCTGTCGATGCTATAAAAGAGTCACGAGAACTTGGAACTATCACAATTATCACTGATTTTTCGGATTGCCAAGAATCGGATTCTAGTGGTGTTACCATCGACATCAAAGATACCGGAGTCGGCATTGATGAAACTATAAAAGATAAGATTTTTAACCCATTTTTTACCACCAAAGCCGTCGGAGAAGGAACGGGACTCGGATTAGCAATTAGCTACCAAATCCTCCATCGTCATCAAGGTGATATTACGATAGACTCTGTATTAGGAGAAGGAACTCATGTCCATATCTTTATTCCCCTAACGACAGCTAAGCCAACGACGGCCAGCTAATCGATAGTCATCATTTGGTCATATTGATCCTTTAAGCTAAACTTGAGCTTAATCAGATCAGGGTAATCCATCCCCCTGACTCGATCGCAAGCATCACAATCAGATTACTCAGAAATTAACCCCGATGAAACCCTCTTTCAAAATTGCAGTCTTAGCTTCATTTGCTTTCCTCACTGCGTCCGCAGCCAGTCAGGCCTTACAGTCTTCAGCCTCTCCCAAACCCAACAACCGGCTTCATGTAGAAATTGAAGACTTAAACCAAGATAATCTCTCCCAAGCTAGCATGTTTAACAAAGATAGTGATAGCGACCAAGACTATGACCAAGACTATGACCAAGACTATGATCAAGACTATGACTACGACCATGATTCCAAAACTCCTTCAAGTCGCTATCGTCGCATGAGACGCTAAACCGCCTCACCCCCCTTCAACCCGTCCTCTAAGCCAGCAAGATATCCCGCCAGTTGGCTTAGAGGAATCCTCGTTGTTGTTTCCATCCCACTCCCATGAGAACCTTCGCTAATCTGCTTCATCCCATCTCCCCGTCAGACTTTATTGACCAATACTGGACTCAGAAAGCTATTCTTATTTCCGACAACAATCCCAGCAAATTTGCAGATTTATTTTCCTGGGAGAGTCTCAACCAAATTCTTAATTTATATCCCTTAAAATCCCCAGAAATTCGCCTATCTCAATCCGGAAAAAAATTCCAACCTATCCAAACTGCACGAGATATCATAAAAGCCTGTCAATCTGGAGCCACATTGGTCGTCGATCGCCTGCATCAAAAAAACGAAAATATTGCCAAACTCGCCGAACAACTCCGCCTTGAACTTGGACATCGAATCCAAGTTAATAGTTATAGTTCTCCAGGAAGACAGCAAGGATTCACCTGTCATTATGACTCCCATGAAGTGTTTATCCTACAAATTGCTGGACAGAAACACTGGCGAGTTTTTTTCGAGAATTTTCCCTATCCCATATCTGAAACCCCCTCCTCTCAATTCACACCACCTGAGGGAAACCCCTATCTTGAACAAACCCTAAATCCTGGTGAATTACTATATATTCCTCGGGGACATTGGCATGATGCGATCGCCGTCGCCGAACCCTCCTTACATCTAACCCTAGGAATTGATGGGCCGACGGGACTTGACTTTAGTGATTGGCTCACCGAACAGTTACAAACCTCACCTCAATGGCGACAAACCCTACCATTTTTAACCCCAAATAATCGCTCAGCTTGTCGAGAAC